>NZ_AOHQ01000144.1:0-385956 GCF_000416385.1 Mycobacterium sp. VKM Ac-1816D
GCGGCCTCGATGACTGCCCGGGAATCCTCGACCGAGGCCAGGGCGACCTGACCGGTCACCGCACCGGACGCCGGATTCGTCACGGGCGCGGTCTGCCCCGAGGTGCCTTGAAACAGTTCGTTGTTCAGCCAGTGGCTGATGGTCGTGGGCCGTGATGCGGTCTGAGTCACCCCACCATGGGAAGTGAGATTTGCGCACGAGTCAACGAGTAAATACGCTCCGGTGACTGCAAAAATGCACGATAGGAGGTCGCATGCTCAGCGCGGACAATCTCCGCTACTTCCTCGAGGTGGCGCGCGCCGGTCGGCTGAGCGACGCTTCCCGTGTACTGGAGGTCGACCACACCACCGTGGGGCGCCGGATCACCGCGCTCGAGCGGTCGGTGGGTGAGCGGCTCTTCGACCGGGCGCCCAGCGGATGGCGGCTCACCGAGGCGGGCAAACGGATGATGCCCCGCGCCGAGGCGGTCGAATCGGCGGTGATGGCCGCCTACGACGTCCAGGGCGCGACGCCCGACATCCTGACCGGTTCGATCCGTATCACGGCCACCGACGGTTTCGGCGCGTTCATCATCGCGCCGCACCTCGTGGAGCTGAAGGCGGCGCATCCACGTCTGACCGTCGAGCTCGTCACGGCTACCGTGCACAATGCGGTGTCCGAGCGGCACTTCGACGTGGCCGTGACCCTGGAGCGGCCGACGTCGCGCGCGGTTCGCTCGGAGGTGCTGTGCCACTATGACCTCGGTCTCTACGCGACCCCGGAGTACCTGAACGCCCACCCGCCCATCGCGAAGATCGCCGATCTGCGGGCGCACACCCTGATCTGGTACGTCAATGCGTTGATGGACGTCGAACCGCTGCGGATTCTCGACGAGCTACCCCATGTCCAGAGTGTCGATGCGCAGATATCCAACATCACCGGGCACTGGCTGGCGGCGCGAAGCGGGCTCGGTGTCGCACCACTGCCCGCATATATCGCCAACGGTGACGAACGCCTGATCCGGGTGCTGCCCGACGCCTTCAGCGTCCGCAGGCTGTACTGGCTGGTGGTACCGCGGGAGCTCGAGCGTCTCGAGCGAGTGCGCACGGTGTGTGCATTCCTGCGCGATACGGTCGAAGCGCACCCCGACCTCAACCTGGGCAGGCGCTCGCCCTAGTCGAGGCACCAATGGAAACATTTGTGCCACAGGGGAATTGAAGAATACAAAGGTGCTGTCTATTGGGCTGCATTTATGCACGGCGGGGTGCAGTAATGGCCATTGACTTCAGCCTGGCCCGCGGATGAGATGTAGTTCACATCCTTAGGTAAACGACTCCGGTGTGGCGCTGAACGAGGTTATCGGTGCGCCATGTCGTCCGCCCACGAGATGTCACCGAATGCACCGGAACCCCGCCGCGCAGATCAGAGTCGGAAAGGACTCACGCCTTGAGTTTGAGAAGCTACTTCCACGGTCCGGCCACCAGCCTGGACGACCAGGTGGAAAGTTATGCGACCACCCGGGTGCCGGACAGTCAGCGCTGGCGTCGCCCCGCCATCCTGCTCGTACTGACCGGCAACGTGACCGCCATGTTCTGGTTTGCCCTTGGCGGTCAGATGGGGTTCCTGGTCGGCTGGCCCGGGGTGCTCGTCCCCATCGCGTACATGGTCATCGGCGCGACGGTGGTCGGTGCGTTGGTCATGCGGATCGCCAGCCAGCAGGGCCTCTCCTTGCCACTGCTGTCTCGGGGGTTGGGGTTCGGTGCACGCGGTTCGGCCATCGCCTCCTTCGTCTACGCCGTCAACTACGTCTTCTACTTCATCTTCGAGGGCAGCATCGTCTCGCACGGGCTCAGTGAGATCCTCGGGATTTCCATCGATTCCGCGGCGGCCAGCGTGGTCTTCGCGATCGTCGCATTGATCGCGCTGTATTACTCGTGGCGGGGTATGCACTCGATGAATGTCCTGCAGCGCTTCGGCATGCCGATATTCCTGATCCTCTTCGTGATCGGAATGGTGATGCTGGCCAACGGTTATGTGCTCGCCGGGCCGGGTGAATAGGTTGTCGAGGACGGTGTGACGGCGACCGCAATGTGGCAGGCTCTGAGCCTGGCCAACGGCCAGGTCGTGTTCCAGGCGCTCATCGCCACCGACTACGGACGTTTCGTCAAGCGCTCGGTATCCTACGTCGGCACCGGTGGGGTGATGCTGGTCGAACTGTTGATGATCTCGGTCGTCATGGTGCTCGGTGTCTTCTTAGGCTTCACGATGATCGAGTACTTCGACGGTGAGCGCTCGGCCCGCGAGCTGGCCGCCACCGATCCCGGGCTGATCTTCGCCGTCGTGATGGGTGTGCTCGGCGTCATCTTCGCCATCTTGACCCAGGTCCGGATCAACGTCATGAACCTCTACTCGGGGTCGCTGGCCCTGTCGAATGCCTGGGATGTGCTCTCGCCGAAGCGTGTCGGCCGGCAGTGGTGGATGGTGCTGCTGGTGGTCCTCGGAATCGCGTTGTACCCGATCAACGTGTTGCAGTACACCGACAAGTTCCTCGCGGTCACCGGCATCATGACCAACACCTGGATCTTCATCCTGCTCAGTGACTACTTCATCTGTCGCAAGCTGCTCAAACTCGCCCCCAGCACGCTGGTCGAATATCGCGAGGGTAGGGTCAAGAATTGGAATTACTGTGGAATGACTGCTCTCGCAACCGGTATCGCGGTCGGTGCGCTCGGTGTCGCAGGCGTGTACCCGCTGTACTTCGCGTCGTTCGCCGCAATGCTGGTGGGTCCCATCGTGTACGTCCCCTTGACTATCCTGAGCGAGGGTTCCCAATACGGGTTGCCGGCGGCCGAGTCCGAGGATCCCATGGCAGACGAGCACAAGTCGACGACCGTCGATGCCGGCGAGTGAGCCCAGAAGCGCGCGGAAAAGGATTGTGACGAGATGACCGATACGAACACCGATACCGGCAACGCCGGGACCGCTGACACCGCCGATGGGGTGCTGTACTACCGGGAGATCAGCGAACTGGTACCGCTGCTGGCGAGCGGGGAGATCAGCTCTGCGCAGTTGACCGAGATGACGCTGGAGCGCATCGGCG
The DNA here is from genome assembly GCF_000416385.1 of Mycobacterium sp. VKM Ac-1816D. Taxonomy (NCBI): domain Bacteria; kingdom Bacillati; phylum Actinomycetota; class Actinomycetes; order Mycobacteriales; family Mycobacteriaceae; genus Mycobacterium; species Mycobacterium sp. VKM Ac-1816D. Next base: position 3,080 of record NZ_AOHQ01000144.1, read on the forward strand.
CCGTCGACCAACGCCTCGGGTCGTTCGCCTTCGTCGCCGCCGACGAGGCGCGACTGCGCGCACAGGAGTCCGACCAACGTCGCAAGGCCGGCGACCCGCGTGGCCCGTTGGACGGAATTCCGTTGGCCATCAAAGACATCTACGACAAGGCCGGGTGGCGCACCGAGGCGGGTATGGCGTTGCGTGCCGGTCAGGTGGCCGATGACACGGCGACGGTGGTCACCAGGCTTGAGGACGCCGGCGCGGTGATCGTGGGCAAAGTGCACACCACCGAGGGCGTGTACACCGAGCACACGCCGCCGTTTCGGGCCCCGCTGAACCCCTGGGACGCCAACCGCTGGGTGGGGGTGTCCTCAAGCGGTAGCGGGGTCGCCCCGGTTGCCGGGTTGTGCTACGGCGCACTGGGTTCGGACACCGGCGGATCCATCCGCATGCCGTCGGCCTCCAACGGCGCCACCGGTCTCAAGCCCACCTGGGGACGGGTCAGCCGTGCCGGTGTCGTCGAATTGGCGGCCACCCTCGACCATGTCGGTCCGATCTGTCGATCCGCGCGGGATGCCGGTTTGATCCTCGGGGCGATCGCCGGGGCCGATCCGCGCGACCCCACCGCCTCGCTGCAGCCCGTCCCGGAATTCGGTACCGAGATGCCGACGTCCTTGCGGGGTGTCCGAATCGGCGTCGATCCGTCGTGGAGTTATCGAGACGTCAGTGCGGATGTGGAACAGGCGCATCGGGCTGCCGAAGAGATGTTGCGGGATCTGGGTGCGGAGCTGGTGCACACCGATCTGCCCGATCCCACCCAGGCCATCACCGATTGGTTCGGGGTCTGTGCGGCACAGACCGCGCGGTCGCACCAGAGCATGTTCCCCGCACACCGGGACAGCTATGGCCCCGCATTGCGTGAGCTGATCGAGCGTGGCATCGCGATGACCGGTATCGAATACGACGAGCTGCTGCAGCGACGGCTGATCTTCAAGGGCCAGATGGAAGCAGCGCTGGCGCCGTTGGACGGGGTACTCATCCCGGCCATGTCGTTCATCGCGCCACCGGTGGAGAAGATGATCCGGATGGACGACGAGACCACCGCCGGGGTGCACCGCTTCACCGTGCCGTTCACGCTCTCGCAACTGCCCACCATCACCTTCCCCGGCGGATTCACCACCACCGAGGCCGGTCTGCCGTTCCCGGTGGGCCTGCAGATGGTCGGCAGCGCATTCACCGAGCGCCGCCTCGTCGATATCGTCGGCGCCTTCCAGGCCGCCACGCCGTGGAACAAGAAGCATCCGCAACTGTGAGCCGCAGGTAATCCCCGCCCAATCCGGTCCGCGCCTGGTCGGGCCGGTTACCGGCCAGTAGGCTCGGGTGCGAGGGGACGGGAGCTCAGATGGCGGAGACACGATTCGTCGAGATTCACGGGGTGCGGCAGGCAGTCGTCGACCAGGGCGACGGTGATGAGGTTCTGCTGCTCATCCACGGTATGGCCGGCAGCGCCGAGACCTGGCGGGCGGTACTGCCGCAGCTGTCCAAGAAGTACCGGGTCATCGCCCCGGACCTGCTGGGACACGGGCAGTCGTCGAAGCCGAGAACCGACTATTCGCTCGGTGCCTTCGCCGTCGGTCTGCGAGATCTGCTCGACGAACTCGGGGTGAGTTCGGCCACCGTGGTGGGCCACTCGCTGGGCGGTGGGGTGGCGATGCAGTTTCTCTACCAGCACCCGGAATACTGTCGACGGCTCGTGCTCATCGGCAGCGGCGGACTGGGGCCCGATGTGGGTTGGATCCTGCGATTGCTGGCCGCCCCGGGCGCGGAATTCGTGATGCCGGTGATCGCGCCGCCGCCGGTTCTGCGTGCCGGCAACGCGGTGCGTTCCTGGTTGACATCGGTGGGTCTGCGGTCGCCCCGCGGAGCCGAGATCTGGAATGCCTACTCGTCCTTCGCCGACAGTGAGACACGCGAGGCATTCCTGCGAACGCTGCGCTCGGTGGTGGATTATCGAGGTCAGTCGGTGAGCGCACTGAACCGGTTGAACCTGCGCGAAGAGCTTCCGGTGCTGGCGATCTGGGGAGAAGACGACAACATCATCCCGGTCGACCATGCCTACTCCGCGCTGCAGGCCCGGCCGGACTGCCGCCTCGAAATACTGCCGGGGATAGGGCATTTCGCCCAGGTCGAGGCTCCCTTCGAGGTGATCGAGCTGATCGACGAGTTCATCTCGACCACGCACCCCGATGATCCCGCACGAAACTGAGATCCTTGTCCCGGTTCAGCACTGCAACTCGGTGACCTCCGCGGGACGCCCCAGGTAGTAGCCCTGCCCGAGCCTGATATCCAGATCGCTCAGGATCTGCAGCTGGCGACAATTCTCGATGCCCTCGGCGACCGTCAGCGCGTTCAGTTCCCTGGCCAGCACTGCCACCGCGGACACCAGTGCGCGCCTGGCCGGATCGGACTCCAGACCTGTGACCAGTTCGGCGTCGATCTTGATGACGTCGGGCCGGATACGAAGCAGTTGGGTGAGGCTGGCATAGCCCGCGCCGGCATCATCGATCGCCAGCAGAATGCCGGACCTGCGCAGGGGCTGCAGCCCCTCGAAGGTGTTGGGTGGATAGGGCGCATGCTCGGTGAGCTCGAGCATCAGGCGGCGATCCGAGGACATCAGGCACTGCTGCAGGCCGGGGTCGACGGCAGTCTCGGGGCTCAGGTTGACCGAGATGATGTAGGACTGCGGGATTGCCTTCGCCGCACGCAGGATGGCGTGCAGGGCAGCTGTTTCGATGGACAGGCTGCGCCCGAGTCCCCGGGCAATGGCGAACCAGTCGGCGGTGCTGCGGCGCGTGACGTCCCCCGGGAAGCGGGAGAGACCCTCGTAGCCGACGGTGGTACCGGACTTCAGATCCACGATCGGCTGGAACACCGGGGAGATTCGCGGGTGCTCCAGCAAGCCGTCCAGTTCGGCGTGTGCGCCCTCGTCGAGGGTCTCCCGGGGCATCAGCAGCGATCCCGCGAACCGTGCCGACGAATCGTGCTGCGGACCCACACCCTCGTCGAAGAGGTCGCGCAGGAGTATGGCCATTTCGGTCTGCGAACCGATCAGGGCCGAGATGAAACTGCTCACGGAGGTGAGGCCGGCGATATCGACCGCGTCGAAGACGTCGTTGCCTGTGGCCACCACCGAGAGCGCCCCGACCGCCCGGTGCTGATGGAAGAGCGGTATCACCGCCCATGACCCGATGCCCATTTCCGTGGCGAGCCGGCGCGTCTGTTCCGGCAACCGAGAATCTTCGGCCACATTCTGGCTCACCTGCGGCTGTCGGGTCGAGAGCGCCAGCTCTTGGAAGGACGCGACCGCGGGCACCACCGTGCCCAGCGCCGGTGCGCTCAGACCGTGCGCGGAGGCGAACACGAAGGATCCGTTGGGGGTCAGCATGCCTACGGCCGCACCGTCGGCTTTGGGGTTGAACACGCAGACCTGTTCGGCGATCCGCGACATCAGTGACTCCGGGTCGACCGACGCGGTCAGCGCGGCAATCAGTCGTTTGACGGTAACTCCTCAGGCTCGCGCGGCCCCCGCCCGTAGGTCGCGGCGTTCTCGATCGAATTTTCAATCAGCAAACTACTCGACGCTGGTCCATACCACGTCGGAACTCGCCGATTCGGTGCAAGCAAACAAATGCTTGGTTCGGCAGTTGCCGCCGAAAGAGTGACATTTCGGCGGTAGCTCGGTGACGATATGTGGATACAGATGGTGGTCCAGGGAAAGGCGCTGTGATGTCGAGGCTGTGCAAAGGCATTCTCGTAAGCGGAATCGGCATCGTGATGGCCACGGTCGGTCTGGGGGTGGCCAACGCCGAGCCGCCACCGAATTGCACCGTGGCCGACATCGCGGGCGTAGCCGGTGGAGTCAACTTCGCCATGTCGGCCTACCTGTTCACCCACGCCGAGGTCAACGCGGAGCTGTCCAGCTTGGAGGGGTTGCCCGAGCAGCAGACCGTCGAGCGGGCCCGCGCGTACCTGGAGGCGCACCCGCAGGTGGCCGCGGAGCTGCGGGGTATCCGCGCGCCGTTGACCGAGCTGCGGGCACGCTGCAACGTGTCGCTGCCCACGCAGCATGACGTTCTGGGCTGAGACATGATCGGCAACCTCAGGATCGGCAACATCGTGCGGGCGGCCCTGCTGGCCGCGATCACCGTGGGCGGGCTCGGCATCGCCGGCGCGCCGGTCTCGGGTGCGACCGTGTGCGGCTCGGTGGGCGGGTTCCACGTCAATGTGTCGGGGTGCACCGATCCGCTGGGCTACCTCGACAGCGCCCTGCCACCGCCACCGCCGCCGCCCCCACCACCCGGCGCGCCGCCACCCCCTCCGCCACCGGTGTACGTTCCGCCGCCGCCGGCGCCGGATGTCAGCGTGTGTGCGAACTTCGGCAGGCGGGTCAGCGTCAGCGGGTGCGTCTGAGGCTCGAAGCGGATCGGCTACCGGTCGGCTACCGGTCGGTTACCGGTCGGCGTTGAGTGTCAGCACCGAGATGTCCGGCGGGGCGCCGACCCGTACCGGCGGCCCCCAGAACCCGGCACCGCGAGACACGTACAGCTGAGTGTCCTGGAGGGTCGACAATCCTGCCAAGGACGGCTGCACCGCCTCGACGATGTACTGGAACGGCCAGGTCTGTCCGCCGTGCGTGTGACCGGACAGTTGTAGATCGACACCGCGCGCGGCGGCCTGTTCGACCATGACGGGCTGATGGGCAAGGAGCACCGTCGGGTTTGGTCCGTCGGTACCTGCCAGTGCACGGTCGTAGTCGGGCGGGTCGCCGTGCTCTTCGCCGGCGAGGTCATTGACCCCGGCGATGTGCAAAGCGGCTGCGCCCCGTCGGATCAGGGTGTTTTCGTTACGCAGCGGGGTGACACCGAGTCGATCCAGTTCGCGCAACCACGGCATCGTGTCCGGGACGAAGTACTCGTGGTTGCCGGTGACGAAGAACGAACCTTCCCTGGACACCAGATCTTGCAGGGGCTCCGCCGCGTGGCCGAGCTTGTCCACCGTGCCGTCGACCAGATCGCCGACGATCGCGACCAGATCGGCATCGGTCCCGTTGATCATCTCCACGATCCGCTCGGTATGGCTGCGTCCCAGCAGCGGCCCGAGATGGATGTCGGAGACGACGGCGATGCGAAAGCCGTTGAACGCCGGATTCAGCCGGCCGAGTCGAATCGGCACCTGCAGGACGTCAGGTGGTCCGAGTGCGGTGGCCGCTCCGTAGCCCACCAGTCCGGTGGCCGCCGCGCCTGCCGCCGCGGCGCCGGTCCTGGCCAGAAATACACGGCGATTGAGCGCACCGGGTGACGGCGTGACCTCAGCGGTGGTCCCCGGTTCGGCGGGCTCACCGGTCGTCCCGCCGCGACGCACCCACCCCCGCAGCGCCAGTCGGATCGGTTCCACCAACAGCAGCGTCAGAAGCAGATAGCCGACCAACGCAAACCAGAGGTATCCCGGCCAGGCGAACCATGCCGATTCGTCCAGCCCGGTCAGCCGTGGCACCAGCAGTGCGATCACCAACACCGCGGCCATGGTCAGGAAGGCGGCCGTCAGCACCGTGCGGGCATGTCCCGGCCCGGTGGTGTCCTTGATCAACCGCTTCCACACGTACAGGTGGGTCAGTCCGAGCACCGTACACAGGATGATGATGAACATGCAGGCGGTCAGCCTCGTGCTCGGACCAGAGTCATCGGACCAGCCTAGCCACGGCCTGCCGCGACGGCCTCGGCCAAGGGCTGGCCTGATCTCACAACCGGCCTTTCAGGTTGGCACGCCACGACATCTCGGATCACCGGGGTCCGTCGGCCGGCTGACGTTGCCGGACAACATCGCCCACGACTTTCGGCCGGTCTCACCGGCCTCTCGGATACTGACCTTCTCGAAGCGGTTGAGGTAGGGCAGGGACTCGCCGGCGACCACCGCAGCCAGTAGGTTGACCGCGTCCCGTCCGAAAGTCCACGGCGCCAGATCCACCGCGGTGATCTGCTCATTGCTCAATTCCGTTGTCGGATCGCTACTCAACGACGCCAGGCCAAACCCGGAGCCCACGTGCCGGTCCGCCGTCTCGAGAATGCCGATGGCCCGGCCTGCAAAGCCCTGTGGCGCGCAGACCAGCGCGTCGACATCCGCCGGCGCGGTGGCCGACCGCACCGCCGCACGAAGTTCGTCCAGCGTCGCGTCCAGCGGGCAATCAAAAGCCGACGGCTCCGCGGAATGGGTTGCGCACCAGTCGAGATAACTCTGCCGGACGTCGTCGGCCCACGACGAGTAGAACCGGCGATCGGATCCCACAAACGCCGGCCGGCGATAGCCACACTGGCGCAGGTGGTCGAGCACCAGGCGGGCAAGGTCGCTGTGTGGGGCTTCGATCACCGCCGCCACCGCATCGGCCAGCGACTCGGGTGGCCGGCCGGCCGTCACCATCGGAATACCGACTTCGACGAGGCGCTGCAGCATCGGATCGCCGGGCAGGGGATCAACCGCCAGGACGCCGTCAACTTGGAAGTGCCGCGGACCCACTTCGGCGTCGCGGGCGAAGAGCGTCAGATCGGCGTCGTGCTCGGCCGAGCCATGGGCCGCGCCGAAGGCGAACTCCATGTAGAAGTTGAAGTTTCTGGCGATCGGCGGGATGTATATCCCGAATGCGCCGACGCTGCGGCCGCGCAACTGCCGAGCCGCCCGGTTGGTCACATAGCCGAGCTCGCGCGCGGCGGCGGCCACCTTCGCTGCGGTGGCCGGTGACACCCGGCCTCCGCCGTGCAGCGCGTCGGAGACCGTCGTCTTCGACAGCCCGACATGCTGGGCAATCTCCACGATCGTCACCCGTCGCGCTGCCATGCGGCCATCGTAACCAGCGCGTAAATTGTGCCTCACCCCTTGACAAGACCCCGCGTGTGGCGCGAGTCTCAGATGTGCCGGAACGTTCCGGCATGAATGGAGACGCGAATGTCCAGCGACGCCCCACACGCAGCGAAACGCCGCAACCCGACCAGCGTGGTCGCCTTGGCCGCCCTGAACTTCGTCCTCCTGCTGTTCCCTCCGTTGACGTGGTACCTCGGCCAGAACGGGATCTGGTTCTTCCTCATCACCGGCGTCTTCGGCGTTGTCTCGCTGCTGATCATGTACCGCGCCGACAGCTCGGTGGGGGAGGACTGACATGGAGATCCTCATCGGATACGGCGGTATCGCCGTCTTCCTGATCGTGCTGCTGGTCGTGCTGCAACGCACCAAGGGCAGCGTGGACTTCAGCGAATATGCCACGGCGGGGCGGTCTTTCGGACCCCTCTTCTCAGCCATGGCGTTCGTCAACACCTGGCTGCCCGGCACCATTTTCATCGCCTTCGCCGGTTATGCGGCCAGTGCCGGCGCCATCGGCTTCTACTTCGTGGCCTACTCCATCCTGGCCGTCGTGCTGATGTTCCTGCTGGCCAAGCCCGTTCACGAATGGGGCCGGCAATTCGACCTGCGCACCCAAGCCGACCTGCTGGGCCTGCGGTACGGCTCCACCGCCGTGCGGGTGGTCGCAGCCGTCATCGGCGTCATCGCCTCGTTCCCGTGGATTGTGCTGGGCATGCAGTCGCTGACCCTGGTGTTCGAGTACCTGTCGTTCGGCGCCGTACCGGCAGCGGGTGCGGCCCTCATCGGCATCGGCGTGCTGGTCGCCCGGCAGTGGTGGACGGTGCGCCTCGGTGCCCGTGGCCTGGTCGTCAGTGACTTCGTCCAGGGCATCGTCGCCTACCTGATCGGCACCGTGCTGATCCTCGGACTGCTGACCTGGCTGCTGACCAACGGCCATGGCTTCGGCGAGGTGGATCCGGCGTTCTTCACCCTGCCCGGCCCCGGCAGTGTCGACGGTCCGCTGTATCTGTTCTCGCTGATCGCCACCGGCGCCCTCGGGGGTTGGTGCTGGCCGGACATCTTCGTGCGGCTGTTCGCGTCCAACAGCACCCACACCATCAAGCGTGCCGCGGTGATGGCCTCCCCGCTGTTGCTGATCTTCGGCTCCTCGCTGTGCCTGCTGGCAGTCGCGGCGTCGACCTATCCTGGCGTGGCCGACGCACCCGACGAGGTGTGGTTCCTGACGGCCGCCATCGGCGGACCAGTCATCCTGACGCTGGCCGGGGTGTGCGTGCTGGCGGCCACCATGGGCAACGTAGGCGCCAACCTCCAGGCCCTTGGCGCGCAGATCGCCAACGACGTGGTGGGCGTGGCCCGTGGCACCCGGGTGGAAGATCAGCGCTGGGGCAAGGTCTCGGTCGGTGTGCTGACGCTGCTGGCCGGTGTGGTCGCGGTGGCGACGACGGACGCGCTGTCCTCCGGCATGGTCGCGCTGGCGCAGGTGTCGTATCAGGGCATCGTGCAGCTGGCGCCGACGGTGTTTCTCGGAATCTTCTGGCGCCGAGGCAATGCCACGGCCGCAGTGGCCGCGATGGTCCTCGGCTTCGGCACGGCCTGCGTGCTGCAGGTGCTCTACCCGATCGCCATTTCGGCGCTCGGCGGTATGACCTCAGGGGTGGCTGCCTTGGCTGTCAACTTCGCCGTCTACACCATCGTGTCCTACGCCAGGCCGCACAGCGCCGAGGAAAAGCGGCGCGTGGACCAGCTTTTCGATTCCCTGTACGCAACGGACAAGGTGGGAACCCCGTGACCGCACAACGACGCACCGGCTATGTCTGGCACGAACGCTATGCCTGGCACGACACCGGAACCCACGTCGGCATCTTCCCGGCCGGCGGCTTCAACCAGCCGCACATGACTTTCGAGAGTGCGGAATCCAAATCCCGGATGGCGGGCCTTGTCGAGGTGTCCGGGATGATCGACGAACTGGTTCGGGTCCCCGCCCGGATGGCGACGCGCGAGGATCTGCTGCGGGTGCACGACGCCGATCACATCGACCGTATCGAACGCGACAGCGCCGATCGGGGCGGCGACGGGGGAGACGGCTTCACCCCGTTCGGACCCGGCAGTTACGACATCGCCCGACTGGCTGCCGGCGGCACCATCGCCGCGGCCGAGGCCGTCCTCACCGGCGTTGCCGAAAACGCCTACGCACTGGTGCGCCCGCCCGGACATCACGCCCGCCGCGACATCGGAATGGGATTCTGCATCTTCTCCAACGTGAGCATCGCCATCGAATACGTGCGTGCGCACCTCGGTGTGCAACGGGTCGCCATCGTCGACTACGACGTCCACCACGGCAACGGGGCTGAATCCATCTACTGGGATGACGCCGATGTGCTCACCATCTCGCTGCACCAGGACCGGCTCTTCCCGCAGGACACCGGTGCGGTCACCGACACCGGCATCGGCGGTACCAACATCAACGTGCCCCTACCCGCCGGCTCGGGCAACGGCGCCTACTTGGCAGCCATCGAACGGGTCGCCGTCCCGGCAGTGACGGCATTTGCGCCCGACATCATTTTCGTCTCCAGCGGATTCGACCCGAGCCCGGTCGACCCACTTGGCTGTATGACCGTCACCTCAAGCGGTTTCAAGGATATGGCCGCACGTCTGGTCACCTTGGCCGGGGACGTCTGCGACGGCAAGATCGTCTTCTCCCACGAAGGCGGCTACTCGCCGGTGCACGTGCCGTTCTGCGGACTGGCGGTGCTGGAAGCCCTGAGCGGTCACGAGACCGGGGTGGTCGACCCGTTCGGTCAGAGCTTCGACGACTCGCCGGCGCATCTGCTGCAGCCGTGGCAAGACGCGGTGATCGCCCAGGCAGCGTTGATCGCCGAGGCATTGCGGCTCTAGCTGCTCCAGCATCCGTTGGCCGACGCGTGGAGTGTTGGACGCGGCAGGTGAACCGAAAAATTCACGGAAGTGGCGATTCGTAACTGGCTGACGGGGTACATCCGGTGCTGATGACGCGCGGGATCACTCGCGTCGTGGAAGACAGGAGGTACCGGGTATGACGGTCAGCAGAGATACCTCCGCCACTCGTCAGCAGGTGTGGGATGTCCTCGCCGACGGGTGGACGTATTCGGGTTGGGTGGTCGGCAACAGCCGGATTCGTGCCGTCAGTGCGAACTGGCCGGCGCCGGGCACGCGGATACTGCACTCGATCGGAACCTGGCCTGTCGTCATCGACGATGAAACGGTGGTCGAGAGTTGCACTCCCGGCCGTGAACTGGTGCTGCTGGCCAAGGTGCGCCCGGCCGGGAAGGCACGGATCACCATGCGGATCAACGACAACGACGACGGCGGGTGCCGGATCGAGATGACAGAGGTGGCAACCAGCGCTCCGGTGCGCTGGATCCCCGACGCCGTGCAGCTGCTCGGCGTCGCGCCGCGCAACCGCGAGTGCACCTGGCGACTGGCGCTGATCGCCGAACGGGCCGATCCGAACGCGATATGACCTCAGGCGGCGCTGTGCCGGACCGACGGGCGCTCGGCCATCTGGGCTTCTGCCTGTTTGCGCAGTGAGTCCAGCGCCTTGGCCAGGATGCGCGACACCTGCATCTGCGAGCAGGCCATCCGCTCGGCGATCTGGGTCTGGGTCATATCGTCGAAGAACCGGTAGTTCAGCACGGCGCGTTCGCGCGCAGACAGCTTCTCGATCAGCGGGCGCACGGTCTCCACGTCGACGATCTTGTCCAGTCGGGTGTCCACCGACCCCAGGGTGTCCTTGATGGTGAAGTCCTCGCCGTCGTCGGTGGCGGGCCGGTCGGTGGAGACGGTCGAGTAGTGGCTGGCGGCCACGGTCGCTTGGATGACCTCTTCTCGTTCGATACCCAGATGGGTGGCGATCTCGGTGGCGGTCGGCGCGTGGCCGAGGGTGCGGGTCAACTCCTCGCGGGCCTTGGTGAGTTGCAGACTGAGATCCTTCAACCGCCGGGGCACGTTGACGGCCCATCCGGTGTCGCGGAAGTGCCTGCGGACCTCGCCCATCACCGTCGGCACGGCAAACGAGAGGAAATCGGCTCCGCGATCGGGATCGAACCGGTTGACGGCCTTGATCAGTCCGATACAGGCGACCTGGTAGAGATCGTCGTAGGGCTGCCCGCGCCCGGAGTAGCGCTGGGCGATGTGCTCGGCCAACGGCAGGGTCCGGGTGATGACGTCGTCATTAAGGCCGCGGTGTTCAGCCGAGCCGGGCTCTTGGCTGCGCAACAACCGCACCATATCGGCGATTTCGGCGTATTGCTGATCGGTTCGTGGCATCCGAATTTCCCCTGTTCGAAACGGTGCTGAGGGTGGCTCGGATCTGAACCATCTAGTGAGTACCCCGAGGCGTTGAAAATCGAACCTCGAGTTCAGGCGGGTACGCCGGCCGCCTGGCTGTTACGCGACGGCGGAACCCGCCGTGCCGTGGTCGCGGGCAGATTGCGCACACGATGCGCAGTCCGCGGTGTCGAGGTCGAATTCTCCGCAGGTCGTGCAGATGAACGGAATCACGATCGAACCTCCAGGTGTGTTGCGGCGCCGCGATCGCGCCCCTTGGTGAGCTTGTACCCGGCGCGGTGGTGCGTTGAAACCGACGGCGACGACGATGCTGTGTCTGCCCTCAGGGTGGACGACGAAAAGCGAAATCTCTTATGAACCCCGTGCCGATCCCCGTCGCGAGGTTTGCAGGAGTTGGTCGGGTATATGTCGACGCCGACAGCGGCACCGGACTGGGTGTCCACGAAGCGAACACGGCGTTACCGTTGGGGCATGTCTGATCGGGGGAACGATCTCGCACGCGCTCTCGCTGACCTGGCGCTGACGATTCAGGACCAGGCCGGTACCGAATCCACCCTGGAGGCGGTGGTCAAGAGCGCGGTCGAGATCGTGCCGGGTGTGCGCTGGGCGGGTGTCTCGATGATAGAGGGTCGCACCGTCACCCCCAGGGCGCTGAGCGATCCGCTGGTCGCCAAACTGGACATGTTGCAGACGGAACTCGACGAGGGCCCGTGCTTGAGTTCGCTGCGTGAGCATCGCACCGTGCTCATCGACGAGATGACGACCGAGACGCGGTGGCCGCGGTTCGCGGCGGCAGCGGTCGAGCTGGGTGCGCTCAGCCTGCTGTCCTTCCAGTTGTACGTGTTGCAACAGAATCTGGGAGCGCTGAACCTCTACGGCGGAGAGCCCGGTGTGTTCTCGGAGGACTCGGAATTCATCGGCGCCATCGTCGCCCACCACGCGTCGGTTGCATTGTTCGGTGCGGAGACCGAGAGCCAATTCGAGGAGGCCCTGACCAGTCGTGACGAGATCGGGCAGGCCAAGGGGATCATCATGGAACGGTTCAAGATCGACTCCATGGCGGCGTTCAGCCTGCTGGTCAAGCTCTCCCAGGATGGCAATGTAAAGCTCTCCGATATCGCGCACCGACTCGTGACCTCGATGGACGACGAAACGGCCTGAGTTACCGAGACCAACGGTACCGGTTAGGATCGGGTCGCCGTGCGAGCGGCCGAGCGAACGGGAGGTCGCGGTGACGAACATGGTGGGGAATTCGAGTGCGTCGGCATGCGGCATCAGTACCCGACACGAGGACGGGACGGTGGTCATCACCGTCACCGGCACGATCGACATGGTGACCGTCGCGCAGTTGGAGGCGGCTATCGAGATGGCCATGACCGGCGCGCCCGCGAGCGTCGTGATCGATCTGCTGGGCGTGCAGTTCCTGGCATCGATAGGCATCGGTGCGCTGGTCGCCGTCCACCAGCATCCGACGGTACGGTTGGCCGTCGTCGCCGACGGACCCACGACCGCCCGGCCCTTACAACTGGTCGGGGTGGCCGATGTGATCGATGTCTGCCCGACGCTCGACGACGCGTTGAATGTGGTTCTCGCGCAGCGGTAATCACCGGCTCAAGAGTTCGCCCCGAGGGCGAGCAGCGCGATATCGTCGGTCGGGTCGAGTTTCGGTATCAGCGTGGCCAGGTCGTCGATGAGCGCGGCGGCGCTCAGAGCGGTGCGGGTCGCGCCGTAGGTGGCCAACGCGGCATCGTCGAAAGGCTCTGCGCCGCGGCGTGCCTCGGTCAGCCCGTCGGTGTAGAGCAGCAGCGTCTGACCGGGTTCGAGGGTCAGCCGCAGCGTCCCGAATGTCGCGTGCGGGGTGGCCCCGACGAGCATGCCGGTATCCGGCCGGACGGCGTGTGCGGTGGTTGCCCGTGGATCGAGCAACAGCGCGGGAGGGTGCCCGCCGGTGGCCATGACCAGATCGAAACCACCGGCACCGCGCGGCCGCAGGATCAATACGGACACCGTGGCGAAGCGGCGAGGACGCAGTTCACGGAGCAGCACCGCGTTCAGTTCCGCCAGTGCCGACGCGGGTTCACGGTCGTGCAGCAGCGCCGCGCGCAGGCTGTATCGGATTAGCGTCGTCAGCACGGCGGCATGCACACCGTGGCCCTGCACGTCGCCGATGAACAGACCCCACGTTCGCTCATCGAGGGCGAACGCGTCGTAGAAGTCACCACTGACATCGCGTGGTGATGCCGGGTGATACCCGGCGACCAGGTCCAGACCGGGGATGTCGGGTAGTACCGGTGGCACCAGCACCTGCTGCAGTGCCGTCGCGTAGTCGTCGATGCTGTCGCGTTCGCGTTCGGCGGCCTCCCGATCGAGCTGCGCCTCGTCGCGGTCCGAGCGCGCCTGGTCACGATCGCGCTGGGCGACCGCACGATCCGAGCGGGCCTCGTCAAGCGCCAGATGTGCGCTGTCGCGATCCCGCCTTGCCGCGTCCCTGTCGGCGCGGGTGGAGTCCAGTTCGGCCTCGGCGACCGCGCGTAGCCCATGTTCGACGGTCAGGGCTTCCGAGGATGACAGCCGCAGTTCCAACTGCTCGATGACCACGACGGCAAGGTCGGCCAGCAGCGACAGCTGCGTGGGCGACGGATCGGAACGCGGACCGGTGTCCATTGCCGAGACGGCGCCCAGGTGGTGACCGTCGAAAGTGATCAGCGGGACGCAGGCGTAGAAACCGATGCCGTGCTCGTGCACGAAGCGGTTACCCGCGGTACGAGAGTCGGTCCGGCAGTCGGGGACCACATGTGGGCCGCTGCCGGAAATGGCGGTGGCGCACAGGCCGTCCTGCCGATCGATCCGGTCGATGCCCAGCCCATGGGTGCCGATCATCCAGATGCTGTCCCGCTCGACGAGCGTGACGGCGCCATATGGTGCGTCGAATACCTCTGCGAGGATCGTGGCGATGCGCGCAAGGACGGGATCGGAAGGACCGATGACCTTGCGATATCGCCCCACCGCAGCCAGCCGCGTCCGCTCGTCGGCGTCGATGTCGTCGGTGCTCATGGCTCCTGCCCGGTCTGGTTTGTGTGGTCCGTCCGCAGCCGGCAGGGTTCCCGTTTCGCCGCGGTTTTATACGAGGCCCCCGCACTTGGCGAGCGTCGTGACTAGACCGCGTCGAATGGGGTAATCCGCAACAGATGTCTGCTTCGTCCCATCCCGCTGCCCAGTCCGGGGACGCCGATCTGGTGGTCACGGCGACCGCCGAACCGACGGCGGCGAGCGAACTGAGCGCAGCGGTCAGGGCCTGGCTGACCCGGCGGGTGAGCGTCGATACCGGGCGGATCGCCGATATCGTGCTGGCCGCCTACGAGGCCCTGGCCAACTGCGCGGATCACGCGTACCGCGGCGAGGAAGCCACGGGTGTGATGAGCATCGAGGCCCGCCACGACACCGACGCCCGCACGGTCCGGCTCTGCGTCGTCGACCGCGGTCACTGGCTGGATCCGCGCTCCGGACCGGAGAACCCGGCCCGGGGGCGCGGCCTGAAACTCATGCGCGCGCTGTGTGACGACCTGACCGTCCATGGGACCGCCCACGGCACCCGGGTGTGCCTGCAATTCGAGCACTGCCCGGCCCGCTGAGGGGTATCACGCGTCGACGATCTGTACGGGCACCAGATCGGCGAGTCCGCTGAGGGTGAGGATCGACTTCAGTAGTCGATTGGCGAGAATGCTGATGTGGTCAACGTGCCGGAACAGTGCGTTGATGGCGGCACTGTCGAGGTAGGTGACGTGGATGAGGTCGACGGTGAGGAGACTGTCGGCGTCCCCGGTCGCAGCCTCCAGCGCGGCGGAAAATGCCTCGACATTGCTCAGATCGATCTCGCCGACCGCTTCGAGCGCGGCCGCACCACCGTCGGTAATGGTTTCGTGGAGTGTGAGTTCGGTGTTCATCAGCGGATCCTCGCCTGCATGTCGACGGTGGTACCGAGGTGATCGGACTGGATGGTGACCTCATCTGTGAGTCCGCGCATCAGCGCCAGCCCGCGGCCCCGGGTCGGGTGTGGCACCGCGTCGGCGGGCTTCCACACACCGGTATCGGAAATACGAAGGTGAACATCGGACCCGTTGACCTTGCCGGTGAGGGTCACCGTTCCGGCCTTCCCGCCGCGGTGTCCGTGTTCGATCGAATTGGCCACCGCCTCCCCGACGGCGACCAGCAGATCCTGCATCTGTTCGGAGTCCAGGCCGTTGCCCAGCAACCAGGTTCGCAGGGCGTCGCGGGTGACGGCCAATTGGCTGATGTCCGCGGGCACGCTGATCTGCAGGGGGCCGGGGTGGCGATAGAGCAGCATCGCCACGTCATCGGAGTAGCCCTGAGGTGGTGTCATGCCGGCAAGTAGTCGATCGGCCAGTGCGTCGCCCTGATCGGTCGAGCAGGCCTCGCGCAGGAGGGCACCGGCACGGGCAATGCCGTCATCGAGCGACTCGCGTCGACGTTCCACGAGTCCGTCGGTGTAGATCAGCAGCGTCGCTCGCGCCGGCAGTGTCAGGAGCGCGACGGCGCGATCCCGGCCAGGCCGGATCCCCACCGGGACACCGCGTGCGGCGTCGAGCGTCACCGAGGACCCGTCGGTCCCGACCACGATCGGGGGCGGATGCCCCGCGTTGGAGTAACTGAGTTCCCCGGTCTGCAGATCGAGCACCGCACAGAACACGGTTGTGCACCTGGCGCCGGGGAGTTGCATCGCGAAACGATCCAGTCCTGCCAACGCGGTTGCCGGGGAGGGATTTTCGAGTAGCAGGGCGCGACACGCGCTCCGCAATTGGCCCATCACGGTCGCCGCGTCCAACCCGTGGCCGACACAGTCGCCGACAATGAGACCGGCCCGGCGGTCGCCGAGGTCGATGACGTCATACCAGTCCCCACCGACCTGCAATGGTGTGGTTGCCGGCAGGTAGCGGGCGGTGAACCCTGACGGCAGAGCCGAGGGACCCAGGATGGCGTGTTGGAGCGCAACGGCCGTCTGATGCTGTTGGTCGAGGCGGTGCACGCGGTGCAGGCCCTGTCCGAGATGTCCGGCAAGCACGGTGAGCAAGGTGTGATCCGGTGCGGTGAACGGCCGGTTCTCGGCGAGTTCCATCCACACGACCAGCACACCGTCCGGGTGTGACACCGCGATCGCCGCAGTTCCCGGCCCACCGGTGAGCGAGGTGAGCGGGTCCGCGTCGCACAGCGACTCGATGAACCTGCGCTTGCTCGACGGGAGGTCATCCCATTCGGTGGGCACTCCGGCTGCGATCACTGCCGGGTGCTCGGTGTCGGTCCCGAAGGTGACGGCGAGGACACGCCGCGCCTGCCATATCTCGCGGACCACCGTGACGGTGGATGCGACGGCTTGGTCCACCGTCTCGGCGAGGACCAGGGCGTGGTTCAGATCCGCCAGTGCGGTGTCGTGGCGTCGGCGGTAGTGCTCGGCGGTCGCGTCGCGCAGCGTGCCCACCGTCAGCCGCTCTGCGGTATCCGGGTCCTCGGCATGCGTGAACGAGAATGTCACCCATAGCCGATGGCCGTCGCGGTGGCACACCGGCACGGTGTGGACGCCGCGGTCCCGGTGCAGCAGGTCCTCGAAAGCTGTCGCGATCTGCTGATGGGCGTCGGGGTCGGTGACGGCGTCGGGCCACCAAGGATGGACGGGCGGGTAGGGAAGTCCCTCCGGACCGTAACCGAGGATTTCGGTGAATGCGGCGTTGATCTCGACAACCGCTCCGTCTGCGTCGCAGACGAAAAACGCTTCCTGCAACGAATCGATGAGTGCGTCATGCCAGCGGGCGTGATGAGCCCGCATCCGAGCCAGCGTGATGTTCGCCTGCACTCGTGCCAACAGTTCCGATGCGGCGAACGGCTTGACCAGATAGTCGTCGGCGCCGGCGCGCAGACCGTCGATCGAGGCCTCCGCGCCGGCGCGAGCGGACAGCAACAACACCGGCAAGGCGGCGGTACGCGGATCAGTGCGCAGTGTGGCAACCAGCTGCAGACCGTCCAGGTGCGGCATCATCACATCGCTGACCACCAACTCCGGTGGCCGAGTTCGGATGATGTCGAGGGCGTGCCTGCCGTCGGAGGCCTCTTCGACGGCGTAACCCGCGCCGGTGAGCAGCCTGGTGATGTAGTGCCGCATATCGGCGTTGTCGTCGGCCACCAACACCCGTGCCGAGGCGGTTGACGATGCTTCGGCAACCGGTACCGCGTCGGCGTCCTCGTCCTCGGGTAGCCAGCGCAAGGCCTCTTCCAGGAAGGGATTCCCCGTCTGCGACGGCGCGCCGTTCGGGGTACCGGATGCGCCCGCGGTGATGATGGCGTCGGCCGGTAAGTGTTTGGTGCCGAACGGGATCCGCACCGTGAAGGTGGTGCCCACACCCTCGGTGCTCTGCGCGGTGATGGTGCCACCGTGCAGTGCCACCAGCTCACGCACCAAGGCCAGCCCGATACCGCTGCCTTCATGCGAACGTGCCCATGTTGCCGGGATCCGGTGGAAACGATCGAAGAGCCGGGGCAGTTCGTCGGCGGAGACGCCGATGCCGGTGTCGGCGAGGATGAACACCGCGTCGCCGCCGTCGCGCTCCGTACGCACCGAGATGGAGCCGGACGCAGTGAATTTCACCGCGTTCGACAGGACGTTGAGGACGACCTTCTCCCACATGTCCCGATCGAGGTATACCGGTTCGCCCAACGGTGGGCACTGCACCACGAACTCCAGACCCGCGCGCTCGACCGCGGAGCGAAACCCGCTGGCCAGCTCGGCCGTCAGGGCCGCGGCGTCCACCGGTTCATAGCGCGCCTGTGTCCGGCCCGCCTCGATCCGTGCGAAATCCAGCAGCGTGTTGACCAGCTTCGTCAGGCGGAAGCCATTGCGTTGCACGACTTCCAGATCTCGTCGGGCATCTGGGCTGATCTTCTTCTCGTCACCGCCCAGCAGTTCGGCGACCGGGCCGAGCATCAACGTCAGCGGGGTCCGGAACTCGTGGCTGACATTCGAGAAGAACACCGTCTTGGCCTGGTCCAGTTCGGCCAGCTCGGTCGCGCGGCGTTGTTCGGCCAGATAGCTACGTGCGCTGCCGATTTCGCCGGCGATGTGACCGGCGACCAGGTCGATGAATCCGCGGTAGGAGTCGTCCAGCGGGCGCAACCTGTTGAGCCCGGCGACGAGTACCCCGTAGGGTGCGGTGCCCTGCTGGGTGAGCGGCGCCAGCAGCGCCTGAACGGGCGGCTGCGACCACGGTTCGGTCGGGAGATCCGCGAACGGTGCGCCCACGAGCTCGACGACCGTCGCGCGCCCGGCGACCGCTTCGGCACACGGCCACACCGTGGCGGGGCCGTCGTCGGTGATGCGCAGCAACTCCGGGGCCGCGGGATTCCCGGCGGGTATGCCGATGCGCGCCACCAGGCGGGCGTCGCCGGCACCGTCGAACAGGTACAACAGGGCGAAGGGGAGATCGAAGCGGTTGCGGCCGAGCTTTGCTGCCGCCGACTGCAGAGTTTGATCTTCCGACGGCAGCAGATTGGGGTCGGAGCCCAGCTCCCGCAGGGTGGCCATCCGCCGCTCGGTGATCACGCGGGTGGTGTCCTCGCTGACGACGCACAACAAGCCCACGACGTGTCCGTCGTCGTCACTGAGCGCGCTGTAGGAGAACGTGTGGTAGCTCTCCTCGGGGAATCCCGAGCGCTGGATGATCAGCTGCAACCCCTCGTCCCAGGTCGCCTCGCCGGTGCTGAACACGTGGTCGATGCGCGGGCCGATGTCCTCCCAGATCTCGGCCCAGACCTCGCGGGCCGGTCTGCCGAGCGCCCACGGATACTTGCTGCCCAACGTCTGATCGCGGTAGGCCGCATTGCAGAAGAAGGTGAGCTCCGGCCCCCAGGCCATCCACATGGAGAACCGCGATCTGAGCAGGATGCGCACCGCGGTCTGCAGGCTCTGGGGCCAGACCGAGGGATCACCCAGTGGGGTGTCTGCCCAGTTAACCCGCGCGAGATCGACGCCGATCTGCGGGTCGGAACTGAAGACATCCCCGGCCGGATGGCGCGGGCCGGGCGTGGCGTCAGCGCTCATCGGCGGCCTCGGGTGTCCTGACATGCGGCCTCATGCTCGGTAACTACCCACCGAACGATCCCCTCCAACGTGATGTCGGCGTTCCGTTGTGCAGCACAGACCATACTCGGCAGACCATCGTTCACCGGACGACAGCCGATGACCCGTCTCCCGTCAACGGATCCGGGTGACCAGACCCCGATCGCCATCGACCCTGATGCGATCACCGGTCTGGAAGGTCTGGGTGCCGATCAAGGTGTTCACCACGCAGGGCAGGCCGTACTCGCGCGCCACCACGGCGCCGTGGGACACCGAGCTGCCGATATCGGTGACCAGAGCGGCGATCACGGTGAAGTACGGTGTCCAGCCGACGTCGGTCACGGGTGCCACGAGAATCTCGCCGGGACGCACCGCCCCTGCGTCGTGGACCGATTTCGCCACCCGCACGGTGCCCTCGACCACGCCTCGACTCGCCGGACGGCCGATGACCGTGTCATCGTCGCCGAGTTCTCCGGCGTGCGGTGTCGCGATCCGTGGTCTCGGTCGTCCCACCGAGACGTCGTCGAATTCGAGCGCGTCCTGGTAGGGGAGGGCATCTCGGCGTTTCGCCGCACGCCGGACCAGCTCGGTGATGTCGTCGTCGCCCACCACTTGCGCCAGCTCGGAGCGGTCGAAGAAGAACACGAGATCGGCATCGGGCAGCCGGCCGGTGCGCTGGAGCAGCTCGCCGAGACCACGGTATCCACGCTTGAGCGCATGGGCCATGAGCGCCATCTTCGCCTTGGTCTGTTCGCGCCCGCGGGCCCCACCCCTGGCCAGCCGGGCCAGCAGTTCGATCGGCTTCTTCGGCTTGTCGTGCACTGTCTCGGGGGCCGGAACGCGCTCGGAGGACACGAGCGAGGCGCGCAGCATGGCCTGCATCATCGACCCCAGACCGGCCGGATCGTCCGCCCAGGACGGGTCGCGCATACACAGCTCGCGGTATCCGCGGTGGCCGTGCCTACCGAGGAACTCGCGCAACCCGGAGCCAGCGCTGTCGGCGCACAGATTGCGAACGGCCACATCGGGTGCGTGGGCGAGGAACCGTTGTGCCTCCGGCTGATCGTCAGCCAGCGTCGCGACCACCGACCGCAGCTGCTGGAGCATCAACGCGCTCTCGACATCGTCGGCGCCGGCCATCAGGCGCATGGCCTCGGCGCGACCGTCGGTTTCGGTACGGCCCTGCCGGACGGCCCGGCCGATCAGGGTGCTCTCCAGCATGTTGGCCGCGACAGCGGCACGCGACGACGACCGCACATGGATGAGCGTGACGTCACAGTAGAGCTCGACCCCGGATTCCAGGGCGCGCAACATCTCTCGCGCATCGGTGGTGGCGGGGATGCGGAATCGCGCGATCCGGTCGTCCAGTCGGCGGATCGCGGGGCCGACCGACAGTGCGTGGCTGACCAGTCGAATCGTGTTGCCGAGCTTGCGGATGAACGGTTGTGCGGGTTTGGCTTCGAGTTCGTCGATCACCCGACCGCATATCGACATCGAGAATTGTTCGCGCGAGTTGCCGAGGATGCCCGAACTCAGGGCCGTCCCCTCGGTCAGGTTCAAGAACATGTGGCCGTAGAAGTAGCCGACCTGCAACCAGGGCATCTCGTAGCGCGGCTGGGCCCGTGCCACCACCTGAGTTGTCTGCATCGCGAAATCGATGGCGTAGCCGGACACCGACGCCGTCAGTGGACAGAAGGCACCCGGCATCATCTCCCCGATGTTGCAGCGGGTGTAGACGTGGTCGTCACCGGCCACCGGGGAGTCCATCTCGTTCAGATCGCCGGGCAGGGTGGTGATGGGGCGGGCCTGTAACCACCACAGCGTTCCCGCTCGGTCGATGGCCCATTCGAGATCCATCGGCATGCCCCAATGCCGTGCGGCCTGCAGCGCTCCGGTACGGATCGCGGTGATCTCCGCGGTGCTCAGGATCGGCGTTCCTGCGCATTCGGACAGTGCGATCGTCCCATCGGCGTCGAGCACGAGGTGGTCCGACGAGGCCGACCCGTCGACCAGCGCCTCGCCGAGACCGGCGACGGAGTCGATGATCATCAGGTCGCGCCGTCCGGTGGTGGGATCGGCCGTGAACACCACGCCTGCTGCGCGGGCGTCCACCATCTGCTGCACCACCAGATGCATGGTGGCCTCATCGTGCCCGCTGTATGCCGACGCCCGTTGTGTACCGACGGACTCGGTACACCGGCGCACCGCGGCGACGAACTCGTCGACGCTGCCGACGTTCAGCACGGTCTCGTACTGTCCGGCGAAGGATTGCTCGACCCCATCCTCACCGAGGGCCGAGGAGCGCACCGCGACGGGAACCGCTCCCGCGGAAGCCATTTGGGTGAAGCGGCCGACCGCGTCGACGATGGTGTCGCGCTGTGCGGCATCGGCGAGGACGAACCCGACCGGTACGGCCAGACCGATCCGGCGCAGTTCTGCCAGTCCGGCCGCCTTGCCGCCGAGGCTGTCGTCGGTGATGTCGTCGAACTCCACGATCGGCGACGTCACCATCGGGCCCCTTAAAATACGATACGGAAGGTATTGTAATTATGTTCGGCATCATGACAGCAGATGGCCACGCGGTTGGCAAGACCGCGCTCCGATCTCCGATCTGATCACCGAGGGGTGTCCACCGGTCAGCCGCGCGTGTTGATCACTTGCTCGGCGACGTCGGCCAGTTTGATATTGCTGTCCTGGGACAGCTTGCGCAGCAAGGAAAAAGCCTGCACGTCATCGACCTTGAAGCGTTCCATGATGATCCCCTTGGCCTGCCCGATGCGGTCGCGGCTGGCGACCGCCGACTCGAGCTCCTCACTCTGGCGGCTTGAAAGGATTGCCGCGGCGGCATGGGCGGCCAACACCATGCCCGTGGTCTCGGCGCGGGCGGTCCAGACGTTGGGGTGAAAGCTGAAGAGATTCAGTGCTCCCGCCGTGCGGTTGGCGGTGTATAGCTTGAAGGACAGGCCGCTGCGCACGCCGTACTGCAGGGCCGCCGGTGAATACTTCGGCCAGCGTGGCTCGTCGCGGAAGTCGTCGGTGCGCACCACGATGTCATCCAGCGCCGCCTGCATGCAGGGTCCCTCGCCGAAGGTGACCTGTAGCTCGTCGAGCTTGTTGGGCAGGTCGCTGGTGGTTGCCAGCGACTCGTAGGTCGAGTTCTTGCCGATCAGCAGGATTCCCGCGGTGTCGGCCTCCGGGATCAACTCGATGGCCGCTGACGTGACATCGCGCAGCACGTCCTCGACACTCTGCAGAGCGACGGCACGGGCCAGCTCGGCCATCCGATGGGCCAGGTCGCCATGGGAGTCAAACGTCATTCCGCCACCCTAGAAGGGTGCGGCGTCCAGGTACAGTTTGGTCCCACCCGTGTGCGGGTAACGCGACCTCAGTGTCGGTGATGACAGGCTGCGTGATCTCGGCACGAGGTGGGCTCGGGTTTGGTCGGCAGCCGCGTTAAGAAGTCAGCGGGACCAGAGTCTCACCGTTGCGCTCAGATCGTTCCCGCCCTCATCGCTCCGCGGCCAAGGTGTTTCGGCGGAGCGCGGACAGCATTCGGCCAAACTGGCGGCCCCGTCGTGGTCCAATGGCGGCAGGGCTGCCGTACCACCTGGGCCGGCAGAGGGGAGAGTCTGCTGTGGGCGATGCCGGTGCGGTCGCCACGTTCGGACGATGGTGGCGACAACCCGGCCGCTATGACTGGCTCGTCGAGCTGGTGCAGGACAGTGGCTATGGACGGCTCGCCCGATTGGGCGTCGGGGCGTCCTGCGTCGCCATCGGGGCGTGGCCGGTACTGATGGCATTCAGCGACCAGGGCGTTGTATCGCCCGTCATCCGCATCGTGACCATATTGTGCGGTGTGCTGGCAATCTTGCTCGGCTGGTGGTGGTTTGCCGGGTGGCCCACCTACCAGCAGTCAAGGTTCATAGTCATCGTCCTGAACGCCAGCATCGCCCTCACGTGCGTGCTGTATGTACTCGACGACAGTCCCGTCACCGGGACGCTGGCGTTCGCGCTCACCGCCACGTATGTGGCCGGCCTACACACGCTGCCGCATCTGACGATCGTGTTGGGGTTGGCCACGGTGCCGATCGTCCTGCGTATCGTTTCAGAGGCGCTGGCGGGCGACCTCTATGAAGGATTGGCCGACGGTCTGCTGCGGCTGACCGCGGTGACGGTGGTGCCGATCACCCTGCGCCTGTTGTTGCAACTGCTCAGCGACGCGGCCGTCGACTCCGATATCGATCCGTTGACGGGACTGGCGAATCGGCGCGGTCTGTTGCGATCGGTCGGCCAGCTCGTGGGGACCGCGGCAGACGGCGGTCGCCTCCAGATTTCCCTGACGATGCTCGATATCGACAATTTCAAGGCGATCAACGACACCCATGGACATGCCACCGGGGACGGCGTGCTGGTGACGCTGTCCCGGTTGATGCGCATGAACTGTGCCGACCATGCGGTGATCGCGCGCGTCGGCGGTGAGGAGTTCGCGATCGTGGCGATCGGACCCATCGATGATGCGGTGGTGGTGGCCGAGCGGCTGTGCGGCCAGTTCCATCGGGCTCCGGCCCGCTTCACCGTCAGCATCGGCATTGCAGGCGCCGCGCTCCAGCACGGCGCACCCGTCGACACCATCGCGCTCACCGAACAGCTTCTCGATGCCGCCGACCGGGCGATGTACAGCGCCAAGCGCGCCGGCGGTGACCGAGTTCAGATCGCAGTCGGATGAACCGCAGGTGAGGATGGGGCGGTGAGCGGGTACTCCTGAGCCGCGGCAGCGGGTCGCGTGGTGGGGAGGATCGCGATGCTGGGTTGGCTGGACCGTGTGCAACAGCGCAGCCGCGCTGCCGGATTCGCGATCGCGGTGGTCTACAAGTATGTCGATGACCAGGCCAATTATCTGGCCGCGCTGATCACCTATTACACCTTCGTCTCGCTCTTCCCGGTCCTGATGCTGCTCACCACGGCACTCGGGGTCGTCCTGCGCGATCGGCCGCAGTGGCGTGATCAGATCGTCGACTCCGCCATCAGCCAGTTTCCGCTGCTGGGGGACCAGATGAGCGAACCCAATGCACTCAGCGGCGGCACCACGGCCGTCGTCGTCGGCATCATCGGCGCCCTCTACGGCGGCCTGGGCGCCGGTACCGCGCTGCAGAACGCGATGGACACCATCTGGGCGGTGCCGCGCTATGTGCGGCCCGACCCGATCAGGGCCCGGCTGCGCAGCCTGATGCTGCTGCTTGTGCTCGGATCGGCGCTCATCGCCACCACGGTCCTCACCGCGGTGGGCCGCAGCTGGGAAGATCTGGGTTTCCTCGGCACGAGCGCGGTGGTCGTCGCCTCGCTGGCCCTCAACACCGCGGTCTGCGTCATCGCGTTCCGCGTCACGACGGTGCGCGAACTGACGGTGCGGCAGGTGTTGCCGGGTGCGCTGATCGGCGCGTGCCTGTGGCAGGTCCTGCAGTGGTTCGGAGCCTCCTACGTCACCCATGTCGTCGGTTCGGCCAGTGTCACCAACAGTGTGTTCGCCATTGTCCTCGGCCTGTTGGCCTTTCTGTACCTGGTCTCCACATCGCTGTTGATATGCGCCCAGATCAATGCGGTCCGGGTCGACCGACTACATCCCCGAGCACTGCTGACCCCGTTCACCGACAATGTCGAGCTGACCGCGGCGGACCGGCGCATGTATTCCGGGCAGGCGGAGGCGCAGCAGGCCAAGGGTTTTCAGCGAGTGGACGTCAGCTTCGACGAGGTACCCGTCGATGAGGAGGTTTCCCGGCGCGACGGTGAGGGTATGGCCGGAGCCAGTCATTGAGCGGTCGGGCGTTTGCCGACCAACCCCTCTCCAGATGGGAGCATGTTTGTGAGTGCCACCGGTAAGGCGAAGTCCGCGACTCGGTTCGGACTCAAGGTGCAACGCAGGATCGTGATCGCACAGGCCCTGTGGTGGCCCACCCTCATTCTCGGCGGAATCGCCGCCGGGGCGACGGTGCTCACCGCGGCCCGTCGACGTGCTGCGCCACAACCGGTTTCGGTGCCGCAGCCAATCACCGGCGCCTACTGAGCTGCCCGCGAGCGGACCATTCAATCGAGTGACTCGCCCCGGTGTTTCTCGACGACGTCCGGGGCGACCTCGCGTGTCGCCATGCCACCGGTACGGCCCTGGTCGGTCGGGCCAGGCGGCGGAACTTCGTCGGTCTCGCTGCCGGGGTCGGTATCGGTCTTGTCGGGGTGA
This sequence comes from Mycobacterium sp. VKM Ac-1816D, assembly GCF_000416385.1. Taxonomy (NCBI): domain Bacteria; kingdom Bacillati; phylum Actinomycetota; class Actinomycetes; order Mycobacteriales; family Mycobacteriaceae; genus Mycobacterium; species Mycobacterium sp. VKM Ac-1816D. The sequence goes on from NZ_AOHQ01000144.1 coordinate 28,651, forward strand.
TCGCTCATGGTCGGGGGATGCCCGCGGCGCCGGTCGGTCAATCCCCGGAGCGGGCGGTAAAGGACAATCGAGCCCATGCAGCAGGACGCGAAGACCATCGTGATCACGGGGGCCGGCAGCGGCATCGGGCGAGCGTGCGCACGCTCCCTGCTCGGCGCGGGCCATCGGGTCGTCCTGGCGGGCCGGCATACCGAGAGGCTGGTCGAGGCCGCGCAGGGCAGTCCGGATGCGCTCGTCGTAGCCACCGATGTCGCCGATCCCGATTCCGTGGATGCGTTGTTCGCGCAGGCCGTCGATCAATTCGGGCGGGTCGATGTGCTGTTCAACAACGCCGGTGTTTTCGGCCCGCGCGCGTCGATCACCGATATCGATGACGAGCAGTGGCACACCGTGTGGCGCACCAATGTCGACGGTGCGGTGTTCTGTGCACGTGCCGCGGCACGGACGATGATCGCGCAGGCGCCGCGCGGCGGGCGCATCATCAACAACGGGTCCCTCGCGGCGCACCGGCCGCGGCCCGACAGCGTGGCCTACGCCGTCACCAAGCATGCGATCAGCGGGTTGACGGCGTCCATGCTGCTCGATCTCCGGGATGTCGATATCGATGTCACGCAGATCGACATCGGCAATGCCGCCACCGAGATGACCGCCGGATTCGCCGAGGCATCCATCGACGTGGCGCACGTGGCCGAGATGATCACCCATATCGTGGGCCTGCCGGTCGACGTGTCGGTGCCGACCATCACCGTCATGGCCCGCGGGATGAAGTACGTCGGGCGTGGTTGACGTGCCGTCCCGCTATGTCGTCAACTGCTCGATGTTGTTCGCCGACGTGCCGTTGTTGCGACGACCACAGGCCGCCCGAGAGGCCGGGTTCGACGCTGTCGAGTTCTGGTGGCCGTTCGAGTTGGCGGTGCCGACGGACGCCGAGGTGCAGGCATTCGTCCGTGCTATCCAGGATGCCGGTGTGCAGTTGGCCGCGCTGAACCTCGCCGGCGGTGACATGACGGCGGGGGAGCGCGGGCTCGCGTCGATTCCGGATCGTCGAAACGTGTTCCGCGACAACGCCGATATCGCATTCGGTATCGCCGAGCAGCTGGGTGTCGGCGCTCTGAACGCCCTCTATGGGAATCGGCGACCCGATATCAGCGCCGCGGCGCAGGACGAAATGGCGGCGGAGAACCTGGCCCACGTGGCAGAAATGGCCGAGCGCATCGGCGCGGTCATTCTGATCGAACCGCTCAGCGGCATCGAGGCGTATCCGTTGCGCACGGCAGCGCACGCGGTCGCGGTGATCGACAGGGTGGGCACACCGGCCATGCGATTGCTCGCCGACCTCTATCACCTCGGTGTCAACGGTGACGATATCGCGGCTGCCATAGCGACGTTCGGCGATCGGATCGGCCACGTCCAGATTGCCGACGACCCGGGCCGGGCTGAGCCCGGCACCGGGACGATCGACTTCGACGGTCTTCTCGCGCAGCTTTTCGCCCGCGGCTACCGCGGGCATGTCAGTCTCGAGTACCGACCGACCGCGCCCGACCCATTCGGGTGGTTACCCAGAGATCGGCGCGGCGGCAGCCCCTGGGATCAGTCGGCGGCGCGGTCGAATTCGTAACGCTGCGCGACAGCGATCAGCTCTTCGCGCACCGTCGAATGGGGCATGGCGTTGATTCGCGCGTAGAGACGGCGCCGGTTGTTGGCCCGCTTCATATCAGCACGAAACTTCGCGAACGACATTCTTCTCACTCCCTCAAAGTGCCCTGGGTCACAGAGCTTGCGTTTCAAATCCGTTGTCACAGCGGGGATCACCCGATATGAACAACACCTCGATCGTCGGTGTTAATTCTGTGTAAAGCAAGTTTCGACGTGTGAGTTTGACTACAACGCACACTGGTCAGGCGGTGCTCAGTGTCAGCAGGGTGATCTCGCTGGGCGCGAAGATCCGGAACGGCGGGCCCCAGTAACCCGTGCCACGGCTGGTGTAGAGCTGGGTCCGCTCGCCATGTGTGCTCAGTCCCTGCACGACGGGTTGCTCGAGTCGCACCAGGTAGTTGAAGGGCCAGATCTGGCCACCGTGGGTGTGGCCGGATATCTGCAGATCCACCCCGGCGGCCACCGCATGGCGGATCTGCTTGGGCTGATGTGCCAGCAGCAGGATGGGTGCGCCGTCTTCGGCTCCGTCCAGCGCCGCGGCGAGATCCTGGCCGTGACCGCTGACACCAGAGCCGGCCGCCGTGGCATCGTCGATCCCGGCCACCACCAACGTGTCACCACCGCGCTGCACGGTCACGTGCCGATTGTGCAGGGAACTCCACCCGATGGATTCCAGGTAATCCAGCCACTCCTGAGCCTCACTGAAGTACTCGTGGTTGCCGGTCACGTATGTGCGCGTCGCAGCGGTGATCTTTGCCAACGGCGCGGCCTGCTCGCGGCGCATCTCGACCGTGCCGTCGGCGATGTCACCGACGTGGCAGACGATGTCCGCATCGAGCTCGTTGACCCTTTCCACCACCGCGGCAGACCAGCGCGACCGGTTGATGGGGCCGTAGTGGGTGTCGGTGATGATCGCCACCCGCAAGCCGTCGAGGCCGGGACCCAACCGCGGTATCCGGACCGGGACCCGGCGAACCCGCGGGATCCGCATCGCTTCGTAGTGGCCCCAGCCCAGCAATACGGTCGCCACCACGATGACCGCGACGGCGATCAGGCGAGACCGCAGCGGCTCATCGACTCCCAAGCCGATGAGCGGCAGCCGCGCGATGTTGCCGAGAACCGACCAGACGAACACCACCCAGACCATGCCGAGCAGCACGTCCCCGATCGCGGACGGAACGTCACGGTGTTTTCCGTGCCCGGTGAATATCAGCACCGGCAGCGCCACCAGTGCGGCCGCGAAAACCAGCGTTGCCGCCACCGTGACCGGCATCGGCCAACCGCCGGCGACCACCAGCGTCCACCAGGGGACGCCGAAAAGGAGTCCGACCACCAGCGATACCACTGCGAACCGGCGCCAGTGCCGCGACTCCCGCGCAGGGGCATGGCCGGCTTCTTCGACGATTTCGGCTGGGTTATCGGTCATGGCACCTCGATCGCGCTGGTGGGTTTGGAAACGACGGTACCGAGCACGGGCGACCAGGCATGATGTCGAACGCGCTGTCCATGATCAGGCGGGGCGCGTAGGCTGATCACATCCGGCTTTTTGCTCGGAGGTTAAGAGTCAGCCTTTGAGTCATCGCGCCCTACCAAGTATTGGTCTGCGAGGCATCATGACTGATCCAGGCTCTATCATCGTCAAAACCACCTGGTTGGACTCGACGGTGATCATGAATTGTGTCGGCGATCTCGACATCACAACCGCCGCAGTGCTCGAACGACAGATCGATGAGGTCCTCAAGTGCGGGCCCGACGCGATCGTCGTCGACCTGACCGAACTCGACTTTCTGGCCGCTCGCGGCATGAATGTGCTGATCCGTGCCAACGGCAGGCTGGGTGGCCGGGTGAAATTCCTGGTGGTCGCCGATGGCCCCAAGACCCGGCGGCCCATGACGCTGATCGGCGTCGACAGCCAGGTGACACTGCACAGCACCCGCGACACCGCCCTCGCTGCGGCTGCCAACCCGGACCCGCTGGCCAGTTCGATCTGATCGGCGGGCGGCTCAGCCCGGCAGTGTCTCTCCGCCGATGGGTGCCAGCACCTCACCGCTGTAGTACGACGACAGTCGTCCGGCGGCGAAGAAGACATACGACGGTGCAATCTCGTCGGGCTCCGCTGCCCGGCCCATGGGGGTCTGCTCACCAAAGGACTCCGTCTTCTCGGCATCCATCGTGGCGGGGATCAGCGGGGTCCACACCGGCCCCGGCGCAACGCAATTCACCCGAATTCCGCGGTCGCTGAGCGCCTGGGACAGCGAGTAGGTCAGGGCGATGACTGCACCTTTGGTCGCCGAATAGTCGATCAGCGTCTTGTTTCCGCGCAACCCGTTGATGGACCCGGTGTTGATGATCGACCCGCCAGGCGTCAGATGCGGCAGCGCGGCCTTGGTGACGTAGAAGAAGCTGTCGATGTTCACGGCGAAGGTGCGGCGCCACTGCTCGTCGGAAAGCTCGGTGAGGTCGTCGACCGGTGATTGGTAGGCGGCGTTGTTGACCAGGATGTCCAGGCCTCCCAGTGCAGACACCGACTCCTGCACGACCCGGCGACAGTGTGCCGGGTCGGCCAGATCTCCTGGGAGTGCCACGGCGCGGCGTCTCTGCGCCTCGACGAGCCCGACGGTGTGTGCGGCGTCAGCGTCCTCGTCGAGATAGGAAATCGCGACATCGGCCCCTTCCTTGGCGAATGCCGCTGCGACGGCGCGGCCGATCCCCGAGTCGCCACCTGTGATCAGAGCGCGCTTGCCGGCGAGCAGATCGCGGCCGACATAGTCGGCCATCTCGTCGCGGGGTGCGCGGTCCATCTCGTCCGTGCGACCCGGGTAGGGGATGACGCCATGCGGTGCTGGGTCGGAATGGGCGGCCATATCGTCCTTCGCTCGGGGTATGAGCCGACGAGATACCCCGACGTCCTGCCGCGAAACTGTGAACGCGTCAGCAATCCGTAAAGATCGGCAGGTGTCGGCGTCAGCGCTGCGTATGAACGATGTCACTGGCGTCGCGGCAGGCGTAGGCATGGGACATGACATCAGCTGTAGACGCCGCGATCGACGACCCCCTCCCACCTTCGGTTCCGCGCAATGCCGGTCACAGCGTTCCGGCCGCTGCGCTGCGCGATCGCCGGACAGCGAATTGGGTTCGTTCGCACGGTATATCGGTGACGGCATGTGATGACCGGGACCTTGACCTTGTGCGGTCAAACGGGATTCGGTCGCGACAGGTCATCTTCCGGTGCCCTGCCGCGCCCGCGACGCTGCGTCGTGCCGATGATCTGGGAGTCTCCCGGTTCGTCGTCACCACCGGTGCGCAGCTCACACGGCTCGCGACGTGTGCAGGGCGCAATCACTATGTGTACCTCGACGATGATGCCCCGCTGATGCTCGGAGATCCGAAGGTCAAGGTCATCGGGTTACACACCCGGGTGGACGATCAGGACTGGGCCGGCTCCGCGCAAAAGCTGGTGGCCAGGTCGGCGGTGCTGCTGGCATGCGGGTCCATGGTCAGGCGGATCATGCTCAGTGGTGGGCCGGTGGAGTTGTGGTTGGACGTCAACTGCGACAGGGCGCGGCAGATCGTGGCCGACGTCGACGCCGCGGTCCGTGCGGAGGCGGAATATTGGCATGTGCCGGCTCCCGCTGTCTCGATGGCGGCGCTGAGCACCGGTAACTGATCCCACCATTCCCGGACAGCACAATGGGCCCCGCGGCGCTGCGGGGCCCATTGTTTTGCTTGATGCTGCCTTGTTCTTGCGGAAACGGGTTACTTGGCGCTCTCGGCGCTCTTCTGCCGTGCCTCGGCGGCGCTGGCGGCGGCGCGGGCGGCGTCGGCCTGCGCTTCCTTCTTGGCGACGTTGCGCTCTGCCTCGGCCTTGTCCTGTTGGGCCCGTCCCTCTTCGCGAAGTCCGTCATTGCCGGAGACGATCCCGGCGACTTCCTTCACCTTGCCCTTGACGTCTTCGACGACACCACTCACGGCATTTTCGGGTCCGCTGTCAGCCATGGCGATTCCTTTCTACTGGGCGATATTCGCGAGGGCGATGTTCGCTGCGGTGTTAGTACCCGTCGCATTTCGGATCATTACAAATTGTGATGTGCGTCACTTTTGAGGTCGATCGCCATTTCGGTGGCGTTGCGGGTGCGTTCGGCGTTGATGCGGTAGTCGCGGTCGTGTTTTCGGGTGCGTTGGCGTCGTGGGATGTCGGGTTCGCGGCCGGGGTGATCGATGAGGCTGATGTGTCGCGTTCTCGGTATCGGGGTGTCGATGGTGTTGTGCGGGAACAGGATCGGTGCGAGCGGCATCGTTGTGTAGGTGTGCCCGTTCGGGGCGGTCCATTCGGTGGTGCCGTCGGGGTGGGCTTTGGGGGTCCAGCCGGTTTTCAGGGTTTTGAGTAGGTGGTGTTCTCGGCACAGCGGTCGTAGGTTGCCCGGGTGGGTGGCTCCGGCCGGCCACGGGGTGAGGTGGTCGAGGTCGCAGCGCTGGGCGGGCTTTCCGCAGCCGGGGAAGCAGCACGTCATCGATGTCATGCGGACAAAAGCCGCGAGCGCTGTCGAGGGTCGGTAGCGGGGTTCGGAACCCAGCTCGGTGGCACTGTTCAGGGACCGGACTTTTGCACCGGTCGCGATGAGCTCGGCCAGCAGGTGGGCGGGGATGATCGCCCCGTCCAGGGTGATCCCGGCGCCCAACCCAGGTCGAGTGCTGGCGGCCGGTGCGGCGGGGCGCTGGGCGGCGCTGCCATCGTGCGCGGCGGGCTCCTCAGCCGCCGGCTCGGCCACCGGCTGTGCCTGGTCCTCACCGGCCTCGGGCGTGCCGTGCACGGGTCCGGTCGACGGCGCGGGCCCCGAGGCTGGCGTCGCCCCGTTCCCGCTGTCGGGTTCTTGTCCGGTGAGCACGTAGATGGTCACCGCTCCGGCCCGAGGATCCTTCCCCGACCCAGCGCACTCAGGGTTACCGCACAGGCAGGTCAAGGTGTCGGCTCCGGCCAGGACTGCCGCCAGGGCATCGGCGCGGCGTTCGGCCACGGTCCGCGGATCGGCATCGCAGACACCGTGGGCGAGGTCGTTGAGCCGCGCTTGGCTGATCGCGGCGTCGGTGGTGCGCATGCGTCCCCAGAACGAGACGACACCGTCGGGGTCATCGCTATCGCCGAAGTCGATGTAGCGGTCTTTGGCCGCGGCCTTGGCCCGGATGACCGCGATCGGGTCGAACTTATGGACCCAGAAGTCGACCGCGGCGATCAGCGCGTTCTCCGATAAGGCGCCGTATTGGTGGGCGGTGCCGGCGATCCCGGCATCGATCAACGCCAACGCGTCCTCGTCGGTGACGAGGTGGGTGCGCCAGGTGATCGCATTGATCACCTTGGCCGACACCAACCCCCGCGCGAACACCTCCGCAGTACGGGGCAGCCTGTCACGCAAGGCCATCCCGATGCGCATCTGGGTGCTGGCGGCGCGCGGCCCGAGATTGCAGGCCGCGCTGATCTCGGCCTTCGCGTGGGCCCATCCGTCGATGAGCTTCAACGCCGATGACTCGTCTTCGTCCTCGCAGTGCCGTGCGGTGACCTCGGCGATCGCGGCCAGCCGCCGGGCCGCCGCAGCCGCTTCGGCACGGGTGGCATCGGTGACCTCGGCGATGAGCTCCCCATCGCTCAGCTCCGACAACCCCGATCTTTCGAACATATGGGCGAGTCTACTTCGGGGCCCCGACAAGATCGGCCGCCGAAACATTGGAACGGCCCCGGGAAACACACCGGGGCCGTTCCGTGGGCCTGGAGCACCCGCTCCGTAAAGATCGTTGCCGCCTCAGTACCCGAGGCGTGCGACGATACTAACCTCTTTGTGACACGGATCACACGCGGGGTGGCAATCAGACATCCAATCGTGACCCGACCAATATCGTTCGGTCTGGCGGCAGGTGGAAGTAGCCGGCCGCATCGGCTGTGAGGAACGACGTGGCGACGAAAAGCCTTTTGCGCCAACCGGTCATGTCTGGACTGTCGCCCGGCACCAGCTCCAGGTGTGACAGGAAGTAAGACGCCCTGTCCAGATCGACACCTCCTTCGGTGATCTCGCTGGGCAACATTCGCAGGGCGGCCGGGACGTCGGGGCGTTCCATGTAGCCGACATAGACCGTGACGTGCACGATCCCGTCATCGCGGTAGCCCAGGGAGTCCACGGAGATGCGCTTGTCGTCGGGTAAGCGGGGGACCGGGACGGTCTCGACGGCCACGATCACCGCATGTTCGTGCAGGACGTGGTTGTGCTCGACGTTGGTGCGCATAGCCAGCGGAGTGGTGTCATCGGACCGATTCAGAAACACCGCGGTGCCGGGAACGCGTACCAGCGGCGGTTGTCGGTCGGCCAGTTCGTCGATGAAGGGCCGTAGCGGTCCCTCGATCTCGTGCCGGGCTGCGGTCACCAGATGTCGTCCGCGCTGCCAGGTCGTCATCACGATGAAGGCGCAGATCGCGATGACCAGCGGCAGCCAGGCGCCGTGGACCAGCTTGGTGAGGTTGGCCGCCAAGAACATCAGATCCACGAGCAGCAGTGCGCCGCCGCCCGCCACCAGCGCCCACAGCGGCCACCTCCACTCCTGTCGGGCGTAGTAGAGGAACAACAATGTGGTGATCGTGATCGTCCCGCTGACCGCCATACCGAACGCGTAGGCCAGCGCTGCCGAGGACCGGAAGGCGAAGACGAGGGTGAGTACCGACATCATCAGTACCCAGTTGATCCACGGGACGTAGATCTGCCCGATCGCGTTGGCCGAAGTGTGTGTGATGCGCAGGCGCGGCAGATAGCCGAGCTGGACGGCCTGGGACACCACGGAGAACGCGCCGGTGATCACCGCCTGCGAGGCGATCACGGTGGCCGCCGTGGCCAACAGGACCAGCGGCAGCCGCGCCCACTCCGGGGCCAGCAGGAAGAACGGTGCGCTGTGCACATTGTCATCGCGCAACAACAGCGCACCCTGCCCGACGTAGTTCAGCGTGCAGGCCGGCAACACCAGGCCCAGCCATCCGATGACGATCGCACGCCGTCCGAAGTGCCCCATATCGGCGTAGAGCGCCTCGGCGCCGGTGACCGCCAGCACGATCGCGGCAAGCGCAAAAAACGCGATGTGGAAGTGTCCGCCCATGAACGCGATGGCATACGTCGGCGACAGCGCGGCCAGAATCCCCGGGTTGCCGGCGATGCCGAGGACGCCGCACGCGCCGATCGCGACGAACCAGACGATCATCACCGGACCGAAGAATCGCCCGACCGCCGCCGTACCCTGGCGTTGCGCGCTGAACAGCGCAACGATGATCACCGCGGTGATCGGGACAACCCAATCCTTGAGACCGGGTTCGACGGTCTTGAGACCCTCCACCGCCGACAGCACCGATATTGCCGGCGTGATCATCGAATCGCCGAAGAACAGTGCGGCCCCGAACAGGCCGAGGAAGCCCAGCGCGATCGCGGTCCGGTGACCGCGCGTACTCGCACCGCGGCGCAGCAGCGTGATCAGCGCCATGATGCCACCCTCGCCGTGGTTGTCGGCGCGCATCACCAGGGTCACGTAGGTGAGCGTGACGATCGTCATGACCGACCAGAAGATCAGGGAGACAACGCCGTACACGTTGGCCTCGGTCAGTGGCACCGGGTGCGGGTCGGCGGGGTTGAAGACCGTCTGCAAGGTGTAGATGGGACTGGTGCCGATATCGCCGAACACCACGCCCAGCGCTCCGATGATGATCGCCAGCCGCAGCGGCGGCGCGGACTGCTGTGGCTGTGCGGGTTGGTCTGGCATGCCTACATCATCGGTACCAGCGCGGGATGAAGCTGCACTTCCTGGGTTTTCATGACGAAGTACACCCGCTGCCCGACCTCCAGGTCCAGCTCAGCGGCCGCGGCTGGGGTGATATCGGCGGCCAGGCCCGTGCCGCCGTCGGGTTGCTCGGCACCGCGAACCCGTACCGTGCACCCGTGGATGTCGAGTTCGGCGATCTGCACCTGGACGATATTGCGCGGACTGGCGTGCGGCGCGCTCAAGTGGACCGCGACCGCGGCGGGACGGAACAGTGCGACGCCGGCCGACCCGACCTCCAGATCGCCCAAACCGGAGATGGTCTGGCCCCATGCGGTGCGCAGAATGCCAGGCTCGGAAAGGACGCCCGACACCAGATTGACCCCGGCGATGCGCGCGGCGAAATCACTTCGCGGTTCGCTCAGCACCTGGCGGACATTTCCGCTCTCCACCACATGGCCGTCGTCGATGACGACCACGGTATCGGCGAGGGCGAGTGCGTCGAGCAGATCGTGCGTGACGATGATCGCCGTGCGGCCGGTTTCCCGCAGCACCTCGCGCAGCAGCCGGCGCATTGCGGGCGCCGCGGTGACATCGAGTGCGGCCATCGGTTCGTCGAGCAGCAGCAGCCGCGGTTCGGCGGCCAGCGCCCGGGCGACCGCGATGCGCTGAGCCTGTCCGCCGGACAGCTCCGCCGGCCTGCGTGCTGCCAGCTCCATGGCGTCGACGGCCGTCAACCAGTGCCGAGCCTGCTCTCGGGCGGCCGAGCGCGACAAGCCCCGGCAGCGCGGGGCGTAGGCGACGTTGGCTTCGGCCGTCATATGCGGAAACAGCATTGCCTGCTGGGACAACATGGCGATGCCTCGGGCATGCGGCGGGACGAATATCCCGGCGGCGGTGTCGGTGAGGACGGTGTCACCGAGCTCGATGCGTCCACTGTCCGGGCGCAGCAGCCCGGTGATCATCAGCAGCAGCGTCGACTTACCGGCGCCGTTGGGACCCAGCACGGCCAGCACCTTGCCATCGGCGAGGGACACGTCGAACTCGATTCCGCGCCGCCTCTGGCCGGCCGTGACCCGCACTGCGCTCATAGCGCGCCCCGCAGCCGGCGGGTGCCCGAGGCGATCACGATCACTGCGGCGACCACGATCAGGAGCAGCGACAGTGCCACGGCCGCATCGGGATCCGTTTCGCGCTGCAGATAGATCTCCAACGGCAGGGTGCGGGTCACCCCCTGCAACGAGCCCGCGAAGGTCAGCGTCGCCCCGAACTCGCCGAGCGCGCGTGCGAAGGCCAACACCGCGCCCGATATCAAGCCGGGCAGCACCAGCGGCAATGTCACGGTGCGCAGCACGGTGGTAGGGCGGGCGCCCAGGGTCGCCGCGATGTGCTCATATCCGTTGCCCGCCGAACGCAGCGCGCCCTCCAGGCTGACGACCAGGAACGGCAGCGAGACAAAGGATTGCGCGAGTACGACAGCGGTGGTGGAGAACGCGATGTGCAGACCCCACAGTTCGAGGTATTCGCCGAGCAGTCCTTGACGGCCGAACGTGTAGAGCAGTGCGATACCGCCGACCACCGGCGGAAGCACCAACGGCAGCAATACCAGCGAGCGCAGGATCGCTTGGCCGGGAAAGTGTCCGCGCGCCAGCGCCAGGGCCATCGGTACCCCGAGCAGCACACAGACCAGTGTGCTGGCGCTCGCGGTCTTGAGGCTCAACAGCAGTGCGGCGCGCGATGATTCGGAGGTGATGAGAGGGATGAAGTGCGGCCAGTCAATTCTCGACAGGATCGCGACCAGCGGGGTGATCACGAACAATGCGCCCGCCGCGGCGGGCAGGTAGATCCAGACGGGGAGACCTACCTGGACCGGCCCGCTGGGTCGGCGCGCGACGGTCACGGTGTGGCAAAACCCGCTGCGGTGAGGACGTCCTGTCCGGCCGGGCCCGTCACGAGGTCGACGAAGTCTTGTGCGGCTTGTGAGTTGGCGGCCTCCTTGAGCACGGTGATCGGATAGGTGTTCACCGCGTCGGTGGACTCGGGGAACGGGACCGCAGTCACGTCGTCCGCGGCGCTCGCCGCATCGGTGACGTACACGAGTCCGGCATCGGCCTGACCGGAGGTGACCTTGCCCAACACATCGGTCACCGCGGATTCCTCACTGACCGGTGCCAGCTTGACGCCGGTGGCCTTCTCGACCTTCTCGGTGGCCGCCCCGCACGGGACCTGGGGCGCGCACACCACAACCTGGGTGCCCGGCCGCGCCAGATCGGCGAAAGTCGCTATTTTCTTGGGATTGCCGAATGGCGTGACGATCGTCAAGGTGTTGCCGGCGAAGTTGACCGGCTCTCCGGCGACGGCGTCGGCGTCCACTGCCTTGGTCATATTGGCGGTGTCGGCGGAGGCGAACACATCGGCGGGCGCGCCCTGGGTGATCTGGGTGACCAGATCGGAGGAGCCTGCGAAATTGAAGGTGACCGTCGTTCCGGGATGGTCCTTTTCGAATCGGGCCCCCAGCTCGGTGAACGTCTTCTTCAACGATGCGGCGGCGAACACCGTGAGCTGTGCGTCCGGCCGTGCTGAATCGCTCTGCGATGACGAGCATCCGGCGAGCAGGAGGGTGAGGGCCAACAGTCCCGCTAGCGGTTTCACGACGTTCCTCCTGGAGTTTCGACGATGACGTTGGTGGCCTTGACGACGGCGACCGCCAGCGCGCCGGGCTGCAACCCGAGCTGTTCGGCCGAGGTGGTGCTCATGAGTGAGACCACGGTGAACGGACCGCACTGCATTTCGACTTCACACATCACGCGGTCGGCCGTGACCTTGGTGACGAGCCCGACGAGGCGATTGCGTGCGGAGCTGCTGGCTCCGGTCGGGTCCGCCGGTGGGGAGGCCTGTTCGCGGACGAACGCGGCCAGGACGTCGCCGGCGATGACCTTTCGTCCGGCGTCGTCTTTATGTGAGGCCAGCGCGCCGCTGTCGGTCCACCGGCGCACGGTGTCATCGCTGACGCCGAGCAGCTTGGCGGCGTCCTTGATGCGAATTGCGGGCACCGATGCCCTCCTTGATCCGATTATGCGGTCAGAAGAGCATAGATCAACCGCTTTTGCGGTTCTCCGTGAGTGCGACGAAGACAAGGTCGAGCATGCGCGGCCGGCCCGCCGCCTCCGCGGTGCGGCGGGAGACGATGTTCAGCCCGTCGATGGTGCCGATCAGATGTTCATCGCGATCGGTGCTGATATCGGCGGCCCACCTCCGCTGCGCGTGGCTCGCGTAATGGTGGCCGGCATGATCGGCGTCCACCACCTCCTCGTGGATTTCGGCGCCGGGGATCCAATAGATGCGGCCCGGTCGTACGGCGAACACTCCGACCACCATGTCCGCGACGGTGATCGCGTGTAGGTGCCCGGCAGCATGCCAGGCGTGCAGATCCTCGGCATCGGCAGCCGTCACATTGTGGGCCAGCGCGGGATTGAGCATGCGGTAGCGGGTGCGTACCAGTTCGACGGCGTCCTCGGCGCGCGCGAAGGGAACGAGCGCAATCCGGTGGTCCGGCTCACCCAGATCCCTGCACCGCGCGGCGTGCACGGTCTGGTCCAAGACGATGTCGGGTCCGTCGAGGGCTCCGGGCCGGGTTCGCAATCGCAGTGCCTTCGGCGCGAACTCCGACCATTCCGCCGCCACGCAGCGCGCCAGGTCGTCGATGTCATCGAAGGTATGCGCAATGATCTCGATGAACGGCCTGTCGATGTTTCGTCCACGAAACCTGATCCCGCCCAACAGGTCACCCCCCTCAGTGCGGATCGCGCGCTGCAGGTAGTCCGACGAGGACACCCCGGGTAGATCGATATGGTCGGAGAACGAGCGGGCGAAGGCCTCGTCGCGGGTGCGGGCCAGTTCCTCGGCGAGCCACGCCGACACATGCCGGCGACCTGGTACACCGAACAATGCGTCCGCCAGATCGTATTCAGGAGCCAGTGATGGCCAATCCTCAATCGGGCGCATGCGCGCATTCAACGCGATGATCCCGCCGAAGCCAACGCGTTTACGGCGAGGCCGGTGCCGCCACCTCGTCGGCCACCAATTGCGACGCGGTCCGCAGTCCGCCCCAGTCACCCCGCCAGCCCAGCAGGTGCACCGCCAGATCCGCGGTCCGGTTCGGCTGATCGGGCTCGCCCAACCCGTCGGCACGTAGGTTCGGCAGGCTCTCGACCAGTCGGAACACAGTATCGGCATCGGCGCTGACATCCAGGGCACCGTCGGCCGGCTCGATATCGGCGATCACCCGCGTCGACAGCTCCCGGTAGGCGCGACGCAATTCGGTTCGTTGCCGGTGGAATTCGCCGAATCGCGGATCACGCACCTCGGGCAGCAGATAGAGGATGCCCAGGTTCCACGGGCTGTCCCACAGGAGGCGGCAGTCCAGCAGGCTGAGCGCATGCAACAACACCACCGGTTGCTCGTTGCGGTCACGCAGCTGCTCGGCCGCCCGCAGCGATGACAACACGGTGCCGCTCAGCAGTGCGGCCAGGATGTCGTTCTTGGTGCGGAAGTGGTGATACAGCGAGGCCTGCCGGATCCCGACGGCCTCGGCGATCTGACGCGTCGAGGTCGCGGCCACCCCTGAGGTGGTGAACAGTTCGGCGGCCGCGTCCAGCACCTCGTCCCTGGCGGTCTGGCCGGGACGTTTGCGCCCCTCCAGTCGGGGGCGACCGCTTGCGGTGGTGCGCACGTGTCGATCCTGCCAGTCCGACAGGCGCGACACGTGCGCCACCGCCGATGTGTCCCGCGTCAGGACCTTGCCGCCGTCAAGACCTCGGGTGCGGGTGCCGGTTCGGTCTGCAGGGTGTTCACGGTCGTACGGACCGTCGTGAACGACGCCGCGACCAGGTAGGCCGCCAACGACGCAGCCCCGGCCAGCAACGTGCTCCAGCCATCGGCCGTGGCCGTCACCATATCGTTGGGAATGTAGAACAGCGTGTTGTCGACCCCGTAGATGGTCGGGGTGAGCACGAAGAACGTCATCCGTACACCGATGCCGACCACGATGGCCGCCCAGGCCGCCGCGGCGCCCCCTCGCGACCAGTACAGGCCGAGGATGAACGGGACCACCAGGCTGGCCAGCAGCAGGTCGAAGGCCAGCGTCAGCAGGATGCCGGTCTGCGGTACCCGCAGAGCGACGACGCCGGCCAGTACTGCCATGGGCAGGGTGGCCCAGCGGGTGGCGGTCAGCACCCGCGGTGTCATCGTGATCGCCTCCGCATCGATGCGCAGGATGTTGCGGATCAGCACTGCTGCGGTGGACAGCAGAATTCCGCTGATGGTGGTCAACGTCGCGGCCAACAACCCTGAGATGACGATGATCGCCAGCCAGGCCGGTGCGTAACCACCCAGCAGCGTGTACAGGATCGGACCGTCCGTGGCGTCGTCACCCACGATGCTCACGGCGGCCAACGCCACGAAGGACAGTGGGATACAGAGCATCAGCAGTCCGGCGGCCGCGGCGAAGCATGCCTTCTGCGCACCGCCCGGCGTGCGGGCGGAGAACACGCGCTGCATCAGGTCGATCGCCACCAGATTGCCCAGGCCCAGCGCGATGATGGTGGCCCAGTTGATCACCGCACCGGAATCGCTGGAGGTCAGCTGCGCGAGATCACCGGCGCCCATTCCGTCGGGAGCGCTGAAGCCGTGCGTGGTGGCCACCCAGGTCACCAGTGCGGCAACGCCGATGACATTGACGATGACGCACGCGACACCGGTATAGACCGAGGCGAACATGCCTCCGCTGATGGTGTACAGCAGCGCCAGCGGAATGGTGAGGAGAATCGCGTAGGCATACGAGACACCGAGGAAGCGCTCCAGCAGGAAGCCGACCGCGACCAGATTTCCGGCGAGCAGGATGATGAAGCTGGCGATGGTGAGAAATGACGACGCGACCTCGGTGCTGCGACCGAAGCGGTTACGGAAGTACTCGGGCAGTGTCACCACATCGGCGGCGCGCATGCGTTTGGCGAAGAACAGCCCCATGAGCAGCAGACAGATGGCCAGCCCGATGGGTAGTGCGGCGCCGGCCCAGAATCCGAAAGCCGCTGAAAGATCGGCATTGCCGATGGTGGCGTTGGAGTCGACGGGCTGTGCGATGAGCACGGCGGTCACCAGAACCGCGGGCAGGGCCCGACCGGCGACCAGATAGTTCGAACAATCGCCGCGCACACGTCGGGCGGAGATGACACCGCTGACGGTGAGGATGAGCAGGAAGACGGCAACGCCGGCAATGATCATGACGAACTCCAAGAGGGAGTAGGGGTTTGTGGTTCGGCGACGTTGCCGGGACAGCTTCGGGTGCGGTGCAGGTAGGTCAGTGGCTGGTGAGTGCCTTGCGGCCGAATGTCGCCAGCGGATGGGCGCCCTCGGGCAGTGTCACCTCCCCTCGGGCGAGCCGCTCCTGCAGATAGCGGAAGCTCTGGGCGGTCTGTGCGAACAGGTGCTCACCGGCGATCACCGGGGTGCGTGCGGGTTTGCCGTTGACTGCGAGGGCCGGTAGCGGGGCCACTTCGGTGTCGTCGTCGACGTTGACGAACAGCGGAAAGGAGAAACGCTCCTCGACCACCTTGCGGACGCGGTGGGTCGTGGCGACGAACTCCCCGTTACTCCAAATCTCCAGCAGGTCACCGATGTTGATGACGAAGGCATCGTCGATCAGCGGCACGTCGATCCACGTTCCGGCGGCGTTGAGAACTTCCAGACCGGGCGCCGTCGGCCGGAGCAGCGTGAAACATTCGTAATCGGTGTGCGCACCGATACCCGGCCGGTCGGCCGCGGCCGGGTCGAACGGGTAGTGGATCAACCGCAGTTGTGACGGCGGTGCGGTGACATGCCTGTCGAACCGATCTGCCGGCTCGCCCAGTGCGACCGCGAAGGCGCGCAGTAGCCGACGTGACAACGCGAAAACAGCCTTGTACCAGGCAGTTACGGCCTCTCGGAATCCGGCTAGCTCGGGCCACTGGTTGGGCCCCAACAGCGGGTGGCCTGCCAGATAGCGCGGGTCGTCGGCGGGTAGATCGACGGACAGGTCGAAGGCCTCCTTGGCATCGACGGTGCCCGCGGCGAACACCTCTTCACCGGGCGGCACATACCCCCGATGATTGCTTGAGTGGCCGATGTGAACCTTGAGCTTCTCCTGCTCGGGCAGGGCGAAGAAGGTCCGGGTGGCGGTGAGCAGATCATCGAACAGTGCGGAACTGATTCCGTGACCGATGATCTGGGCGAACCCCACCCGTCGGGCGGCGTCACCCAGGTCGGCGACCGACCGGGCGTAATCGGGGTGGTCCTCGTCGAGCAGGGCAGCGATGTCGAGCACCGGCACCTCGGTGAAATCGGCGGTCATATCGTTCCTCAGGGGTTCGAAGGGGAGTCAGAGGGGAAGTAGGTCATCGGCGCGGTCGAGGGCCACGACGGTCCATCGGCGCCTGATGGCCGCACCGGAAGAATCGCGCTCGGCGGTGGTGACCTCGGCCGCGCCGATGTCGGGTGCCAGGTCGTCACCGATCCGGAACGGAAGCGTCGAACGGGTGATGTGCCAGCCGGATTCGTCTACGGTGCCCAGGGAGACCTCGATATCGAGCAGCGACCGGGCCTCCGTCAGGTCGGTTGCGGCGAGGGCGTCGGCCAGTACACCGGCGTCCAGGTCGGCATCACGAGCGCGGGCGAACCCGAACCGGCCTCCGACCCGCAGCAGCATGCCGAGCCGGCCGGAGGCGTCACGCAGCAGCAATTCGACGCTGTCGGTGCCGGGGCCGTCGGCGACCCAGTCCTCGTGGTAGTCGCGGCCGACGCCGGTCTCGATCAGGACCTCATCAACCACATGCAATCGCCCTCGGTCCGGCAGATCCTCCGCCGGATGCAGATCGATCTTCCGGTGCCAGGTCCATACCCCGTCGTCCTCGGTGAGCCGGCCCGCGAACGCCTGTTGGCGGCACATGGTCACCAGGTCGTCCCGGGTGAGGGTGTCCAACGAGGTACCGGTGACCGCCGGCATGCCTGCCGGGGTGCGCAGGTCGATGTAGAGCTCGCCGGCCTGTAACCAGTGCACCTCGGTGGTGGTGTCGATCGCGCTGTCGGGCACGGCGATCGCCGTGCGTCGCCAGCAGCGGTGCATCAGGTCGGATCGGCTGACCGCGGTCCCGGGTCGTACTCGACGTAGATAGCCGGGCCAATCGCCGTGGTGGGTGATGTCGGTGCCGGCTTCCCAGGACTGCAGGCTGCACCCGAACCCGACGACCTCGCTGCCGTCGGCGAGCTCGACCCGCCCGAGTGACATCGGCGCGGGCAGCGCGGCAAGGAAGTCACCGAGCATGGCGGTGCCGATCGACCACAACTCGCCGGCGATCGTCGTGCCCACACCGGGGGCGACCCGCACCAGTCCGGGTTTGGGCGGCTCGGTGTCCAGTCGGGCCATCCGGTAGTGCGGTGCGGTGCGAGCGGGCCCGATCCAGCGGGCACCGCGGTCGTCGAGTTGCCAGTCCAGCGGTTGGCCGCGCAGATGGGCACCCACCACCAGCAGCGTGGTGGTGTCCAGTCCGGCCCGCGCCGGCCAGGGATCCGTGGTCGTGGGTGCGCCGGTGATCAGGCGAGCGATGTCGAGGGCCACCGCATCGGCGCCTGCGCGAGCAACGACACTCACCCCGAATTGTGCTCCCGCCGAATCGTTTCCGGCGGGCACCGCGACGGCGCACAGGTCCATCAGGTTGCAGAAGTTGGTGTAGACACCCAGCTGTGAATTGACCGCCACCGGATCGGCGGTCACCTCGGCGATCGTCGGGTGGCCGGTGGTGGTGGGCACCAGCAGGGCATCACAGTCGTCGAGTTGGGCCATTGCGACGGCGGTGAGTTCGGCCAACCGCACCCGGTCCCGCAACAGCGTGGTGGCCGGCACCGTGCCCGCGGACTCGATGATCCCGGCTACGGTCGGGTCGAGATCGGGGGAGTCGCGGTGAGATTCGACGAACGCGCCGACCGCCTCGTGCCGTTCGGCGACCAGGCCGCCGTCATAGAGCAGTCGTGCCGCAGCGAGGAAGGGGTCGAGGTCGATATCGACGAGTTCGACACCCCGTGAGGTGAGCTCGGTGCAGGCGGAGTGGAACAACCGTGCCCATTCTCCAGACAGTCCGGGCAGCTCCCGTGGCACAGCGACGCGGGCCGTCGGCGGCGCGGCCAGTCGGGCGTCCGGCGGGAATGCCCGTGCCCCACCGGCGATCACTCCCATGGCGGCATCGGCGGTGTCGAGATCCCTGGCGAACACCGTCACACAGTCATAGGACCGGCAGGCGGGCACCACACCGTCGATGGGCACCACACCCAAGGTGGGTTTGACGCCGACGATGCCCTGTAGGGCGGCCGGAACCCGACCGGATCCTGCGGTATCGGTACCCAGTGCGATGTCGACCAGGCCGAGGGCGACGGACACCGCGGAACCGGAACTGGAGCCGCCCGAGATGTGATCGGGTCGCCGGGAATCACGCACCGGCCCATAGGGGCTGCGGGTGCCGACAAGGCCGGTGGCGAACTGGTCCAGATTGGTGGCCCCGATGATGACCGCACCCGCCGCCCGCAACCTGGCCACCACGGTGGCATCGGTGTCCGCCGGCCGGTTGGCATAGCTCGGGCAACCCGCCGTCGTCGGGATGCCCGCGACGTCGATGTTGTTCTTGACTGCGGCCACCAGACCGGCCAACGGCAGGCCTGGTCCGGCGTCGTCCACGGCCTGGGCGTCGGCCAGTGCATCGTCCAACGGCCGCAGCGTGATCCAGATCTCCGGTCGATGTGCCGCGTCGATGGCATCGTAGGCGGCGCGTACCCGCTCGACCGCGCTCATGCTCCTGCTCCGGTGCCGACGACCACCAGTGGGGTACCGGGATCGACCAGATGCCCGGCGGAGACCAGGATCTGGGTCACCACACCGTCCGACGGTGCGCGCAGCACCGTCTCCATCTTCATCGCCTCCAGCGCCAACAGCGGTTGGCCGCTGACGACCTGCTCGCCGACGGCGACGTCGACCTTCCACACACTCGAGGAGAACGGTGCGTCGATGCGGTGATCGCCGTCGTTGAGCACGATCTCGTCGGTGCACACCGGGGCATCGGCGGCGGCCCGCTCGGCACGGTCGAACTCACCGGCCCGCTCCCATGCGGTGCGTTCCGCGGCGAACGCCGCGGCCTGCCGGTCACGGAATGCGGCGATATCGGTGGCGTTGTCGGCCAGGAAGCGATCGTGTTCGGCGAGTGAGAAGGTGCCCTCGGTGATGTCGACATCGCCTCGTCCGGCGGCCATGTCGGCGCGCAGCTCCAGCAGTTCCTCCGCCGACACCGGGTACCAGGAGATCCTGTCGAAGAACCGCAGCAGCCACGGGCTGCCCGGTTCGAACGGCGCGGTGTGCCGGTAGCGGCTCCAGACCTGGGTGGTACGCCCGACGAACTGGTAGCCACCCGGGCCCTCCATCCCGTAGATGCACAGGTACGCGCCACCGATACCGACGGAGTTTTCCGCGGTCCAGGTGCGGGCCGGGTTGTACTTCGTGGTGACCAATCGGTGCCGCGGATCCAGCGGGGTGGCCACCGGTGCGCCCAGGTAGACATCACCCAATCCCAGTGTCAGGTACTCGGCGGCGAAGACCGTGTCGTATACATCGGCCTGGGCGTCCAAGCCGTTGATGCGACGGATGAATTCGATATTCGACGGGCACCATGGCGCATCCTCACGCACACCTGAGGTGTACCTGGCGATCGCCTCCCGGGTCGCGGGGTCGTCCCAGCTGAGCGGCAACCGGACTCGGCGGCTGGGCACGACCAGTTCCGAGGAGGCCGGCAGCTCGTCCTCGATCTCGGACAGCAGACCCAAGAGCCGTGATATCGGCAGCACGTCGGGGTCGACATGCACCTGCAGCGACCGGATGCCCGGCGTCAGATCCAGGATTCCGGCACAGCTACCGTCCAGCCGGGTGTGCAGGGCATGTACCCGAGCCCGCAACGCGAGATCCAGGACGATATCGCCGTATTCGACGAGCACGTTGTCGTCACCACTGCGCCGGTAGGTCACCGCGGGTGCACCGGCGACACCCGGGCGGCGGGCCAGCACACCGTCGTCCCCGTCACCGCGCCGTACGGGGGCGGCGACCCGGCGAGGGCTCAGGTCGGCACGCGAGGGTGCATCCGCTGCGCGTACCGGCACGAACCGGACCGTGTCACCCGGGCGTAGTTGTCCGAGCTTCCAGCGTTGCGCGGCGATCACCGTGACCGGACAGACGAACCCGCCCAGGCTCGGCCCGTCCGGACCGAGCAGGATCGGGGTGTCCCCGGTGAAGTCCAGCGCGCCCACCGAGTAGGCGTTGTCGTGGATGTTGGACGGATGCAGACCGGCCTCACCGCCATCGGGGCGAGCCCACTGCGGTTTCGGGCCCTCCAGTCGCACCCCGGTGCGCGCCGAGTTGAAGTGCACGCGATACGACGCGTCGAACAGGGTGTCGATATCGTTGCGGGTGAAGAACTCCGGGGCTCCGTGCGGCCCCTCGGTGACGGCCAGCTCCCACTCGCGGGCGAATGTGGGGCGACCTTCCGGCGGAACCGGGACCGCGGAATCGACCGCAACGGGGTGGGCGCGCAGCACATCACCGGCGTGCAGCTCACGCCCGCCGTGCCCGCCGAAACGGCCGAGTGTGAAGGTGGCGGCGCTACCCAGATAATCGGGCACGTCCAGCCCGCCGGCCAGCAGCAGATAGGTGCGCAGCCCGAGGGTCTCGGCGGCGCCGATGTCCAGCACGCCATCGGCGGGGATATCGATCGGTTCCCACATCGGCGCGGGCACACCGTCGACGGTGACCAGACATTCGGCCCCGGTGACGCACACCGTCGTGGGGTGGCTGAACCGCAGCGCCGGACCGGACGCGGTGCACTCCAGGCCCGCGGCCTGCTCGGGGTTTCCCAGTGCGCGATTGCCGAGCCGGAAGGACAGGTCGTCCATCGGACCGCTCGGCGGTACACCCACCTGCCACAGGCCGACTCGGCCCGGCACGTCCTGCACGGTGGTCAGCAGGCCGGGTCGCTCCACGGTGATCCGGGGCCGCGGATCGTGCACGTCGGCCAGCGTGGAGGTGCTGTGCCGCGCTGCCCGCACATCCGGGTGGGCGATGGCGGCGCCGAGCATGCCGGTGTTGACCTCGATACCGTGCAACACGGTCTCGGCCAGCGCCTCGTCGAGCCGGTCGAGCGCGGTGTCGCGGTCGTCGGCGACGGTGATCACCTTGGCCAGCAGCGGGTCGTAGGAGGCGGTGACCTCGCTGCCATCGGCGATCCAGCCGTCGACCCGGACATGGGGGTGCCGGACCGGTTCGGGGAATCCGACTTTCGTGATGATGCCGGTGCTGGGCCGGTAGTCGCGGGTGGGGTCCTCGGCGTAGATCCGCGCCTCGACGGCATGACCGGTGACGGCGACGGTACCGGCCGGGTGCTCGTCGAACATCGTCGTGTCGCCGGTGGCCAACCGCAGCATCCAGCCGGCCAGGTCGACACCGGTGACAGCCTCGGTCACGGGATGTTCGACCTGCAGGCGGGCATTCACCTCCAGGAACGACGCCTCCCGCCGGGCGGCGTCGTAGACGAACTCGACGGTGCCCGCGGAGCGGTATCGCACCGAGGCGGCCAGTGAACGCGAGGTTGCGTGCAGCTGTTCCCGCACGGTATCGGGCAGGGCGGGCGCGGGGGCCTCCTCGATGACCTTCTGATGCCTGCGTTGCAGCGAACAGTCCCGGTCACCCAGGGACAGCACCCGTCCGGTGCCGTCACCGAAGATCTGGACCTCGACGTGCCGGGCGTTCTCGACGTAGCGTTCGACGAATACCCCGGCGGAACCGAAGCTGCGCTCTGCCTGCGCGACCACCCGCTGATAGGCGGTGCGCACATCGTCGGCGTTGCGGCACACCTGCATGCCGATACCGCCCCCACCGCCGGTGGCCTTGAGCATCACCGGATAGCCGATGCCCTCGGCGGCAGACACCGCGGCGTCGAGATCTGCGAGCAGATCCGAACCGGCGAAGATGGGGACTCCGGCGGCGCGGGCCGCCGCCCGCGCGGTGTGTTTGGTGCCGAATTCACGCAACTGTGCGGGGCTCGGACCGGCGAAGCAGATGCCGGCGTGCTCCACGGCGGTCGCGAAATCGGCATCCTCGGAGAGGAATCCGTAACCCGGGTGCACGATGGTGGTGCCGGTGGCCGCGGCGGCGTCCAGGATGGCATCGACGCGCAGGTAACTGTCGCGTGGTGCGGCGGGGCCGATCCGCACGGCCCGATCGGCCAGGGTGACATGCGGTGCACCCCGGTCGGCGTCGGAGAACACCGCGACGGTGCGCATGCCGAGGGTCCTTGCGGCCTTGAGCAGTCGCACCGCGATCTCGCCGCGGTTGGCGATCAGGACGGTGTGGTTCATGGTCGGGCTCCTGGCTTGATCCCCGTCGCTTCGCTCGCCCGGGGGGTGTTTCCCGTCGCTTCGCTCGCCCGGGCGCGGGTGACGATCATCCGCACCGGTGTGGGGTCGAATGCATTGCAGGGGTTGTTGATCTGTGGACAATTCGACACCAGCACCAGGGTGTCGATCTCCGCGCGCAGCGCGACGCGCTTGCCGGGACCGGACAACCCGTCGACGATCCCGAGCGCACCGTCGGGATCCACCGGCACGTTCATGAACCAGTTGATATTGCTGGCCATATCGCGGGCATCCAGCCCGTGCCGTGACCCCTCGAGCAGGAAGTTGTCCAGGCAGCCGTGCTGGGCGCGGGTGTGCTGTCCGTAGCGCAGCGTGTTGGACTCCTTCGAGCAGGCGCCGCCCAGCGTGTCGTGCACCCCGACCTCGTCGGCGACGACCGTCATCAGCGCGTCGCCGGTGTCGGCCCGCAGTACCGACCCGGTCGTCAGCGTGATACGGCCCTGGCGCCGAATGGTTTCCGGTGCCGAGTATCGGACTCCGGTATCGGCGGCCGAGTACAGCAGGCAGTCGACGGCCTGATTGCCGGCCAGGTCGACGATCGTCAGGACGTCACCGGCACCGACCACCGCCGACCATGAGGCGCGGGCGGCGACGTGCTCGTCGAGCACGACGGTCCCGGGGATCAGAGCGGGAATTTCGACAGTGGTCACAGCTGCCCCCTTGCGGTGAGGTCGGCGTCGGTGTTGGCGATGGCCTGAGCGTGCTCGGGGCCCAACGGCCCCAACAGTTCTCCACTGACCAGACGATCCAGGTCGGCCGTGGCGCGCCAGGCGTGCACCTGCAGTGGCGAGCAGGTGAACTGCCCTCGCGGGTCCAACGGGTGGGCGGTGTTGGCCAGCAGGATGATCGTGTCCACGTGCAGCAGCAGGTCCACCGTGGTGGCGGCGCCGGCGGACCCGAGCCACCGCAGCGCGCCGTCACCGTCGACCCGAACGCCTTGGAAGAAGGACACCGAGGGCGGCAGGTCGCGGCGGTCCAGTCCGTGCTTGAGCGCGGCGAGGGTGAACAGATCGCGGCCGGCGGGCGAGCCGGACTCCGGAGCGGATGCACCGTAACGATCCAGATTACCTGCACGGGTTGATGTTCCGGTCAAGGCATCGTGCCGTCCGGAAGTGTCGTCGATGAGTGTGGCCAGGACGCGCCCGAAACCGCTGAGCAACGGATGCCCCGATCCCAGGTATGCCTGCCAGGGCACCTTCACCGTATCGGCGACATTGAGCCGCTCGTGTGGTGCGTCGGAGCGGTGCAACAGCAGATGCGCGCAGGCATCGCCGTCGGTATCGGTCAGCCGGATGCGGGTGCCGCGAGCCAGCACCGCGCTGGTATATCCGCCGGGGGCAACGGTTTCCGACCAGACCAGGTCGGTGGCGGCCACGCCGGCAGGCACCGTGGGTGACGCCGATGCCGGCTGATGGCGCATGAACTCGGCGGTCCTGCCGTGTTGGGCACGCGCATGGGCCCTGGCGCCGGCGGTGGTGGCCGTTTCGGATGTGCTCGACACAGAGGTGCTCACTGATCACTCTCGCGCAGTCGGGAGTCCGTCGGAACGGACTTTCTGTCAGATGACAGTTTTCGCGGCGAGCGCGCTGTCGTGGTTGCGTCGATGTAACCGATGATTCGGGGACTGTTAACAACGGGTGGCCTATGTTTCTGTCAAATGACAGGTATTGGGGGGCTATCCTCGATCGCGCGACGACGGTGGGAGATGTGATGTTCGAACGCGCGAAGTACATGGTCTCGTTCGTCGGCGCCTACCGGCGGGCACGTCGCCATGGCGACGAACACCAATCGGCCCTGGCGCGCGCCGCCGACGATATGTTCGCTGGCCCGGGCATCGAATCACCCGATTCCGTGCACGCACTCTGGTGCGACCCCGACGAACACGTCACTGTCGACGGAGGCGGCTGGTTCGGTGCCGGAGCGTTCGACATCACCGCCGCCCACCTCGACCTGCTCCGCCACGCTCGCCTCGGGTGGGACGGAGCCGAACGCGGTGCGCCCTGCCTC
Source organism: Mycobacterium sp. VKM Ac-1816D (assembly GCF_000416385.1). Taxonomy (NCBI): domain Bacteria; kingdom Bacillati; phylum Actinomycetota; class Actinomycetes; order Mycobacteriales; family Mycobacteriaceae; genus Mycobacterium; species Mycobacterium sp. VKM Ac-1816D. The sequence goes on from NZ_AOHQ01000144.1 coordinate 53,629, forward strand.
GATCCCACAGCCCCCTATGGCCGCGCCGATCTGCTGTCCCAACTCGGCGAGGTGTTCGAGACCGACGCCGTCGACGAGCTCGCCAGGCGACATGTCGAGATGTACTTCGTGCTGGCTCGCTTCCTGCGACACGCCGTGCTGGAGCCTGGGCAGTACCGGATGCGCAATGTGACGGCGCCTCGGCTGCGTGCCGTTCTGCGCGGGTACGGCGAACTCCGCGACGAGGATCTCGGTCTCGGCGCCTACGGCGTTCTCGTGGAGCCGGAACACCTGCAATTGCTGCGCGGTATCGAGATCCGCTGGCCGTCGCCGTATGAGTGTGCCGACCGGTTGGCCGCCGGCCGGTTCCCGGCGGCCGGCGCGGACCCCAAGCGACCCTACGGAGACTTCACCTTCATCGAGGTGGACATGGCGCGCATTCTCGGGGTGCTGCCGCCCCCGCCGAGCGAGGGGCCCGCTGTCTTCGAGCCGGGTCCCGAGCTCGCCCGGCGCCTGCAGCGGTTGCACTGGCAGATGCTGTCGACCATGCAGGTGTTCCTGGAGCACGCCGAGCTGGCACCAGGTCGCTATGAGCTGAACTGACGGGCACAATCACGAGCGTGGCCGACTTCGACCTTTCCGTCGAGGAACTACGTCTGGTGGCGTGCTTTGTCGCCGACGCGTCGGAGCCGCTGATTGCCCAAGCGGCGGAGCCGCTGATCCCCGGTTACGAGACCGCCCGCCCCGATGATCCGCGTCCTGGTGCGGCGGTGGCGGCGGCTCGGGCCTTCATCACCGGTGCGCCGCGCAGTCGGTGGCAGCGGCTGGCGTCGATGGATGCCCACCGCGCGGCGGCCGAATCCGGTACCGAATCGGCGCGACTGGCCGCCCAGGCTGCCGGCGACGCGGCATGCGCGGCATACCTGCACCCCATCGCCAAGGCGCACCAGGTCGGCCACATCCTGCGGGCGGACGCGAATGCCGCGCGGATCGCCGAGATCGTCGATGGTCCCTTTGCTGCGGCGCGGGTACTGGAATCGGCGCGGCGGCGGGCTGAACCCGGCCTTGTCGATGTGCTGCGCAGATACCCGCCGCATACGTCGGCCTCCAACCGGGTGGCGCAGCTGATATCTGCGCTGGACAGCGCGCTACGTAGCCGGTGAAGCGCCCATGAGCGACGCGGGTCGGGGTGTGCCCCGTTGCTAGGATTGCCGACGTGCCAGACGATAACGAACCCGAGGTCAACGACACCGAAGTCGACAGCACCGAGGTCGACAGCGCCGGCGTCGACGAGACCGACGGCGAGAAAACGTCCGGCGAGAAGGCCGCCCGCAAGGCGGCCGACACCTCGGCCCCCGCTGACGATTCCGACGATGACGATTCAGATGGTGACGAGACCGGATCCACCCGCGGGCCCGCCGTCATCGCGGTCAGTGCGATGCTCGTCGCCATCGCCACACTGGGGGCATCGGCCTACATGTGGCGCAATCCGGTCAACAGCGGCCCGGCCGCTGCCGCCGCGCCCGTGGCCGAAACGTTCACCGAGGAGCAGCGGGCGCAGTCGCAGGCGCAGGTCTGTGACGCTTTCGCCCTCGTCAGTGTCGGCGTCGCCAACAGCAGCGCAATGCAACAACCCGCGGCCAACCAGGGTAACTTCGGTGCGGCGATAGCCGTCGCGGCCAATGCGCGACTCGCGCTGCTCGGCGGCGGACAGTTCCTGCTCAACCGAGTCGAGCCCGCCACCCCCGACGAGCTCGCCGATGCTGCTCGCGACTTCGGCAACACACTGATGGACGTCGGCGCTGCGGCGATCGCCGAGATTCCGACCAATGATCCCGCGCAGCAGCAGCGACTCAAGGACGCCGACGAGCAGAACACCAAGCTCGATCAGATCTGCAATCCGCCGACCGAGCCGGCGCCGGCGCCCCCGGCACCGCCCGGCGCTCCCGCGCTGCCGGGTGCACCTACCCCCGGTGAACCAGGGAACTGACACCGCGCTGTCCTTTGCAAAGCGCGCGGTTCTGCCATTGCTGAGAGGCCGCTCAGCCACCGATTCGGCATGAATCCGGTGTCTGTCCACGTCGCATCGGGTGCGGTCACCAGGCCGTAGAGACTGAATTGTCGTCGACGTCAGCGTAGGGGCCCGATTTTGGCAAAGGTCATATAGTTTCCGGTCATGGATCGCATCAGGATGCGCACTGCTCACGTCGCCACCATGTCGAGCGGCTGTCGGAGCCTGCGATGAATGTGCTTGCCACAGCGCTGGCCGACACCCTGTCCCGCAGTCCCCGGGACCTCGTCCTGCTCGCCGACAAGCAATGGTCGCGCCATCCCTGGCAGGAGATCCATGCCAGGGCGGGCACCGCCGCCGAGCGGCTGCTCGACCAGGACATCCGCCGGGTGGGACTGGTCGGTGCGCCGACCGCCGAACTCGTCTCGACCATCATCGGCGCCCTCTACGCCGGTGCCGCCGTGTCCATCCTGCCCGGACCCATCCGCGGTGCCGATGCCACCCAGTGGGCGCAGGCGACCCTGGAGCGGTTCCGCGGTATCGGTGTGCAGCTGGTGGCCAGCCAGGGCGCTTACCTGGAGCAGATCTGCACCGCAGGGCAGGTGCCGCCCATTGTCGAACTAGCCGACCTGGCACCCGTCGGCCGGCCGGGCGCCATGGCCGAGCCTGACGCCGAGGCGCCGACCGCGATCCTGCAGGGAACCGCGGGCTCGACGGGCGCCCCGAAGACCGTGCAGCTGCCACCGGCCGCGGTATTGGCCAATCTCAGCGGTCTGGGCACGCGGATCGGTCTGCAGCCCGACGATGTGGGATGTTCCTGGCTACCGCTCTACCACGATATGGGGCTGACCTTCCTGCTTGCCGGAGCCTTGGCGGGCGCCGAGGTATGGCAGGCGCCGACGGCGGCGTTCCAGGCCTCACCGTTCCGGTGGCTGAACTGGCTGTCGGAGAGCCGGGCCTCGCTGACCGCAGCGCCCAACATGGCCTACGGCATGATCGGAAAGTACTCCCGCCGCGTCGCCGATGTCGACCTGTCCGCGGTGCGGTTCGCCCTCAATGGTGGCGAGCCCGTCGGCTGCGAGCTCACCGAGCGGTTCGCCGTCGAGATGGCCCGCTTCGGGTTCGCCGCAGGAGCCCTTTCGCCGTCCTATGGTCTGGCCGAATCCACCTGTGCGGTAACGGTTCCCGTTCCGGGGCAGGGGTTGCGCGTGGACGAGACCACCTTCACCACCGAGGAGGGCAGCGCGGTGCGCAGACACGCGGTGCTCGGCACGCCGATCGAGGGTATGGAGATGCGCATCGAACCCTCCGACGGGGTCGCCACCGAGGTCTCCGGCAGGCAGGTCGGCGAAGTCGCCATCCGGGGCACCTCGATGATGTCCGGTTACCTCGGCGAACACCCGCACCCTGCCGACGAATGGTTCCGCACCGGCGATCTGGGCTACCTGGTCGACGGCGGACTGGTGGTCTGCGGTCGGGCCAAGGAGATCATCACGATGGCCGGGCGCAACATCTTTCCCGCCGAGATCGAGCGGATCGCGGCCCGGGTGCCGGGCGTGCGGGAGGGCGCCGTGGTGGCGGTCGGCATCGGCGAAGGTTCGGTGCGTCCCGGGCTGGTGGTCACGGCCGAGTTCCGCGGTCCGGACGAGGCGGGCGCTCGAGCCGAGCTCATGAGAGAGGTGGCCTCGGGCTGCGGTGTCGTGCCCGCCGAGGTGGTGTTCGTCAAACCAGGGACCCTGCCGCGCACATCATCGGGCAAGCTGCGGCGGCTCGAGGTCAAACGCGGACTCGAGGTCACCGCGACCCGACTGTGATGACCTAACCGCTCATCGAGTTCCACGGGCAGAACGCGATGGTCGCGGTACCGACCATGAACGTCGCCACGTTCTCGGGAACCTTGTCGGCGTTGATCACCACGTCGACGACGTCGAGTTGGTTGACCCCGCCGTCCATGGTGGTGCACAGTTCGTGGCCGCTGGCCAGCGCGGTGGCGGGGGTGTAGAAGCCGGGGATGATGCCGGCATTGCGCAGCGCGTTGAGGTATGCGCGCTCGGTGTTCTCGTCGGCGCCGGCCGCGGGCGCGCCCAGCAGTGCGGCCGCCCCCGCCACGGATACGGCGAGGACTCCACGGGACAAACTGCTGCGCATACCCCGACGGTAGTCACTGATCGTGGCCGCGACGAACGATTATGGCGACGATTCGGACACAATGGTCGGCGATGGCTTCCACTCGACCCACCCCACCCGGTCCACTCGTACGGCTGGCCACCCGCCTGGTGAGTGCGCGGTGGCGGCTGGCGCGGGCGACCACCGGCTACCGGGTGGACCGCGACATCGCGGTCCCCATGCGTGACGGTGTCGACCTGCTGACCGACCTCTACCTCCCCCTCGTCCTCGGCGCAGAACCCGCGGGCACGGTGCTGATCCGCACCCCCTACGGTCGCACCAACCTTCCCGCCACCGTGACCGCCGCGGTCTACGCCCAGCGCGGATATCAGGTGGTGATGCAAAGCGTCCGAGGAACTTTCGGCTCCGGTGGCGACTTCCACCCCGGGCATGCGGAGTCCGATGATGCCGCGGACACGCTGACCTGGCTGCGCGACCAGCCCTGGTTCGGTGGGCGACTGTTCACTGTCGGGTCCTCCTATCTCGGCTACACCCAGTGGGCGCTGTTGGTGGACCCGCCCCCGGAGCTGGACACCTCGGTAATCGGCATGGCTCCGCACGATTTTGCCGAATCCGGCTGGGGCACCGGTTCATTCGCACTCGCCGACTTCCTGACCTGGAGCTATCAGGTCGCCACCCAGGAAGACGGGGGGACGCTGCGCACCATCATCCGGATGCTGACGATGCCGCGCAGGTTGCGCCGACCGTTGCGGACCGTACCGCTGCGCGACGCCGGTGCGAAGATCCTGAAGGATCGTGCGCCGTGGCATGAGTCGTGGCTGCGCACCCCGGACGTCTCCGATTCGTACTGGCGGCCCGCCCGGCTCGGCCGCGCATTGCAGCGCACCCGCACCCCGGTGCTGTTGGTGAGCGGCTGGCAGGACGTCTTCCTCACCCAGACCGTCGAACAGTACCGCCGACTCCGTGATGGTGGTGCCGGCCCGACGCTGATCGTCGGCCCATGGACCCACGGGGACGGCGGCGGGGACGTCTTGCGAGAATCGTTGAGCTGGTTGGCCGGTGCGCGGTTCGACGGTGTCCGGGTATTCGTCACCGGAGACGGCTGGCGTGACCTGTCATCCTGGCCGCCGCCGTCCGACGAGCAACTGTGGTGGCTGGGTCCGCGGGCCGCGCTGACACCGCAGCCGGTGGACGGGCCGGCCGCCCGGTTCGTCTACGACCCGGCCGACCCGACTCCGACCATCGGGGGCCGGTTGTTGTTCGCACCACGGGGCTACCGCGAGGATTCGGCGCTGGCGGCCCGCAATGACGTCATCACCTTCACCGGGGCGGTGCTCGACCGCCCCGTGGAGGTGATCGGCACTCCCGCGGTCGAGTTGGACCATCGCACCGACACCGGCTGGTGTGACGTCGCGGTGCGGATCAGTGAGGTCGGTGTCGACGGCCGTTCCCGCAATGTCAGCGACGGCTACACCACCCGGACCCCCACCGACAGCGGGGTGCTCAGGCTGGATCTCGACCCGATCGCACACCGGTTCGCGGCGGGGTCGCGGATCCGGCTGTCCATTGCCGGCGGCTCGTATCCGCGATTTGCCAGGAACCCGGGCACCGGCGAGTCGGTGTGGACGGCATCGCGATTGGTACCCACCACCCACGAGATCGGCACGCGGTCCCGGCTTATCCTGCCCATCGTGAATGGACACCGCGTCAACGGATTTTGAGTACCACCTTGCCGACGGCGGTCCGGTTCTCCAGCGAGGCGATCGCCGCGCCGGCCTGTTCGAAGGGGAACACCACGGGTGCGGGAGCGCTGATCGCTCCGGAGGCCAACAACGGTGCCAATTCGGTCCACTGCTTGGCAAGGTAACCGGGATGTGTCGTCGCCCATGCGCCCCAGCCGACACCGATGGTGTCGACGTTGTTGAGTAGCAACCTGTTCACCCGGACCGTGGGAATCTCGCCGCCGGTGAATCCGACCACCAGCAGTCGGCCCGCCGGGGCCAGCGACCGCAACGAGTCGGTGAACCGGTCACCGCCGACCGGGTCGAGGACGATATCGACCCCACGGCCGCCGGTGAGTTCCTTGACCGCGTCCTTGAAGCCGTCGACCAGCACCACATCGGTCGCCCCGGCGGCTCGGGCGATATCGCCCTTGGCCTCGGTGCTGACGACCGCGATGGTGCGCGCGGCCCCGAACGCGGGCGCCAGCCGCAGCGCCGAGGTGCCGATCCCGCCGGCGGCACCGTGCACCAGCACCGTCTCGCCCTCGGTGAGTCTGCCCCTCGTGCGCAGGGCGCAGTGCACCGTCAGATCGTTGAACAGGATGCCGGCGCCGGCCTCGAAGCTGACGTTGTCCGGCAACGCGAACACCCGGTCCGGCGGCAACGTCACCACCTCGGCCATCCCGCCGGTGAGCATGCACAGTCCGGCCACCCGATCCCCGGCGCCGAACCCGGACTCCTGCGGAGCGCTGCGCACCACGCCGGCGACCTCGGCGCCGGGAATGTAGGGCAGCTCCGCCTTGTGCTGGTAGAGCCCGCGGGTCTGCAATGCGTCGGGAAATGCCACTCCCGCGGCGTGCACGTCGATCACCACCCCGTCGGAATCCGGTTCGGCGATCTCGACCAGTTCGGCGGCCTCGGGCCCGTCCAGTCGGGGTATCTGTATTGCGCGCATGACTGACCATTTAACATGCGTCAAGTGATCAAGGCACGTGCCGCGGTGCTTCTGGAGCCGGGCCAGGAACCGCAGCTCACCGATATCGAACTCCGCGATCCGGTGGGCGACGAGGTGTTGGTGCGCATCGATGCCGTCGGCATCTGCCACACCGATATCACCATGGCGTCCTGGTGCACCAAGACCCCGATGGTGTTCGGTCACGAGGGTGCGGGCACCGTGCTCGCCACCGGTCCGCAGGCCGCGGCGCGCCCCGGTGAGCAGGTGGTGCTGACCTTCGCCAGCTGTGGCCGGTGCGGCAACTGTGTTGCCGATCGGCCCGCCTATTGCGATCAGTCCACCAACCTCAACATGCGCGGGAGCCGCCGCGACGAGACGAGCCCGCTGCGGCTGGGCGGGGCCCCCATCGCCGCGGGGTTCTTCGGCCAGTCCAGTTTCGCGTCCCACGCGATCGCGGGCAGCCGCAATGCCGTGGCGTTGCCCGCAGGCATGGACCCGGCCCTGGCCGCCCCGCTGGGCTGCAGTGTGCAGACCGGTGTCGGTGCGGTGCTCAACGTCCTTGGCGCCGCGCCGAGTGTGGTGGTGTTCGGGGCGGGCGCGGTCGGGCTGTCTGCGGTCATGGGTGCGCGGATCGCGGGCGCCGAGACGATCATCGCCGTCGACCCGGTAAGCGAGCGACGGGCACTGGCCGCCGAACTCGGCGCCACCGCGACCATCGACCCGACGTCCACCGATGCCGCCGCCGAGATCATCCGGATGACCGGGGGAGTCGCCGGTGCGGTCGACACCACGGCCCGACCGGAGGTGATCTCCGCAGCGGTCGGGGTGCTCGCCGCGCGCGGCACATTGGCCCTTGTCGGTCTGGGCGCGCCGACTGCGGAGCTGCCGGTGACACTGATCATGGGCAAGGGTCTGACGGTGCGCGGCGTGGTCGAGGGGGACAGCGACCCGCAGGTCTTCATCCCGCAGCTCGCCCGCTGGTATCACGAGGGCAGGTTGCCGCTGGAGGTGCTGGTGAGCACTTTCGCGTTCGACGACTTCGCGTCCGCCTGGTCTGCGGCCAAGTCTGCGACCGTCGTCAAACCGGTACTGGTCACGTAAAGCCCGTACCGACCGAAAGCGGGGGTTACGCTCCCGTCTCAGGCAACGATGCCGAGGATTGGAGCCACCGTGACGCTGCCCGACCTTCCCGAGGGACGCCCGCTGACGGTGCGCTCGGCCGACGGAACCCGCCTGCACGCCCGGGTATTCGGCCCCGATGACGGCTATCCGATCGTGCTGGCGCACGGAATCACCTGTGCCATCGAGGTATGGGCACATCAGATAGCCGACCTGGCCGGTGATTACCGCGTCATCGCCTACGACCACCGCGGGCATGGTCGCAGCGAGACCCCGCGCCGGCGCAACGGGTACAGCCTCAATCACCTGGCTGCCGATCTGGACTCGGTGCTCGATGCCGCTCTCGCGCCGGGCGAGCGCGCCGTCATCGCCGGGCACTCGATGGGTGGGATCGCGATCACCTCGTGGTCGCAACGCTATCCGCGCCGCGTCGCCCAGTGCGCCGACGCCGTGGCCCTGATCAACACCAGCACCGGAGATCTGCTGCGCGATGTCCAGCTGGCCAGGGTACCTGCCGCGTTGGCCGCCACCCGCGTGCGGACCGCGGGCTCTCTTCTCAAGACCTTCGGCGCCACACCCGTACCCAAACTCGCCGACCGGGCCAACAGGCGTTTCGTCGGCTATCTGGCCGTCGGTGCCGCCGCCGAGCCGGAGGTGGGCGAGCTGGTGTACCGGCTGTTCGCCACCACCCCACCCGCCGGGCGCGGCGGATGGGCCAGGGTGCTGGTCGACGGTCTTGGCGCGCAACATATCTCGTTGTCGAATCTGCAGGTGCCGACCTTGGTCATCGGGAGCACGCAGGACCGGTTGTTGCCCATCAATGCCTCGCGGCACATCGCCGACAATGCTCCCCAGCTCGCCGAGTTCGTGGAACTGCCCGGTGGACACTGCGCGATACTGGAATGCCCGGCAGAGGTGAACCGCCGGCTGCGCTCACTCGCCGAAGGTGTCGGCAGGCAACGCATCAGCTCGTGATGCTCGTGAGGTAGGTGGTGGCCTCGGCGGCGGCGCGCCGGCCCGAGCGGACCGCGCCGTCGAGGAAGCCGGTCCATTCGTCGGCGGTTTCGGTTCCCGCCCAGAAGATCCCGCCGACCGGTGTGCGCAGATGCGCACCGTGCGCGGTCCAGGATCCCGGCGGTACGGCCGCAGTGGGACCGCCCGGGGCGAACGGCTCGGCGCTCCAACAATGGTCGAGATAGTCGATGGGTCGGGCGGCCTTGTCGCCGAACAACGTCACGAAGCATCGCAGAGCCTGCTCGCGGCGCGCGGCAGGGGAGAGCGGGTCGAAGGTGCGTGCCGAGGCGAAACCCAACAGCACGCCGGGACCCTGGTCTCCCGGGCTGACATCGAAGGTGATGAACACCGGTCCCTCATCGGACAGTGACTCTCCCGAGCACCCGGCTGTGCGCCAGAATGGGGTCTCGTAGGCGGCGTAGGCCTTGCTCAGATTGCCCTGCGGCCAGGTCGGGATGAGCTCGGCATGTCCGGCGGGCAGTGCCGGCTCGAAGTCGATCACACCGCGATGGGCGGGCGGAATCGCGATGATCACCGCCCGTGCCGTGTGCGTGCCGCGCCCGGATTCGACAACGTATCCGTCTTCCGTGCGTGAAACACCATGTACCGGAGCCGATGTCAGAACCCGTTCGCCCAGGTCCGCGGCCATCCGCACGGCGATCGGCTGGGTTCCCGCCGGGAAGTGGTCTTGCTGCGCACCACCCTTGACGTCGAGCATCCGCGCCAGCCCGCCTGCGGCCTTGACATAGCGCACGGCGTGCAGCATGGAGACCTCGTCGGGCTCAGCGCCCCAGGTGACGCGGGACATGATGGCCATCAGGTTGCGTGTCGAGGCGCTTGCGTGCACGGCGCGCAGCCAGCCCTCCAGGCTCTTCTGGTCCAGCCGGGCCGCCGCCGGCGCCGACCAGGTGTCGGTGACCGGGATGAGACGGGACAACCGGTCGAAGCGCCATTGGATACGGGAGACATCGAGAAGCTCGATCAGCGACAGTTTCGGGATGGTGCTGCGGTAGGACCGCACCGTGCCGTGCCAGTGGATCAGGTTCTTACCGCGGCTGTATGTCGGCACCGTCGAACAGCCCAGTTCGGCGGCCAGTTCCCGCACGGCGTCCTGGGTGGGCCCCACGAAGGTGGCACCCAGGTCGACCGGCACGCCGGCCACGGTCGCGGTGTAGGAGCGCCCGCCGACGCGGTCACGGCCCTCCAGCACCAGCACGTCGTGGCCGAGTCCGGTCAACTCGCGCGCTGCCGACAGACCAGCGAACCCCGCCCCCACCACGATCACATCGGTCACGGCACCCAGTGTGCCGTCTCGGCGCGCCAAGGTGGGCGTTGCCTGCATTTTCGCTCCGAAATCGCATTAGTGTGACGGCCTGTGAAGGTGATGACTGCACTGCATGGACTGTCCGGAGCTGCCGAGCGCGCTCGCGAGTTGCGCGATGCCGGGGCCAGCGGTGTGTTCACCTTCGAGGGGCCCCACGATGTGTTCGCCCCGCTTACCTTGGCGTCGACGGTCGGCGGGCTGGACCTGATGACGAATGTGGCAATCGCCTTTCCGCGCAATCCGATTCACCTGGCACACCAGGCCATCGATCACCAGATCCTGACCCAGGGGCGGTTCACCCTCGGGCTGGGCACCCAGATCCGCACGCAGATCGAGAAGCGGTTCGGTGCGGACTTCGACCGGCCGGTGGAACGGATGGTCGAACTCGTCGGCGCGCTCCGAGCTATCTTCAGCACCTGGCAGACCGGTGAGCGGTTGGATTTCCGCGGCGAGTTCTACCGGCACACGCTGATGACGCCGACCTTCACCCCGCGGGACAACCCGTACGGACCCCCGCCGATCTATGTCGGCGCGCTCGGGCCCCGGCTGACCAGGGCCACCGCTCAGCACGCCGACGGGCTGCTGGTGATGCCCTTCGGCAACAAGAAGTTTCTGCACGAGGTCACCATGGCCGCGGTCGACAAGGGTCTGGCCGCCGCCGGGCGCACCCGTGCCGATCTGGCCGTCGTCCCCGAGATCATCGTCTCGGTGGCCTCCGACACCGACGACGACCACCGCGCGACCCGGCAGTTGCTGGCGTTCTACGGATCGACGCCGGCCTATCGACCCGTCCTGGACATCCACGGTTGGGGAGATTTGCAGCCCGAGCTCAATGCCCTGTCCAAGCAGGGCAAATGGGCCGAGATGGGATCGCTGATCGATGACGAGGTGCTGCACACCATTGCGGCATGCGGTACCCCGACCGAGATTGCCGACCATATCCGGGACCGGGTGGCGGGCATCTCCGACCGGATCTGCATCTACCAGCCGGGACCCATCGAGACCGACTCATTGGCCCAGATCGTTGACGCATTGCGCACCTGAGGTCCTATGGTGGTTGGTACGGGAGAGGACCACGAGGAGGTTGTCCGATGGCCGAGCGTGCCGAGGCTGCAGAAGCCGAGTTCAGCGATGTCCTGATCATCGGGGCGGGCATCTCCGGGATCAACGCGGCCTACCGCATCCGTGAGCGCAACCCGAACCTGAGCTACACCATCCTGGAGCGGCGCGAAGGCATCGGCGGCACCTGGGACCTGTTCCGTTATCCGGGGATTCGTTCCGACAGCGATATCTTCACGCTGAGCTTCCCGTACGAGCCGTGGACCGGTCGCGATCACGTTGCCGAGGGCGCCGATATCCGCGACTACCTGGTCGCCACGGCCCGAAAGTTCGGTATCGACCGGCACATCCGGTTCGGCACACGGGTGTCCTCGGCCGACTGGGATTCCTCGACCGACACCTGGACCGTGCGCGCCGAACGCGACGGCGCCACGGTCACTCATCGATGCCGGTTCCTGTTCTTTGGCACCGGCTACTACAACTACGACGAGCCCTACACCCCGGAGTTCCCTGGTATCGAGAAATTCGCGGGCACGGTGGTGCACCCGCAGTTTTGGCCGGAGGATCTCGATCACGCCGGTAAGCGCATCGTGGTGATCGGCAGCGGCGCCACCGCCATCAGTCTGGTGCCCGCGCTGTCGGCCACGGCGGGTCACGTCACGATGCTGCAGCGTTCGCCGACCTACATGATGTCCATGCCCGCGGTGCCCAAGCCCACCGAGGCGGTCCGGCGGATGTTGCCGCGCAGGATCGCCCACCAGGTGGTGCGATTCCGCAATGCGTGGATGCACTACTTCATCTACGTGTTCTTCCGCAGCATGCCGAAGCTGGGACGCAAGCTGATCCGGCAGACCACCATCGGTGCGCTGCCGAGCGGCTACCCGGTAGACGTTCATTTCAAGCCGCGCTACGACCCGTGGGACCAGCGGATGTGCCTGGTGCGTGACGGTGACCTGTTCGAAGACATCAGCGCGGGCCGGGCCGATGTGGTGACCGACCACATCGATCATGTCGACGCCGACGGGATCGTGCTGAAGTCCGGTGATCGTATCGACGCCGACATCATCGTCACCGCCACCGGGCTGCAGCTCCTGGCACTCGGTGGGATACAGATCAGCGTCGACGGTGCGCTCATCGATCCGACCGACCGGTTCGTCTACAAGGAGTATCTGCTCGAAGATGTTCCGAACATGGCGTGGTGTATCGGCTACACCAACGCCTCGTGGACGTTGCGGGCCGATATGACCGCGCGTGCGGTGGCCAGGCTGCTCGCCTATATGGACGAGAAGGGCTACACCCACGCCTACCCGCACCTGGGGTCGGTGGACATGCCCGAAAAGCCGACCTTCGACCTGGCGGCTGGTTACGTGGCCCGCGCTCTGCATGCGCTGCCGAAGTCGGGCACTCGCAGGCCGTGGAAGGTGCGGCACAACTACGCGCTGGACTCCTTTGAGCACCGGTTCGACCGGATCGAGGAGTCGATGACTTTCGGTCGGGTGCAATCGGGTTCGCGTCCCGCGGCCGCTGTCGCGCCCGCCGAAGTGGGCGCCTGACTCACGGGGTCCGGATTGCCAGGCCGGTGGCCAGCAGCTGGGTGGCCGATAGTCCGAACGTGGACTTGAAGCGGTCGGACAGATGCGACGAGCCGGCGAACCCGGCCTCGACGGCTGCGGTGGTGAGGTTGGCCCCCGCCGCGAGTTCGGTGCCGGCGCGCATCAGCCGGCACCACATCCGGTACCGACGCAGGCTGGTACCGATCTCGGCGGAGAACAGATGCAGGAAGCGGGATTCGGAGAGGCCGGCGGCGGCGGCGAGCTCCGCGGCCGGTGCGGCGTCGGCGGGATCGTCACGAATCTGTTTGGCGGCCAGTTCCATGCGCGGATCCACCGTGCGTAGTTCCTCGGGAGCAGCGTTGTCGAGCCAGCGTCGGGCGTCGCGGTCGTTACGGGGCGGGGAGAGCAGCAGCTGTTCTGATCTGTGCCCGATGCCGATACCGTGGACGACGTCACGGAACTGGCTGCGGCAGGCCGCGCTTCGTCGAGCGGCCGGATCCAGATAACAGGACACCAGCGGTCCCGTCATCGTCAGATGGTGGGTCAGCCGCGGTGGGATGAGCGCGGTGCGCGCGGTGACCCGATGTCCACCGATCTCGACGGTCAGTGGCCCATCCACGCCGACGGCCAGACACCACACCGACCCCGAGTGCGGGTCGAGGCCCAACGCGGGACCGGAGTACAGCGCCTGCCCCGGCCAGATCCACACCGCCGGATAGCAGGTTTGTGGAAGCTCGGTCCCCTCACGCGCTGACATGCTGGACTCCTCACCATCGATCAGGAGGTTACCGTGACAGCTGTCGTCATCGTGTCGGTCGGCGTGTTCATGGCCGGAATGGGGCTGTATGCGCTGGCCGCCCCCGCGGCACTGTTGCGCCCCTTCGGTTTTGCCGTGAACACCGATGTCCAGCGGGCCGAGGTGCGCGCCGTGTACGGCGGGTTCGGCATCGCGATCGCGGGCGTGCTGGGCTACGCGTTGTCCGCGCCCGATGTCGTCCGCGCGGGCATCCTGCTGACGGTGGGCGTGGCGTTGGCCGGAATGGCCGTGGGTCGGATCATCTCCGCGGCGGTGGGTGACCGGACCGCCTTCTACCCCAACTGGTTCTACTGCCTGGTCGAAGGGGTCGCGGCCGCGGTGTTGTTCTGGGTGGCCTGACTCATGCCCCGGATCTACGGGGCAACGGTGAGCCAGTCGGCGAATCCGGACGGGTCGTGGCGGCCCAACGCGCCGTGTTCGAACAGACCCCACCCCTCGCTGGTGGTTCCGCCTTCGGTGCACACTGCCCGCCCGACGTGGTCGATAACACCGAAGCCGGATCGACCGATGATCGCGGGATCGGTCATATCGTATGTTCGGCGCTCGGTGAAGTTCTCGCCCTTCCACACGCCGTGAATCCAATCCGGATCACCGCCGTAGCCGCCGCCGACGTGAATGGGCACCGGCAGTCTGGATTCCACGTCGAAACGTAGTTCCGCGCCGGTGGCCGTCGTCGTGGAGATGGTGGCCCCGGTGGGGATGCGCGTGCCGGAACGGTAGTGGATCCTGACCTGCGGCCAGCCGAGCTGCTCGACTCGGCCGTCCTTGAACACCCTGGTGCAATCATTGAGGGAGCGGAACCCGTCGGGCGCCTCCTGGATGATCATGACGATGGAGAACTCGTCGAAGGCCATCGGTACGTAGAGCCACCACATGCCCTCGAACGGCGGGTCGGCGGGCCGGCCCGCGGGTTCGGCTTCACCGATCGGACGGATGCCCCAGGACCGGTCGCGGGAACCGATCCAGGTGGCCGGATCGACCGTGATGCGCTCGCCGTCGATGTCGAGATGCCCGCTCCACGAACCCAACTGGGCAAAACGCTGGGCATTCAGGGTCACCCGGTTGCCCTGGCGCATCAGGTGCGGCTGTTCCTGCACCACGTCGCACAGGCCGTTCCAGGTGAGATCGACAGCGATTCCCTCGGTCTCGTCCATGGTGATCCGCAACTGTTGCAACGGCTCGGCGACGTCGACCCGGTAGGAGTTGACATGTTGATGCAGGCGATCCTGGTCGATGGCGTCGGACAGGTGCACCGCGGTCTGGGTGTCGCCGCGGCGGATCAGGACGAAGGCGTCCTTGACGCCGAGGTTCGGGTAGTAGCCGATGCCGGAGATGAGAAAGATGTCCCCGGTCCGGTCGTGTGCGTTGAAATAGGACCGGTCGTAGAAGTTGCGATCCGATGATCCCGGCCAGGCGATCGGTTGCGGCACTTGGTGAATCGGGAACTCATCCATCGGTCCGAGCATCAGTTCTCCTCGAGCAGTCGTCGTAGCAGGGAAGCGTGGTAGAACGTCGACTCGACGTCGTCGGGAGCGTCCATCTCCCCGAAATGGATCCGGCGCGCGGTGGTGCGCATGAAGACGCAGCACCAGATCACGGCGGAGTAGATGTAGAACCAGCGCAGATCACCGAGCGTCACCCCGGTCAGCCGCTCGTAGGTGGCGCGCACATCGTCCTCCCTCAGCACATCCGGTAAACCGGCAAGTCCGGCAAGTCCGGCGAGCTCCTGGAAGACCATGTGCGCGAAGATCAACCACGAGACATCGAGTTCGCGCGGGCCCACGGTCGCCATCTCCCAGTCGAGCACGGCCACCGGCCGGAAGTCCGCGTACAGCACATTGCCGACCCTCGAGTCGCCCCACACCAGCACCGGTGTACCGGACGCGGCATCGGTCGGGAAGTTCTCGTCGAGCCACGTCAGCGCCTGCTCGACAAGGGGGGAGCGGCCGATATCGGCGACGGCGAACTCGTACCATTGCCTGAGCCAGCCGAAATGGCGACGCAGTGCCGAATCGGCCGGTGGGTCGGCCTCGGAGAGGAAGGAGAAGCGCTGTGCGGCATCCGGTATCGCGTGCAGTTTCGCCAATACCTCGACCGTGGCGTCCTGCAGTTCGCGGCGGCGTGCCTGCGGCGCGTCGGCGAACCAGTTGCCCCCGAAGGTGTAGGGCATGACATCGGGCGGGACGTCGCCGGGCACACGGTCCATCAGGAAGAACGGGGTGCCCAGCACCTCGCCGCCGACATCGATCCATCGCACCGTGGGCACCGGGACGTCGGTGAGTTCGCCGACGAGCCGCATGAGGTCGAACTGATGGTCCAGCCGGTAGGAGGAGAAGACGGGCACATCGGCCGCGGTGGGGGCCACGCGGGCGACCAGGGGGAGCGTTTCCTGGCCCCAGCGCGCGGTCAGCAGGATGGTCTCCGACGACATCCCGTTGGCGTCGACGCCGCTTTCGATGACGACCTGCGGTGCCGGACGCTCGGGTACCTGGGTTGCCAGCCAGCGCGACAGGACATCGGGCAGCGTGCTGGTATCGCGGGTGGAGCGCTGCAGGCGGCTGACGTCCTCGACAGCCGGGTCATTGGCCACGATGCTTCCTTCCGTTCCGAATTACGATACGCTGGGTAGCGTTATGAAATCAGACTTGCCATCGGTTGACAAGGGTGCCGGGCGGCCCCGCGATCCGCGGATCGATGCCGCCATCCTGTCGGCGACAGTGGACCTGCTCGTCGAGATCGGCTACGCCAACCTGACCATGGCGGCGGTCGCGGAGCGGGCGGCAACGACCAAGACGGCCTTGTACAGGCGGTGGTCCAGCAAGGCCGAATTGGTGCACGAGGCGGCGTTCCCGACGGCGCCCACCGCCCTGAACATGCCCGAGGGTGATATCGCCTCCGACGTGCGAGCGATGATCGCGGCGGCGGGCGCGGTGTTCACCAGTCCGGTCGTGCGGGCGGCGCTACCCGGCCTGATCGCGGACATGGCCGCCGATCCCGACCTCAGCGACCGCGTGATGAGTCGGTTCACCGGACTGTTCGAGGTGGTCCGATTGCGTCTGATGCACGCCGTCGAGCGCGGTGAGGTGCTCGAGAGCGTCGATCCGCAACGGCTCATCGAATTGATCGGTGGCGCCACGCTGTTGCGCATGCTGCTCACCCCGGGACAGGATCTCGATGATCAATGGGTGCAGCAGACCACGGCCATCGTGGTCAACGGCATCGTCCTGTGATCCCCGACCCATCGCGCCGACGGGCCGCGATGCGCGACACCCACGTCGCCGGTGCCATGCGTATGGTCGAGACGTACAGGATGTTTGACGTCATCTGTTGAAAGGTGTGCCTCGTCGTGTCCGTGTTGTCGACCCCCTTGATCGCCGACACCTTGGCCCGGTTGTTCTCGCGGGTCGTGAAGCCGAGCCCCAAGCAGGCCGTGCGGTTTGCCGATATCCCGGCACGGGTCAGCACGGTCGCCATCCCGACCCGGCACGGCGACACCGAGGCCGACATCTACCGTCCCGAGGGTGATCCGGACGGCGTGTACGTCAACATCCACGGCGGCGGGTTCGTCGTCGGACACCGCGAGCAGGACGACCCCTGGTGCCGGTTCCTGGCCACCCGCGCCAACGTCGTCGTCGTCAACCCCGACTACCTGCTGGCCCCCGATCACCGCTTCCCGGTCGCCGTCGAGCAGCTCTACGACGTCGTGACATGGGCCGGTGCCGACGAACGGGGCTGGCCGGGAGGGCGGCTGTGCGTGGGCGGCCAGAGCGCGGGGGGCAACCTGTCCGCGTCGGTATCCCGGCTGAGCCTCGTCCACGGCGGCCCGCCCATCGCCCTGCAGGTGTTGCACTACGCGCCCCTGGACCTGGTGACCGCGACCGGGCATAAGAGATCCCCACGGGGCGGCCAGGCGATCATGAAACCGTGGATGGGTGAGGTCTTCGACACCGCCTACATCCCCGACCGGCAGCGCCGCCGTGACCCGCTGGCCTCACCGGCATGGGGCGACAACGCCGACGAGATCGCCGGTATCGCACCGGCACTGGTGATCGCCTGTGAGTACGACCGGTTGCGCGACGAAGCCGCAGAATATGCCAAGAGTCTCGACGCGGTCGCAGCGCTGGTCGACTATGTCGAGGTGCCCGATGTCGACCACGGGTACAACATCATGAGCGACGCAGCCGACGTCACCCGCGGCATGTACGAGTTGATCGCCGGGCGGGTACGCGACGCGGTGAGTTAGCGCACGAACTGTTGCGCGTCGTTCACCAGGTCCAGCAGTGGTTGGGGGAGCGCACCGAGGGCGAACGTGACCGCCGCGGTCACCGTCACCGCGCCCGTGGTGAACACACTCGGTGCCACCACCTCGGGCGCATCCGCGGGCGGATCGGTGAAGAACATCAGCACGATCACCCGCACATAGAAATAGGCGGCCACCGCGCTGGCGATCACGCCGATGATCACCAACGCACCGGCCCCGCCCTGGGCCGCGGCCTTGAACACCGCGAACTTGCTGACGAATCCACTGGTCAGCGGGATACCTGCGAAGGCCAACAGGAACAGTGAGAACACCACGCCGACCACCGGATACCGCCGGCCGAGCCCGGCCCATTGCGCCAGTGCGGTCTCCTCCTCGCCATCGGCACGGCGCACCAGCCCGGCCAGCGCGAACGCACCGAGGGTGCTGAAACCGTAGGCGAACAGATAGAACAGCGTCGCCGACACCCCGGCATCGTCGAGCGCGATGACACCGGTGAGGATGAACCCGGTGTGCGCCACCGCCGAGTAGGCCAACATGCGCTTGACGTCGCTCTGGGTGACGGCGGTGAGCGTGCCGACCACCATGGTGATGATCGCGATGATCCACATCATCGGCCGCCAATCGGCTGCCAAGCCCGGCAGCGCGACGTAGAAGATGCGCAACATCGCGCCGAACGCCGCGATCTTGGTCGCCGCCGCCATGAACGCCGTCACCGGCGTCGGGGCGCCCTGGTACACATCCGGGATCCACGAATGAAAAGGAACGGCACCGACTTTGAACAGGATGCCGACCGCCAGCAGTCCGGCACCCGCCAGGGCCAACGCCGGTCCGCCCGCGGGCTGCGGGCCGGCGCCGGCGATCGCGGTGGCGATATCGTCGAGTCCGAAGCCGCCGGCATAGCCGTACAACAACGCGATTCCGTACAGGAAGAACGCCGAGGCGAACGCGCCGAGCAGGAAGTACTTGAGCGCGGCCTCCTGTGAGACCAACCGCCGCCGTCGGGCCAGCCCGCACATCAGGTACAGCGGCAGCGACAACACCTCCAGGGCCACGAACATCGTCAACAGGTCGTCGGCGGCACCGAAGATCATCATGCCTGCCAACGCCAACATCATCAGCGGGAAGATCTCGGTCTGCGCCACAACGGCTTTGGCGGCGACCTTCTCGGCCACACTTCCCGGTACCGCGGCGGCCTGCGGGGTGAAACCGTCCAGTCCGCCGCCTGCCGAGGCGGGGATGCGGCGCTCGGCGGCCAGCAGCACACCGAGGATGCCGATCAACAGCAACAGTCCCTGCACGAACAGGGCCGGCCGGTCGACGGCCAGCGAGCCCACTGCGGCACTGTTGCCCGTCGAGGATCCCAACCCGGCCGTCACCGACACCACCGCGACCAGCGCGGCGATCTGCCCGCCCAGCGCCAGCACGAGTTGGGTGCTGTAGCGATGGCGACGGGGGACGAAGGCTTCCACCAGGATGCCTGCCACCGCGACGCCGAGGATGATCAGAAGCGGTGCCAGTTGCCCGTATTCGATGTGCGGCGCCTCGACGTTCATCGGCCGTCTCCTTCCGGGGTGGCGGGCCTCGGATCCTGCACGTCGATCGTGGTCAGCGTGTGGGTGACGGCGGGATTGATGACATCGAGCGCAGGCTTGGGATAGATGCCCAGCACGAGCAGCAGCACGATCAGCGGGGCCGCCACGATCAGTTCGCGGGGGACCAGGTCGCGTAGTGACTCGTTACCGCGTGTCACCGGCCCGGTCATCATCCGCTGGTAGGCCCACAGGATGTAGATCGCCGACAGCACCAGCGCCAGTGCGGCGATGACCGCCAGCACCGGGAACCGGCTGAATGTGCCGATCAGCACCAGGAACTCACTGATGAACGGGCCGAGCCCCGGCAGCGACAGGGTGGCCAGGCCCGCGACCAGGAATGTGCCTGCCAGCACCGGAGCCACCTTCTGGATCCCGCCGTAATCCGCGATGAACCGGGACCCCCTGCGCGACACCAGGAATCCGGCGATCAGGAACAGGGCGGCGGTGGAGATGCCGTGGTTGACCATGTACAGCGTGGACCCTGCCTGACCCTGGCTGGTCAGCACGAAGATGCCGAGGATGATGAACCCGAAGTGCGATATCGACGTGTAGGCGATCAGCCGCATCACATCGGTCTGTCCGATCGCGACGACGGCACCGTAGATGATGCCGATGACGGCCAGCGTGATGATCACCGGTTGGAACGTCTTGGTGGCATCGGGAAACAGCTGCAGGCAGTACCGCAGCATGCCGAACGTACCGACCTTGTCGACGACGGCCATCATCAGCACCGCAGTCGCCGGGGTGGACTCGACGGCGGCATCGGGCAGCCACCGGTGGAACGGCCACAGCGGTGCCTTGACGGCGAAGGCGAACATGAAGCCGAGGAACAGAGCGTTGAGCAATGCGGGATCGACGGCGAGCTGACCGCTCTGCACGGCAGCGACGATCGCGCGGAAATCGAAGGTGCCACCGAGTTCTTCCAGGGTGACGACGTAGAGCC
Organism: Mycobacterium sp. VKM Ac-1816D; assembly: GCF_000416385.1. NCBI lineage: Bacteria > Bacillati > Actinomycetota > Actinomycetes > Mycobacteriales > Mycobacteriaceae > Mycobacterium > Mycobacterium sp. VKM Ac-1816D. The sequence goes on from NZ_AOHQ01000144.1 coordinate 74,104, forward strand.
CGATCACCGCGGCCAGCATGATGAGCCCGCCGAACAGGTTGTACAACAGGAACTTCACGGCGGCGGCACCGCGGCGTGCTCCGCCGAACCCGCCGATCAAGAAGTACATCGGAATGAGCATGGCTTCGAAGAACACGTAGAACAGCAACACGTCGAGCGCCACCAACGAGATGAGCACCATGGCTTCGACGGCCAGCGTCAGGGCCAGATAGGACTGGGTGGACCGGGCGCGATCAGCATGACCGTCGTTCCAGCCCGCCACGATCAGTAGCGGTACCAACACCGCCGTGAGCACCACGAGGGCCAGCGCGATACCGTCCAGGCCCAGGATGTAGCCGGTGCCGAAGCTCGGGATCCAGGGATGATCTTCGACGAACTGGAATTGCGGCCCGGCCGGGTCGAACGTGACGGCCAGCAGCACCGCGACGGCCAGGACGGCCAGGGACACCGCGAGTGCGGCCCACCGGGCGAACACCTTGGAGGGCAGCAGGATGACGATCGCGGCCCCGATCATCGGCACCGCCCACAGTGCGGTCAGCCAGCCGACCCCGGTCACCAGATCCTCACCATCAGTATCGCCCCGATCACCAGGACCGTGCCGGCCAGCATGGACAGTGCATACGACCGGGCGAACCCGGTCTGCCATCCCCGCAACCGTTGGGAGGCGTCGACGATGACGGTGGCCAGGCCGCGGGTGGCGCCCTCGACGATGTCCTCGTCGATCTCGACCAGACCCACGGTCACCTGCCTGCCGGGACGCATCAGGAACCGTTCGTTGAATGCATCGCCGTAGAGGTCGTTGCGGGCGGCGACGGTCAGCGCCGAACCGGACGGCGCGGTCTCGGGAACCTGCTGGGTGGCGTACATGCGGTAGGCGATCCCGACGCCGATCGCCACCACCGTCAGGATGATGGCCGTCATCGCCCATACCGGCATGATGTGGTGCGTCTCGTGCACCCCGACCACGGGCTCCAGCCAGTCCGCCAACCCACCGCCGACCGCGAGCACCGCACCGGCGCCGACCGATCCGAGCGCCAGGACGATCATCGGGGCGGTCATGACCGCCGGCGACTCGTGCGGGTGGGTGGTGTGCTCATCCCAGCGCCGCCGGCCGAAGAACGTCATCAACATGACCCTGGTCATGTAGAACGCGGTGATCCCGGCGCCCAGCAGGGCCGCTCCGCCGAGCAGGATTCCTTTGACTCCGCCTGCCCCGAAAGCGGTTTCGATGATGGCGTCCTTGGAGAAGAACCCGGCGAACGGAGGAACACCGATGATGGCGAGATAACCGAGGCCGAACGTGACGAACGTGATCGGCATGACCGAGCGAAGCCCGCCGAACCGGCGCATATCGGTCTCGTCGTTCATCCCGTGCATCACCGATCCGGCACCGAGGAACAGCCCGGCCTTGAAGAAGCCGTGGGTGATCAGGTGCATGATGGCCACCGCATAACCGGCCGGGCCGAGGCCGGCGGCCAGCACCATGTAACCGATCTGGCTCATCGTCGAGGCCGCCAGTGCCTTCTTGATATCGTCCTTGGCACAACCGATCACCGCGCCGAACAGCAGCGTGACCGCGCCGACGATGGTGACCGCGACCTGCGCGCCGGGCGCCAGGTTGAACACCGGCCCCGAGCGCACGATCAGATACACCCCGGCGGTGACCATGGTGGCGGCGTGGATGAGCGCCGACACCGGCGTCGGACCCTCCATCGCATCACCGAGCCAGGACTGCAGCGGCACCTGGGCCGATTTGCCACACGCCGCGAGCAGTAGCAGTAATCCGATGGCGGTCAGTGTGCTCTCGGGCATCCGGGTGGCCGCATCGAAAACCCCGGCGTAGGAGACGGTTCCGGCCGAGGAGAACATCACCATCAGCGCCACCGCCAAGCCGATGTCACCGACCCGGTTGACCACGAATGCCTTCTTGGCCGCGGTCGCCGCGCTCGGCTTGTGTGACCAGAAGCCGATCAGCAGGTAGGACGCCAGCCCGACGCCCTCCCAGCCCATGTAGAGGCCCAGGAAGTTGTCGGCGAGCACCAGCAGCAGCATCGCCGCCAGGAACAGGTTGAGGTAGGCAAAAAAGCGCCGACGACCGACGTCCGCCCTCATATAGCCCACCGAGTACAGGTGGATCAACGAGCCGACCCCGGTGATCAGCAGTACGAAACAGATCGAGAGCGCGTCGACCTGCAACCCGAAATCCACCCGCAGCTGTCCGACCGGCACCCACGTGAACAGCGTCTGCGTGACGGTGCGGTCCTCGGCGGCCCGCCCGAGCAGATCCACGAACAGCAGCACACCCAGGACGAAAGATCCGAGGGCGGTGGCGCATCCGAACAGGTGGCCCCACCGGTCGGTGGCGCGGCCGCCGAGCAGCAGCACCGCCGAACCCGCCAACGGCAGCGCGATCAGCAGCCAGCTCAGCGAGCCCATATCAGTTCTTCAGCAGACTGGCCGCGTCCACCGAGGCGGACTGACGGGCCCGGAAGATCGCCATGATGATCGCCAGGCCGACGACCACCTCACAGGCGGCAACCACCATCACGAAGAACGCGACGACCTGACCGTCGAGGTTGCCGTGCATCCTGGCAAAGGTGACGAATGCCAGATTCGCCGCATTCAGCATCAGCTCGACACACATGAACATCACGATGGCGTTGCGGCGCAACAAGACTCCGGCGGCTCCGATGGTGAAGATGAGCGCCGATAAATACAGGTAGTTCGCCGGGTTCACGATTCATGCCCCCGCGGTGTGCTGTTTCGCGGGATGAGCACCGAACTGACCGAGCTGGGTGCGGCGGTGCCGTCGGGCAGCCGGGCGGGCACGTCGACGGCGTTGTGCCGGGCATACACACCGGGGTTGGGCCGCGGTGTCGGATGCCCGCCGGGTGCGAACCGCTCGGTGGCCAGCTCGCGTTGCGTCTTGCGCCGGTCGAAGCGTTCCCGGTGGGCCAGCAGCATCGCACCGACGGCGGCGGTGATGAGCAGCGCGCTGGTCAGCTCGAAAGCCCAGACGTAGCGGGTGAAGATCAGCACCGCCAGCCCCTCGACGTTGCCTCCGGCGTTCGCTTCGGCCAGTCCGGTGAAGCCACCCGCGGTCCCGCCCACCGAAGCGCTGCCGATGCTGCCGGTCAACAGGACCCCGAAACCCAGCCCGGCGACGATGGCTGCAACGCGCTGCCCGCGCAGGGTTTCCGCCAGTGATTCCGAGGAGTCCACACCGATGAGCATCAGCACGAACAGGAAGAGCATCATCACCGCGCCGGTGTAGACGACGATCTGCACGACGCCGAGGAACACCGCGTCCTGGGCGATGTAGAGCACCGCCAGGTTGATCATCGTGACGGCGAGGAACAACGCGGAGTACACCGCCTTCGGCGCGGCCACCACACCGATCGCCGCCGCCAGCGCCAGCGCGCCGAGCACCCAGAACACCACTGCCTCACCGGTCGAGGTCGCCGTCATCGGGTCGCCTCCGATGGTCGCGCCAGTCCGTCGGCGCGGATGTTGCCGCGGTAGTAGTCCTCATCGGTGCTGCCCTCGGCCATGGCGTGCGGCGGCGCGGTCATGTCCGCCGTCAGCGGGGCGAGCAACTTGTCCTTGCCGTAGATCAGGTCGGCGCGATTGTCATCGGCCATCTCGTAATCGTTGGTCATGGTCAGCGCCCGGGTGGGGCAGGCCTCGATGCACAACCCGCAGCCGATGCAGCGCAGATAGTTGATCTGATAGACGCGTCCGTACCGTTCGCCGGGGGAGAAGCGTTGCTCGGCGGTGTTGTCGGCGCCCTCGACGAAGATGGCATCGGCCGGACATGCCCAGGCACACAGCTCGCAGCCGATGCACTTCTCCAGACCGTCGGCGTACCGGTTCAGCTGATGCCGGCCGTGATAACGCGGAGCGACCGGCCCGGGTTTCTCCGGGTACTGCTCGGTGATCGGCTTGTGCAGCATCGCCTTGAACGTGACACCGAATCCGGCAAGTGCGTCACCGACCTTGGACATCGGAGTACTCCTTCGGTTGCGTGCGCGGCGGACTCGGAATGGGGGGAATCGGGAAGGAACTCACGGCTTCGGGATCGGTGGGCAGCGTGAAGTGGGGGATGGCGCGCCGACGCACAGCGCGCCGGATCATCACCACGATGGCCAGTGCGGCGATCGCCGCACCGCTGACCGCTGCCGTCGTCCAGGCCGGGGCGCCCTGGTTGCGCAGGGTCTTGGTGACCGAGACGACCACGATCCAGCCCAGCGACAGCGGAATGAGCACCTTCCACCCCAGCGTCATGAACTGGTCGTACCGCATCCGGGGCAGGGTGGCCCGCAGCCACATGAACAGGAACAGGAAGCCCCACACCTTTGCGATGAACCACAGCAGCGGCCACCACCCGGTGTTGGCACCCTCGATCAGGCTGAACGGCAGCGGTGCCTGCCACCCGCCGAGGAACATCGTGGCGGCCAGCGCCGACACGGTCGTCATGTTGACGTACTCGGCCAGCATGAACATCGCGAACTTCAGTGAGGAGTACTCGGTGTGGAAACCGCCGACCAGTTCACCCTCGGCCTCGGGCAGGTCGAACGGGGCCCGGTTGGTCTCGCCGACCATCGAGGTCACGTAGATCAGGAACGACGGCAGCAGCAACACGACGAACCAGGTGCTGTGCTGGGCGGCAACGATTCCCGAGGTCGACATCGTGCCCGCGTACAGGAACACCGCCACGAAGGACAGCGCCATCGCGATCTCGTAGGACACCACCTGGGCGCTGGAGCGCAGGCCACCCAGCAACGGGTAGGTCGATCCGGAAGCCCAGCCGGCCAGCACGATGCCGTAGACACCGATCGAGGTGACGGCCAGCACGTAGAGCACCGCCACCGGCAGATCGGTCAGCTGCAATGCGGTGGTGTGCCCGAAGACCGACACCTCGCCGCCCATCGGGATGACGGCGAACGCCATGATCGCCGGGATCACCGAGATGACCGGTGCCATCAGATAGATCGGCTTGTCCACACCGGCCGGGATCAGCCCCTCCTTGAGGGCCAGCTTGATACCGTCGGCCAGGCTCTGCAACAGCCCGAACGGACCGACCCGGTTGGGGCCGAACCGCATCTGCATGCGGCCGAGCACCTTTCGTTCGACCAGGATGGCCACAAGGACGGTGAGCAGCAGGAAGACGAAGATCGCAAGGCATTTCGCGAGCATCAACCACCACGGGTCGTGGCCGAAGGAGTCTAGCGTCGGGTAGGTCATCCGGCCTCGATCCCGACGATGCCACCCAGTGGCGCTTCGAGGGTGCGGTAGACCGGCGCGCCCGCCGCGTTCAGGGGCACCCACACCACCCGATCGGGCATCTCGGTGATCGTGACCGGCAGATCCACGGCGCCCCGGTCGGTGGAGATCCGCACCGGATCGCCTTCGGCGCAGCCGATCTCGGCGGCGGTGACCGCCGACAGTCGGGCCACGGCCGGGCGGGCGGTGCCCGCCAGATGAGGTTCACCGACCTGCAGCCGGCCGCCGTCGAGCAGCATTCGCCAGCCGGTCAGCACCGCCTGACCGGGACCCGGCTCGACCGGATCGGGCTGGATCACCCGCGGAGCGGGCGGCCGAGATCCGGCCCATGGGCCCAACCGGTCGATATCGGCGCGGACGGTTGCGGTGTCGGCCAGGTTCAGATCGACACCGACCTCGTCGGCCAGTGCCGCCAGCACGCGCATGTCCGAGGTGGCAGACGGCGGTAACGACGCCTCGAACGGCCGCTGCCTACCCTCCCAGTTGACGAAGGTGCCCGATTTCTCGGCGACCGGCGCGATGGGGAAGACCACATCGGCTCGGTCGGTCACGGGGGAGTGCCGCAATTCGAGGCTGACGACGAACGGCGCGGCGTCGATCGCCGCGGCCGCCTGCTCCGGATCGGGCAGATCGTCGATGTCGACACCGCCGATCAGCATTGCCTGCAGTGTTCCCGATGCGGCGGCGGCCAGAATGGCATCGGTATCGCGGCCCACGCCCACGGGCAGGTCCTCGACGTTCCAGGCGGCAGCCACCTCGGCGCGGGCCCGGTCATCGGCGAGGGGCCGCCCGCCGGGCAGCAGATTCGGTGTCGCGCCGACCTCCAGCGCGCCGCGATCCCCGGCGCGGCGCGGGATCCACGCGATCCGCGAACCCGTCGCCTCGGCCAGCGCGCAGAGTGCCGAACAGGCCCCTGGTGCCGTGGCCAGCCGCTCGCCGGCGAGGATGAGTGTGCCCGCGGGCAGGGCGTCGTGCATGCCGGCCAGCGCGGCGGCCTCGGTGCCCGGCTCCGTCATGACGAGCGCGCCGCCCATCTTGGTGAGCCCGCGGGTGGCGAACGGTGCGATCGCGGTCACCGGCAGTCCACGCTTGCGGAATGCCTTACGCAGCCGAAGGAAGACGATCGGTGACTCTTCTTCGGGCTCGAACCCGACCAACAGCACCGCCGGCGCCGACTCGATATCGGCGTAGCCGACCGCCTGTGGTCTGCCGGCGACGGCGTGGGCCAGGAAGTCGGCCTCCTCGGTCGAATGCTGCCGGATTCGGAAGTCGATATCGTTGGTGCCCAGCATGATCCGGGCGAACTTGGCGTAGGCCCAGGCGTCCTCCATGGTGGACCGACCGCCGACCAGCACCCCGGCGTTGCCGGCGGCGGCGGTCAGGCCGCGCACCGCCACGGCGATCGCCTCCGACCAGGAGGCCGGGCGTTGGCTGCCGTCGGGATCACGCAGCAGCGGGGTGGTGATCCGATCGCCCTGGGTGGCGTAGGTGAAGGCCCAGCGGCCCTTGTCGCAGTTCCACTCCTCGTTGACCTCGGGATCGTCACCGGCCAACCGGCGCAGCACTTTTCCGCGGCGATGATCGGTGCGCTGCGCACAACCCGAGGCGCAGTGTTCACAGACGCTGGCCGAGGACACCAGGTCGAACGGCCGGGCGCGGAATCGGTAGGCGGTCCCGGTGAGCGCACCTACCGGACAGATCTGCACGGTGTTGCCGGAGAAGTACGAGTCGAACGCTTCACCCTCGGCGATGCCGACCTGTTGCAGCGCACCGCGTTCCAACAACTCGATGAACGGGTCGCCGGCGATCTGGTCGGAGAACCGGGTGCACCGTGCACAGAGCACACAACGCTCGCGGTCCAGCAGCACCTGTGCGGAGAGGTTGATGGGTTTCGGGTAGGTCCGTTTCACATCGGTGAACCGGGAGTCCGCACGCCCGTGCGACATCGCCTGGTTCTGCAGCGGGCACTCGCCACCCTTGTCGCATACCGGGCAGTCCAGCGGATGATTGATCAGCAGCAGTTCCATCACGCCGTGCTGCGCCTTGTCGGCGATTTTGGAGGTCAGCTGGGTGCGCACCACCATGTCCGGGGTGACCGTCGCCGTACAGGACGCCAACGGTTTGCGCTGCCCCTCGACCTCCACGAGGCATTGCCGGCACGCCCCGACCGGGTCCAGCAGCGGGTGATCGCAGAAGCGGGGGATCTGGATGCCCATCAGCTCGGCGGCCCGGATGAGCAACGTGCCCTTCGGCACGCTGACCTGGTGACCGTCGATGGTCAGCGACACCATCTCCACGGAGGTGGTGTCGTTGGCAGGTCCGGCAAGCGTCATGCCCGTGCCCCCTTCGTCTCGGCGAGCAGACGCAAAACTGCCCCTTTTCGGCCTCGAAAGGGCAGTTTTGCGTCTGCTCGCGGGGAGAACGGAACCCTCATGCGCCGGCCTCCGCCGTGGCGAACAGCGTCGACGCGTGCGGGTCGAACGGGCAGCCCGAGCCCAGATGGGCCAGGTATTCGTCGCGGAAGTACTTGATCGAGGAGATGATCGGGCTGGCGGCACCGTCACCGAGTGCGCAGAACGACTTGCCGAGAATGGCATCGGAGACGTCGAGCAGCGTGTCGATATCGGTGGCCGTGGCGCGTCCCGTCTCCAGCCGTTCGTAGATCTGGGTCAGCCAGTACGTGCCCTCCCGGCACGGTGTGCACTTCCCGCAGGACTCGTGGGCGTAGAACTGCGTCCACCGCCGGACCGCGCGCACCACACAGGTGGTCTCGTCGAAGATCTGCAACGCCTTGGTGCCCAGCATCGACCCGACACCGGCCACTCCCTCGTAATCCATTGGCACATCGAGGTGTTCGGCGGTCAGTAGTGGTGTCGACGACCCGCCCGGGGTCCAGAACTTCAGTTCGTGGCCGGCCCGCACCCCGCCCGCGTAATCGAGCAGTTCGCGCAGCGTGATACCCAGCGGCGCCTCGTACTGACCCGGTTGCGTGACATGTCCGGACAGCGAGTACAGGGTGAAACCGGGGGACTTGTCCGAACCCATCGAACGGAACCAGTCGACCCCGCCGGCGACGACGGCGGGCACACTCGCGATCGATTCGACATTGTTGACCACCGTCGGGCACGCGTAGAGACCCGCGACGGCGGGGAAGGGCGGCCGCAACCGTGGCTGGCCGCGCCGGCCCTCCAGCGAGTCCAACAGGGCGGTTTCCTCGCCGCAGATGTAGGCACCCGCCCCGGCATGCACCACCAGCTCGAGTCCTGCTCCCAAGTAACCGGCGTCGTAGGCCTCGGCGACCGCACCCTGCAGCCGGCGCAGCACCGGTACCACCTCGCCGCGCAGGTAGATGAATGCGTGTTCGGCGCGGATGGCGTGCGCGGCGATGATCGCGCCCTCGACGAGTGCGTGCGGGTTGGCCATCAGCAGCGGAATGTCCTTGCACGTACCGGGTTCGGACTCGTCGGCATTGATCACCAGGTACTTGGGCTTGGGGTCGTCCTGGTTGATGAACGACCACTTCTGTCCGGTGGGGAATCCGGCCCCACCGCGACCGCGTAGTCCGGCCTCCTTGACCATCGCGATGAGTGCGTCGGGATCCATCGACAAGGCCGTGCGCATGGCCTTGTAGCCGCCACGGCGACGGTAGCCGGCCATCGTCCAGGAGTCGGCATCATCCCAGTGCGCGCTGAGTACCGGAGCCAGGGTCACCGACGGTCCCCGTTCCTGGGCGGCAGGTCTTCCGACGGTGCCGGTGCGGGCTGATCGCGCACCGATTCCTCGGTGAGGCGTTCGTCGTCCGGTTTCTGTACCAAGGCTGGTGTGCCCGACTCCGGTGCGGTCATGCCGCGTTCGCGGGCGATGCGCAGGCCCGCCAGCGTTGCCTGCCCCGGGACGCCGTCGTTGGCACCGGGACGCTCGTCGGGAAATCCGGCGAGGATGCGCGCGGTGTCGGTGAACGTGCACAGCGGCGCGCCGCGGCTGGGTGTCACCTGGGCGCCGGAACGGAGGGCGTCGACGAGATCACATGCCGTGGAGGGTGTTTGGTTGTCGAAAAACTCCCAGTTCACCATGATGACGGGTGCGAAGTCACATGCCGCATTGCACTCGATGTGCTCGAGAGTGATCGACCCATCCGCGGTGCTCTGCCCGGCGTGGACGCCGAGGTGATCCTGCAAGATCTCCAGAATCGCGTCACCGCCCATCACCGCGCACAGGGTGTTGGTGCACACCCCGACCAGATACTTCCCGGTGGGGGTGCGCCGGTACATCGAATAGAACGTGGCGACCGCGGTCACCTCGGCCGGTGTCAGGGCGAGTTGTCCTGCGCAGAAGGCGATACCGGCGGGGGTGAGGTAACCGTCCTCGGACTGCACCAGATGAAGCAGGGGCAGCAGGGCCGAACGGGCCACCGGGTAGCGCGCGATGATCTGGGCGGCATCGGCGGACAGGCGGGCCGTCACCTCCTCGGAATAGGACGTGGGCCCGGCGCCGATCGGGGGGCCTGCCTCGTCGGGTCGCTGGCCGAGAGTGAGATCGATGGCTGTCACCTGTCCACGCCTCCCATCACCGGGTCGATCGAGGCCACCGCGGATATCGCATCGGCGACCATGCCGCCTTCGCACATCGCGGCCACCGCCTGCAGATTGGTGAACGACGGGTCGCGGTAATGCACCCGGTAGGGCCGGGTTCCGCCATCGCTGACCATGTGCACACCCAGCTCACCGCGCGGTGATTCGACCGCGACGTACACCTGACCGGGCGGCACCCGGATACCCTCGGTCACCAGCTTGAAATGGTGGATCAGCGCCTCCATGGAGGAGCCCATGATCTTGGCGATATGAGCGGGCGAGTTACCGAGGCCGTCCGGGCCGAGCTCCAGGTCGGCGGGCCAGGCGAGCTTCTTGTCGGTGAGCATCACCGGACCGGGCCGCAGCCGCGACACGCACTGCTCGACGATCTTCAGCGACTGCTTCATCTCGTCCACGCGGATCAGATAGCGGCCGTAGGCATCACAACCGTCGTCGGTGCAGACGTCGAAGTCGTAGGTCTCATAACCGCAGTACGGCTGGGCGCGGCGCAGATCGTGCGGCAACCCCGTGGAGCGCAGCACCGGACCGGTGACGCCGAGGGCCATGCAGCCGGTCAGGTCCAAGTAGCCGATACCCTTGCTGCGGGCCTTCCAGATGTAGTTCTCGCGCAGCATCTTCTCCAGGTCGCGCAACTGATCGGGCAGGACCTCCAGCAGTCGGCGCAGCTGCGGCATGGCCTCATCGGGCAGATCGGCGGCCAATCCGCCGGGCCGGATATAGGCGTGGTTCATCCGCAGTCCGGTGATGGTCTCGAACAGCGACAGGATCTCCTCGCGCCCGCGGAAACCGAAGAACATGGCCGACATCGCGCCCAGTTCCATGCCGCCGGTGGCCAGTGCGACGAGATGGCTGGAGATCCGGTTGAGTTCCATGAGCATCACCCGGATGATGCTGGCGCGTTCGGGGATGTCGTCGGTGACGCCGAGGAGCTTTTCGACTCCCAGGCAGTAGGCCGTCTCGTTGAAGAACGGGGACAGATAGTCCATCCGGGTCACGAAGGTGACACCCTGTGTCCAGGTGCGGTATTCGAGGTTCTTCTCGATTCCGGTGTGCAGGTAGCCGATACCGCAGCGGGCCTCGGTGATCGTCTCGCCCTCGATCTCCAGGATCAGGCGCAGCACCCCGTGCGTGGACGGGTGTTGTGGACCCATGTTGACCACGATGCGCTCGCCGGCGTGCTCACGTGCCGCGGCCACGACCGCATCCCAGTCCTGGCCGCCGACCATCACGACGGGCGGATCTGTCTCTATCGTCATCAGTTGTAGGACCTCCGCTGGTCGGGCGGCGGTATCTGCGCCCCGTGGTACTCGACGGGGATGCCGCCCAACGGATAGTCCTTGCGCTGCGGATGCCCTACCCAGTCGTCGGGCATCTCGATGCGCGTCAGCGAGGGGTGCCCGTCGAAGATGATGCCGAAGAAGTCGTAGGTCTCACGCTCATGCCAATCGGTCGTCGGATAGACCGAGAACAGCGACGGCACATGGGGATCGGCGTCGGGTGCGGTCACCTCCAGCCGAATCCTGCGGTTGTGGGTGATCGACATCAGTGGATAGACGGCGTGCAGTTCGCGGTCCTGCTCACCGGGGAAGTGCACCCCCGAGACCCCGAGGCAGAGTTCGAAGCGCAGAGCCGGGTCGTCCCGCAGGGTCTGGGCGACGGTCAGCAGGTGTGCACGGCGCACGTCGAGGGTGAGCTCACCGCGGAACACCACGACGCGTTCGACGGCATCGGTGAACCTGTCGCCGCCCAATGTCGCGATCAGAGTGTCGACCACGTCGTCGAAGTAGTCGCCGTAGGGGCGCGGGGAGCTGCCCGGCAGCGCGACCTCGCGGACCAGCCGGCCGTAGCCGGAGGTGTCGCCGGTGCCGCTGACACCGAACATGCCGCGCCGGGTTCCGATCACCTCCTGGTCCTGCTGTTCGGTCATGCGATTCCCTCGCAGGCTCGGGTCTCGCATGTCATCTGTCTGTTCGCTCCGCAAGCGTCGCTCATCGCAGCAGCCCCGTCAGTTCGATGGTCGTCGGGGATGCCAGCGCGGCCTGCTCGGCGGCGGCCACGGCCTCGGCGCGATTCACCCCGAGCGGCATCTCGGCGATCTTGGCGTGCAGTTTCAGGATCGCATTGAGCAGCATTTCCGGCCGGGGTGGGCACCCCGGCAGATAGATGTCCACCGGGACCACGTGGTCGACGCCCTGGACGACCGCGTAGTTGTTGAACATCCCGCCCGAGGACGCGCAGACACCCATCGCCAGAACCCATTTCGGTTCGGCCATCTGGTCATACACCTGGCGCAGGACCGGGGCCATCTTCTGGCTGACCCGGCCGGCGACGATCATCAGGTCCGCCTGCCGCGGGGTCGCCGAGAACCGCTCCATGCCGAACCGCGCGATGTCGAAGCGCGGGCCGGCGGTCGCCATCATCTCGATGGCGCAGCACGCCAGGCCGAACGTCGCCGGCCACAGTGAGCCCTTGCGGACATAGCCGGCCACCTTCTCCACGGTGGACAGCAGGATGCCGCCCGGCAGCTGTTCTTCTAGTCCCATGACAGACCACCTCGCCGCCAGACATAGGCGTAGGCCACGAACACCGTGAGCATGAACAGCAGCATCTCGACCATTGCGAACAGGCCCAACGAGTCGAAAGACACCGCCCAGGGGTACAGAAACACGATCTCGATATCGAAGATGATGAACAGCATGGCCGTCAGGTAGTACTTGATCGGGAATCGCTGTCCCGTCGCGATCTCGGCGTCCGCGGCGGGAAGCAGTGGTTCGATCCCGCACTCGTAGGCCTCGAGTTTGGCCCGGTTGTAGCGGCGCGGGCCGATGAACGTGGCGATACCCACCGAGACGATGGCGAAAGCCGCCGCGATCGTCCCGAGCACCAGAATCGGTGTGTAGACGTTCATGTCTGTGCCGCTCTCTCGGGGGAGTTTCGATGTGAGCTAGAACACAGCTTAGACACCTCAACGGTCGAGGCGCCGCATTTCCGATAGGATTTCGCACATCAGCTACGGTCGCCCGCCCTCACCGGCGAGGATGGTGAACAAGGAACGGCCGCAGCGTGTTTCGTGATGGATCTACGATGTGGGCCGGAGTAGGCCGGCAGCTGCTTCGCCGAGTCTGATCGGGTCGATCGGATGGGACACCGCCGCCTCGGCGCGTGACCAGGACGCCAGCCAGGCATCATCACGGCGCCCGGTCAGCACGAGAACCGGCGGGCATGCTTCGATCTCGTCCTTCAGCTGCTTGGCAAGCCCCATCCCGCCGGTCGGTGTCGCCTCACCGTCGAGAATCAGCAAGTGCAGACCACCCTCGGCAACCCGGGTGAGCACCATCGGGGCGGTCGCCACCTCCAGATAGCTCAGTTCGGGCAGGTCCGGGTGGATCCGCCGGCCGAGCGCAGAACGCACCTGCGCTCTGGTCCGGTTGTTGGAGCTGTACACCAGAATCCGCAGCTGGGCATCGGGGTCGGCCACACCGCCGATGCTACGGCTGCCGGACGAACACCGCGGCCGCTTCGACGCCTGCCGCGTCGCCCATCATGCCCATCAAGTTGCCGTCTACTCCCAGATTTCGCCGGTTGAGCGTGGCCGTCGTGCTCAGCTGAACCGCGCCACCGCCCAGATTGCGGACATGTACCGGCAGGTCGAGTTCGGATTCGTGGCCCTTCACGGTCAGGCGCACGTGCAGCGTGACCCAGGACGGCGAGGTGACCTCGCCGGACTCCGCCACGATCTCCACGGTGGGGAAGGCCTCGACATCGAAGAAGTCGGGAGACCGCAGATGGGCGTCGCGGCGCTTGATGCCGGTGCGCACCGACGCCGCGTCGATGCGCAGCGTGCCGGTCAGCTTGTCGCCGTCGACCTGCGCGTCGCCGTCCACAGCGTCGAACTCGCTCTTGACGTGGACAAATCCCCAGAAGGTGGGGCTGTGCGTGGTGATGGTGGTGCGCTCGGCATCCAATCGCCAACGACCAGCCCAGTCCTGCAGGTCCATCTGTGCTCCCTCAGTTGCCCAGCAACGGCGCCATCTCTGCGGGGTCGAAGTACTCGTCGATCCGGGTGATCAGCCCGTCGGTACTCACCTTGATAACGATGCATACCCGTAAATGGATCGAAGCGCCATCGCTGGCGTCGGCGTGCAGGATGTGCTGCTGTACGAAACCGCCGTCGAAGAACTGGCGATCGAGGACCTCGTAACGTCGGGCGGCCGTCGTTCTCAGGAACCAGCGGATGACTTTCAAGGCCTGCACGCGATCGTTGTCGGCGGCATCGCCGCTGTGCCAGACCAGGACGTCCTCGGCCCACAACGCCTCGATCTGCGGGTAGTCGCCGCGTTCGATGGCGTCGAACAGACGGTCCGCAACGGCTGCGCTCATATCTCTTGACCTCAACTATTCTTCAGGTTGAACACTGACAGCATGAGACAACGATTCGACACCGCCTACGAAACACACACCGCGCCTTGGGTGATCGGTGAGCCTCAACCGGCCATGGTGGCCCTGGAACGCACCGCAGCGCTGCGCAGTCCGATACTCGACATCGGCTGTGGGCTCGGGGAGCACACCATCATGCTGACCCGACTGGGTTATGACGTGCTGGGTATCGATTTCGCGCCGCATGCCATCGAGCAGGCCAGGGCCAACGCCGCCGCCCGCGGGGTGGACGCGCGCTTCGAGGTCGGTGACGCATTCAGCCTCGACGGTGTCTACGACACCATCCTCGACAGCGCGTTGTTCCACATCTTCGACGCCACCGACCGCGCCCGCTACGTCCGCGCCCTGCACCGGGCGCTGACTCCCGGCGGTCATCTGCACCTGCTGGCGCTCTCGGATGCCGGCCGAGGCTTCGGACCGCAGGTCGGCGAACAGGTGCTCCGGACGGCTTTCACCGACGGGTGGGACGTGGAGTCGCTGAACACCAGCACCTACCGCGGGGTGGTGGGAGAGTCGCACGCGCCGCTGCTGGGGCTGCCCACGGGGACGGTGGTCGACGAGCCGGCCTGGCTGGCCAGGGTACGACGGCTCTGAACGCACGGCAGACCGATTCGGCGTCGTCATCAGGTGTCCTCATTCGGTGTCGTAGCCCGGATGGGCCACGGCCAGCCGGCGTGCCACCAGGGCGTGCAGCACCGGCAGCACGTCGGCGTCCCGGCCGTCGAGATCCCCTTCCCGGATGGCCGCGGCCAAGCTCGCCTCGTCGGCGAACCCCAGCAGATCCGGCGCGGGCTCGGTATCGAGCAACTCCCGTTCGACGGTGCGCAGGACATTGGCCGCCACCCGAGCGTGGAAGTTGACCGCACCCGCGTCGGCGAGTCGACTGTCCGGCCCCGTCGCCGCGCGTACCTCACCCTCCAGGAACTCCGCGACCGCGGCGACGAGTTCGGCGGCGGTGGGCCGGTAGTGCAGATCGGTCATGCTGCCTCCAACAGGGTGAGCAGGTCGTACTCGGTTTCGCACACCCGGCGTCCGATCGCCGCGAGCTCGACCGATCGGGTCTGCCCCGATCGATGCCGCTCGAACTGATAGCGGCAGATGACTCCCCAGCGCAAGGTGGCGGCGACCAGCCACCAGCGCAGCGCCGCACGGTCGACCGCCGCGCCGCCCGCGGCCTCGTAGGCGGTGACGAAGTCCTCGATGCTGCCGAGCCCGCCGGCAGCGAGTTCGCGCGGGGCGCCGAAGCGCCAGGCCCGGATGCAGAACCAGGCGAGATCGTCCAGTGCCTCGCCGATGTGGGTGAGCTCCCAATCCAGCACGGCGGCCAGCCCGCCGTCGTCGACGATCAGGTTGCCCATCCGGAAATCCCCGTGCACCAGCACCGGGGGTGTGCGGACCGGGCGGTTCCGTTCGAGCCACCGGAAGGCATACTCGAATACCGCAGTGGTATCGCCCATCTCGTCGAGCTGGGCCCGCCATTCGTCGAGCGGGTCGGTGATCGGCAGTCCGATTCCGTCCGGGTCTGCGCGGTGGATGGCGGCAAGTGCCTGCGCGCACTGGTCCAACAGGCGCGCGCGGGCCCGCGCGTCGAGGCTGCGCTGGATCCTGCGCACGATCGTCTCGCCGCCGATGAAATCGCAGATCAGATAGGGAGTTCCCAATACCGCACCGGCGTTGTCGGCGGCGAGGACCGCCGCGACGGGCGCGCCGGCCTCCGCGGCGCGCCGCAGAGCGGCCGCTTCCAGTTCCATGCCGGCGTGCACATCGTCGGGCGGGCCGGTGCGCAGGATGAGGGCGCGGTCATCGGCGTTGAACGCCCAGGTTGCCCGGCTCGCGCCGCCGGTGAGTACCCGCAGGTCGGTGATGCGGTCGGCGCCGAGCACCGCGGCCAGTCGCTCGGCCAGTGACTCCTCGGGCTGCGCGCTCACTTGCGGCCGAATTTCAACATGCGCTGGGCGACCCGGCGGATCTGGATCTCCTCGGCCCCCTCGGTGATCCGGTAGCGGCGGTGGTGGCGATAGATGTGTTCGAACGGCTCGTGCCGGCTGTAGCCGATGCCGCCGTGGATCTGCATGGCGCGGTCGGCCGCCTCGCACACCAGGCGATTGGCACGGTAATTGGCCATCGACACCTTGTCGGAGACCTCCATGTGGTGGTCGCGATCCAGGTGCCAGGCGGCGTAATACACCAGCAGACGCACCATCTGTGCCTCGGTCTGCAGCTCGGCCAACGGCCACTGCACGGCCTGGTTCACCGACAGCGGCTTGCCGAACACGATGCGTTCCCCGGCGTAGGCGGCGGCGCGGTCGATACAGTACTGAGCCGCCCCGAGGCTGCTGGCGGCCTGTCGAATCCTGTTCTCGTGCAGGAAGGTCTGGCCGACCTCCAGGCCGTGGTCGACCTCGCCGAGGACCGCACGGGACGGCACCCGGACATCATCGAGTTCGACCTCGCCGTGGTCGCTGGGCATGTTGAACGTCCACCAGTAGTACGGCACGCTGAAACCCGGGGTGTCGGTCGGGACGAGGAACGCGGTGATACCCACCGCCGACCCCGACTCGCCGGATGTGCGGGCGAAGATCAGGTCATGGGTCGCCCGGTGCACGCCGGTGTTCCACCGCTTGGCGCCGTTGATCACCCAATCGTCCCCGTCGCGGACGGCGGTGGTCTCCAGCCAGGTCGCGTCGCTGCCGTGGTCGGGTTCGGTCAGGCCGAAGGCCATCGATCGGGTGCCGGTCAGCAGTGCTTCGATCCACTCGGCCTTCTGCGCCTCGGTGCCGAACCGGCTCATCATGATGACCTGTGGGAAGTTGCCGACGATCGAGGACTCGTCCTGCAGGTCGTTGTGCAGTCCCAATCCCTTGTGCGCCAAGTGTTCCCTGATGACGGCCATGTCCAGGTTGGAGCCGCCGCGACCACCGAATTCCTCGGGCAGCCCATAGCGCAGCCAGCCTGCGGCGTCGGCGCGCCGGCGCATCTCGTCGAGCAGATCTTCCCACTCGCGGCGGGGGACACCACCGTTGTCGAGATCGGTGCGGGCGAACTCACGCCGACGGTCGAAGTACTGCATGTTCTCGCGTTCCAGCGGCTTGATCTCGGCCTCGATGAAGGCGTCCATCTCCTGGAGCAGGGCGGGAAGATGTTCCGGTAGCGCGAAATCCACGTTGATCTCTCTCGATTCAGTTGCCGTACAGGGTTTTCTTCCAAATGGTCGACAGGGTGGTGATGGCGTCGTCATCGCTGATCTGTAGCGCGGTGCCGGGATTTCCCACCACGACGACGGTGAAGTTCTCGAACAGCAGCGCGATCGCCGCCGCGATGTGTTCGGGCTCCAGGTCTTGGGCGTAACCCTGCTCACGGGCGCGGCGTACCGATTCGGCCACCAGATCCATCCCGAAGCGCCGGAACTGGTACTGCACCTCGGCAAATCGGGGTTGGGTGGCGGCGAGCTGGGCGACGGCGATCATGATGCCGATATTGCGCTTGAACAGGTTCCAGTATCCGGTCACCACGGTGTGGAAATAGTCCGTGTCGGCGGGGGAGTCCGGCAGCGGGACCTTGGTGCCGGACGGTTCGACGATATCGTGCAGGAACGACTGGGCCAGCGAGGCCAGCAGATCCTCCTTGTCGTCGAAGTAGCGGTAGAACACCGCAGCGGACTTACCGGCGGCGGAGGTGATATCGGCCAGCGTGGTGCCATGGAAACCGCGCTCGGCGAACAGTTTCCGCGCCGCCAGCTCGATCGCCTCGCGGGTCTGGCGACCCTTGGCCGTCAGCGAGGACGATGGGTCCGATGCCGCGGACGGGTGCGCCATCTCAGCCCGCGATTCGATCGCCGGCGCGCAGCAGCGCACTGGGCAGGTCGTGACCGACGGCGCGCTGGGCAATCCGCGCCGCGGCGATGGCCGCGTCGAGGTCGACGTCGGTGTCGATATTGCTGTCGCGAAGCAGATAGACCAGATCCTCGGTGGCGATGTTGCCGCTGGCCCCCGGCGCGAACGGGCAGCCGCCGAGGCCGCCTATTGACGCGTCGAGGCGGGTGATGCCGGCCTGCACGGCCGCGAACGCGCTGGCCAGCCCCGCCCCGCGGGTGTTGTGGAAGTGTGCACCCAGTGGCAGCCCGTCGACGATCGGGCGGATGGCCTCGATCAGGGTGCTCACCCGCAGCGGGGTGGTGGTGCCGATGGTGTCGGCGATGGCGATGCGGTCCACCCCGAGTTCGACGGCGGCCGCGGCGATGTCGAGGACTCGTTGCGGATCGGTCGGGCCGTCGAAGGGGCAGTCCCAGGCCGTCGCGATGATGACTTCGACGCGTGCCCCGCTGTCGTGGGCGATCCGGGTGACATCGGCGATCGCCGTGGTCGCCTCCGCGGTATCGCGTCCCACATTCGCGCGGCTGTGCGCATCGGATGCCGACACCACGTACTCGATGGAGTCCAGTCCGGCCGCGATGGCGCGCTTGGCCCCGTTCGGGCTGGCCACCAGTGCCGAGAACTCGACATCGTGAGATGCCCTGTACCGGTGTAATTCCTGGGCCAGTTCGGCAGCGTCGGCAAGAGCGGGCACCTTCGACGGTGAGACGAACGCAGTCGCCTCCACTTCCCGCACTCCGGTGGCGACGATCGCGTCCAGCAATTCGACCTTGGCCGACAACGAGATCGGCGCCTCGATCTGCAGGCCGTCGCGCAGGCAGACCTCGCGGATATCGACCTTGGCGGGCAGGTTCATCGTCACAGCACCCCCTCGGTGCGTAAGGCGTCGAGTTCCTCGGCGCTGAGTCCCAGCAGGCCGGTGTAGACCTCGTCGTTGTGTTGGCCGGGACGAGACGACCCGGCGTTGCGGATCGAGCCCGGCGACTCCGAGAGCACCGGCACGATGCCCGGCCCCTTGACGAAGCGCCCGATGCGCTCATCCCAGTGGTCGGCGATCATGCCGCGGGCCCGCAGCTGCGGATCCTCGACCACCTCGGCGACGGTGTTGATCGGTCCGCTGATCACCCCGGCCTTCGACAGCGTGTCGATGATGTCGTCGGGTTCGCGACATGCCGCCCACGCACCGATGATGGCATCGAGTTCGTCCTGATTTCGGCCGCGCGCAACGTGGTCGACGAATCGGTCGTCGGTGGCCAATTCGGGTTGACCCATCGCGGTACACAAGCGGCGGAAGACGGTGTCCTGGTTGGCGGCGATCACCACCCAGCTGCCGTTGGCGCTCTGGTAGATGTTCGACGGCGCAATGCCTTCCAGCCGGGTGCCCGACGGGCCGCGGACGACACCGCCCACGTCGTAGTCCGGGATGGTGGATTCCTGGACGGCCAGGCAGCTTTCGGTCAACGCGGTGTCGACGATCTGGCCTTCACCGGTGACCGTGCGCCGATACAGTGCGGCCAGGGCGCCTTGCGCGGCGAACATGCCTGCCAGGCTGTCGCCGAGCGACAGCGCCAGCCGTGGCGGCGGTCCACCCGGGAAGCCGTTCATGTGGCGCAGACCGCTGGCCGCCTCGGCCACCGAGGCGTAGCCGGCCTTGCCGGCGTCCGGTCCGGTCTGGCCGTAGCCGGAGACCCGCACCAGGATGATGCCCTTGTTGCGTTCCTTGAGCACCTCGTAGCCGAGGTCCCATTTCTCCAGGGTGCCGGGGCGGAAGTTCTCCACGATCACATCGGCGCGGTCGACCAGTTCCAGGAAGAGCTCTCGGCCGCGGCCGGTGCGCAGGTCGAGGGTGATGGCTTTCTTGTTGCGGGCGTGCACCGTCCAGAAGAAGTGGTGCCCGTCCAGCTCGGCCTGTCCCCAGGTGCGCAACGGGTCCGGGGTGGTCGGCAGTTCGATCTTGATGACCTCGGCCCCCATGTCACCGAGCAGGCGCGCGGCGAACGGCCCCGAGATCAGCGTCCCGAGTTCGAGTACCCGGATACCGTCCAGCGGTCCGGTGACCATCAGCTCGACAACCCGTGGCGGTGTAGCCAATCGGTGCAGATGGCGACCGCCTCGCGCAGGGTTCCGCGCTGATCGGGGCCGGAGTAGTAGTGGTTGGCACCGTGGATCTCGTGCATTTCCTTATCGGGGTGCCCGATCGCCTCGAACAGCCTTCTGGTGTGGCTGGGCGTGCAGGCATCATCGGCCAGGTTGCCGATCACCAAGGTCGGCACCGCGATATCGGGGCCGGCCTTGACCGCGTCGCCGTTGGCGTCGTCATAACTCCACTGTGACAGCCAGCTGCGCAGCGTGCAGAACCGGGCCAGTCCCACCGGGCTCATGTTCACCACCTGAGGATCGCCCAGATAGCACTGCCCCGGGGTGCGTTCGTTGGGATCCACGGTCGGGTCCAGCCAGCGCGGGTCGGCCATGGTGCCGTGTACGACGAATGCGTACTCGTCATCGGGACGCCCGGCGGCCTTCAACTCTGCCAGCTTTTCTTTGACCCACTTCGTGATCCGGCGGTTTCTGGCGATCTGTGCCGCGTGGTAGCGGTCGAGGAACTCGCTCGTGTAGGGCGGCTGGTTCGGGTTGGCCGGGTTGTAGAGGTCGAGTTCGGGGTCCCGCTTGGATGGGTCGTTCTCGTCGAGGATGGAGGCATCCATCCATTCGGTCATGGTGCCGTGCCGACTGATGTGCGCGGCCAGCAGCATGATGGCGTCGGCGGGAATGAGACCGAGCTTGGTGAGGTCCGGTCCGTCACCGGACGGGCTCGCGGTCACGGTCGGGTGCTGCGCCTGCTGTTGGTAGAACACCGACAGCGAACCGCCGCCGCTCCATCCGGCCAGCACGACGCGCGAGTAGCCCAGGCGGTTCTTGGCATCCTTGATGCACTCGCCGAGGTCTTCGACGACTTTCTCCATGAGCAACGCCGAATCGGTGCCGCGGAAACGGCTGTTGCAGTAGATGACGTGGTGACCCGCGCGAGCAAGCGCATTGATCATCGGCAGATAGGCGCCGCCCCCGATCGGGTGCATGAAGACCAGCACGGTGTCGGAAGGCTTGTTCTTGGGCCTGAGCAGATAGCTCTCCAGGACGACCAGTTCGGCGACGCCGCCGTAGACGTCGCGGACACTGGAATTGTTCTGGTAGGCAACCAGATACGGGATGCGGTCATACTCGAACTTCGCGGGTGCTTCGGTGCTGCTCATCAGTGCTCTTTCTTCTTCGTGCAGGCGCTCATCAGTGCTGTTTCTTCTTCGCGCAGGCGCTCATCAGTGCTGCCCCAGGTCGTTGGTGAGGATCGCCGCGGACGGGATGAGTCGGCGCCGGGTGTCGATGGCGATCACCGACCAGTCCACCCGGTCGTAGTCGTCGAACTTGCGGCGGGCACGCTCGCGTGCCTTTTCGGGTGCACCGTGGTGAACTCCTTGCGGCGCATGCGAAACCAGTCCGGGCGGCATCGGGATGCCGTAGAGCGAACCGGAGTGGAAGAACGCGATCTCGTCGTAGTCGACGTTGCGGTGATACCACGGAGTGCGTTCGGTGCCAGGGACGCTTTCGGCGGGCTTGGGCAGGAAGTTCATCACGTACACCCCGGTTGCCTGCATGAACAGATGCACCGTAGGAGGGAGGTGCACACTCTCGGAGGTGATGACGGTGTAGTCCTCGATGTTGAACGTGAACGGGAAGTTGTCCCCGCGCCACCCCTCGACGTCGAGCGGATTATGTTGATAGAACAAAGAAGTGGAGCTCACCCCCTCGACCGGTGAGTGGATGAGCCGCACCTCGTATTCGTCTCTGCCGTCATCGTCGATGGGGCAGGGCTCGGGAATGGTCACCTGCGCGGGGTCGAACGGGAAGTGCCTGCCCAGCGTGCCTGCCGGGGGCACCCGGAAGTCGTCGGTGGCCTGGATCATGAGCCAGGTCGATTCTTCATCGGGCACCTGCCGGAAGGTGCACGCCTTGGGGATGTAGACCCAGTCGCCCTCGCGGTAGCGCAGTGGGCCGAACTCGGTCTCCAGCAGTCCGGCGCCCTTGTGCACGAACAGCAGCAGATCGCCATCGACATAACGCACGAAGAACGGCATCGGTTCGGTGCGCCGGCTCAGCAGTACCTGGCAGTCGGCATTGCTGAACATCAGCAGCGGACCCCCGTGGGCATCGGCGGCATCGCTGGGCTTGAGCTCCGAGGACAGTACATCGGTGGGGCGCAGGGGCCCCACTGTGCGGTACGCGGTCGGGTCGTTGCGCCGGTACATGTTGGCGGTGCGGCCGACAAAGCCGCCGCGGCCGAGTTCATCGTCTTTGAGACCGTCCAGATCGGCGTGCACACGCTTGGGCGTCTTGCCTTTACGAAGGTGGACAAAGGATTCCATGGTGCTCCTCGGATATCGACCCGGAAAAACTGAAAGTGACATTACTTTTGGTTTCGATCCGATGCAAGGCTCTGTGGGAGTCGAAATCGCCGGCGGCCAGGAATCCCGCTGTCTGTGCTTCGGATGCAGGCGTACCGCTAGCGGCGGTGCGCCCGCCGGCGCCGATATCGCCACACCTTGTACGTGATGAACGCGCTCACGCCCACCAGAACCATGACGGGCCCACCCGGAGTGGTCGCGCCATCCTCTCCGGCCGGGGTGGCCGGTGCGCGCGGCTTCGGTGGCTCCTGCGGGTCGGCGAGCGCGATGGCCTCGCCCGCAGATGTCTCGTCGCTCATGTCGCTATCTCATATCGGTGCCGTCGATCGGCGTCGCGTGTCGTCCGCCGAGTGTCAGAGGGTCGCGGTAATGCTACGTGCCGACGGTGGGAAGCTCGGATTTGCGACGATCGACGCTGGTCAGTGGTGATGTCCGGCCCGGCGAGCCAATTCGATTGCCTCGGTGCGCATCTGTGCCCGCTCTTCGGGCGTCCAGCGGGTTGTGGGCTCGATCACGAGCGTCTGAACCCGGTAGCCGAGCATGCCGAATACATACTCAAGATACGGGCGCTGGAAATCGTTCAGCTCGGGATGTCGTCCGTCGTAGGCGCTGCTACGGGTCAGGATGAGCTGCACCGGCTTCCCGTCGCCGAGGGTGCCGACATGTCGCCCTCCGGCGTCGAGGGTGAAGCTGGCGATCGGCTGCACGATGATGTCGATCCAGGCCTTCAGCGCATGGGGTATGTGCCAGTTCCACATCGGTGACGAGATCACCAGCCGGTCGAAACTGCGCACCCGCTCGATCTCGTCGAGCACCTGCTGCCAGATGTCCTGCTGTTGCGCGGTGACGCTTTCGCCGAACAGTGGAGCGAACTTGGCCACCGCCGCATCGTGGCCGAATCTCAGCAGATCCTCATCCCATACCGAGAAGCGTTGGTAACGAGTGCCTTCCAGGAATGCTTCGGCAAGCTGAGAGGACAGTGCATCATCGCCCTTCGGGCTGCCCTCGATCCAGAGGGTGTTCATGCTGGACACCACCGCTGCCTAGATCATCGAGGTACGGGGGATCTTCATGCCGAGGCTCAGGGCGCCGGCCAGCTCCCGCGCGGTGTCGTAATCGAAGACGACGTGGCCGGACAGCACGTCCACATCGCGCTTGAAACGCTGCATGGGGCTGGACAGGAAGTGGATGCTCGCGCCGCCTGCGCCCATCAGATCGGTGATCACGGCCTTGGACTCCGCAACGATGTGCGCCGCCGCCAACCGGGCCTGCGCGCGAACCGGCTTGTCGACGCTGTCACCCGCCGCCACAACCGTCTCGATCTCGCCGACGGTGTCGGCGAGCAGTCCGCGCAGGGCGCGAAGGCGCACCTGTGCGCCCGCCAGGCGGGCCTGTGCGATCGGTTTGTCCTTCTGCATGACGCCCTCGTAGGCCAGCACGCGCTCGGCCAGGCGCTGGGCGTAGGTCTCGGTCACGCGTTCGGCGCTGCCGAGGGCGGGCATCGCCGACAGCAGGGCCAAGGCGGGCACCATCGGCCAGCGGTAGGTGGCGCTGTCGTGCAGTCCCGCGCCGGGTGCGGTGCCGGCATAGATGTCGGTGACCCGCACCAGTCGGTGCTCGGGCACGAACACATCGGTGACCATGGCGTCGTTGGAGCCCGTCGCCCGCATGCCGTCGGTGTGCCAGACGTCCTCGACGGTGATATCGCCGGCCGGAAGCAGTGCCAGCGCCGGGAACAGGCCGTCATCCGGCCCGCACAGCGCGCACACGATGATCCAATTGGCGTGCATCACGCCGGTGGCCCAGGACCAGCGGCCGGTCAGCCGGATGCCGCCGTCGACGGGAACGCCCCGGCCGGTCGGCGCGAGCGGGGCCGGGGCCAGGAACGGGCGGTCGGCGAACGCCTCCTGCTGGGCCTGCTCGCCGAACAGCGCGAGCATCCAGTTGTGCAGGGTCAGGAAGCCGATGGTCCACGCGCTGGAGGTGCAACCGTGGGCCATCCGGCGAACCGGGTCGAGCAGGGCCGGGAACGGCGCCTGCAGGCCGCCGTAGGCCGCTGGGACCAACAATTCGGTGAATCCGGAGGCGGTCAGGTCGGCCACCGTGGCCTCGGGCAGCCGGCGCAGGGTCTCGGCCTCCTCGGCGCGCTCGGCCAAAGCCGCCACGAACTCATCGGTGATCACGCCGCGCGCCTCGATCGTCGTCATGCCGAAAACTTACCATACCTTTTGGTACGGAGATGGTCAGTGGGCCACCATCAGGTCGAGAAACCGCTCGCTCTTCTCGGACAATCGGCTGTCGGGGGCGTGGCCCAACAGGTGCAGAAAGCCGATACCCGCGGCGAAGGTGGCGTTGGCGCGCAGATCTGCATCGTCGGCGTCGAAGCCGAGGTCCTCGAACGCTCTGCGCACCGCGGCCAGGATGCGTCGGTCGGCGGCACGCACGCTGTCGGCGACGGCCTCGTCGGTGCGGGCCCACTCGCGCATGGCCCGCTCCAGGGTCCAGTGCCGCGGACTGACCAGGGACGCCATCATCTGGACCAGCCGGTCTCGCGGGGGCAGCTCGTCGACAGTCTCGATTCGGCTCCGATCGTCATCACGCAGATCGCCCCAGGACTCGATGAGCGCGGCCCGGTAGCCCGCCATGTCGTGGAAGTGCCAATAGAAGCTGCCCTTGGTCACGCCGAGGCGTCGACACAGCGCATCTATTTTGAGAGATTTGAGACCGTCCTCAGCGAGGATCGTGTAGCCGGCCTGAAGCCAGTCATCCGTGGTCAGGCGGCTGCCGGACGGCTTCGGAGCGGTCGTCATGACCGGCAGCCTACGACGGCGCGCCGACTACCTGACTTTCTGTACGTGCTGGCTGCATGTTTTACTGCAAGTCGCGACAACTGAATTCTCGGTCCGCTCCGCAATCCAATCGGAGTCAATGCGAGCGGACACGGATACCGCAGTGCAAGGGAGCACTGCGGTATCTCTGGGTGTTGGGCACACAGCACCGAGGGTCGGGCGGGACCGTGAACAATTAGAGTTGGGAAGAAATACATGCAGAACGTTGTTGGCCGGTGGATGCGCCGGATCGGGGCCGCAGCTGCGGCCGCGCTGGTCGTGCCTGGCGCGATCGCTGTAGCGGGTGAGACGGCCACCGCCGGTGCCTTCTCCCGCCCCGGACTGCCGGTTGAGTACCTGATGGTGCCCTCGGCCGGAATGGGCCGCGATATCAAGATCCAGTTCCAGAGCGGTGGCGAGAACTCGCCCGCGGTCTACCTGCTGGACGGCCTGCGTGCGCAGGAGGACTTCAGCGGCTGGGACATCAACACCCAGGCCTTCGAGTGGTACCTGGACTCCGGTCTGTCGGTCGTCATGCCCGTCGGTGGCCAGTCCAGCTTCTACGCCGACTGGTACGCACCGGCCCGTAACAAGGGTCCGACCGTCACCTACAAGTGGGAGACCTTCCTGACCCAGGAGCTCCCGGCCTACCTGCAGGCCAACAAGGCCGTCAAGCCCACCGGCAGCGCCGCGGTCGGTCTGTCGATGGCCGGTTCGGCCGCGCTGAACCTGGCCACCTGGCACCCCCAGCAGTTCATCTACGCCGCCTCCATGTCGGGCTTCCTGAACCCCTCCGAGGGCTGGTGGCCGTTCCTGATCAACATCGCGATGGGTGACGCCGGCGGCTTCAAGGCCGACGACATGTGGGGTAAGACCCAGGATCCCAACAGCGGTTGGAAGCGCAACGACCCGATGGTCAACATCCCGACCCTGGTGGCCAACAACACCCGCCTCTGGGTCTACTGCGGTAACGGCAAGCCCAACGAGCTCGGTGGCGGCGACCTGCCCGCAACCTTCCTCGAGGATCTGACCATCCGCACCAACATCACCTTCCGTGACAACTACCTGGCCGCGGGTGGCGCCAACGGTGTGTTCAACTTCCCGGACAACGGCACGCACAACTGGGCGTACTGGGGCCGGGAGCTGCAGGCCATGAAGCCTGATCTGCAGCGCGTCCTGGGCGCCTGAACCAGGTAATGAAAGCGAAAATCCCCCCGAGGCCCTGCGGCCTCGGGGGGATTTCCTTTTTCCCCCCCAGGGGTTCCCCCCGGTACCCCCGTCTTATCGCCCCTGCTGGACGAGCTGAGTGCGGCGCGGGTCGCGATTCCCCTCAGATCGCGACCCGCGCCGAGTCCGGTTGGCGCGTACGACCCGGCGCACGAACGCGGGCCGCATGAGTTGGCTGGGTGAATCCAGCATTCCGGTCACCTTGATCAGCTCCACGGCGACGTGTGGATCGATTTCGGCGGCCGCCGATACGGCAGCCAGGTAGGGCCGGGCCACGCGCACCCAGAGCCGGCGATGCCCCTCGACCTCCGGCAGCGCCAGGTCCGAACCGACCGCGATACGCCATGCCATCCGCAACCTCGGGGTGCACGCGCGGAAGAACCGCCGCCCCAGATCGTCGTCGCCGTAGCGCAGGCAATCGCGCAGGATGGTCGCCTCGATGGCCGACAAGGTCAGACCCTGTCCATAGATCGGGTTGACACTGCAGATCGCGTCGCCGATCACCAGCAGGCCACGCGGGAAGCGCCTGAGCTTGTCATAACGACGCCACCTGTTCGACGGCACCCGGAAGTGCACCGCTTCCCCGACCGGGGTCGCGGCGCGCACCGCCGCCAGCACCCGATCGGGTACCAGGCCATCACCGATGGCGAGCATCTCCGGGCGGCCGGCCGGCGGTGGGTGGCCCGCCACCGAGCCGACGGTGAGCGTCCAGGTGTTCTTCTCATGGCCGACCAGTGACCACATCGATGGTCGCTCGGGTTCCGGAAAGAACGCCACCATCCGCTCGGGGATGGCGTCGGAGGGCATCTGCAGGCGCTGGCTGGCGTAGGCCAGTTTGACGATGACATCGTCTTCGGGCGGCCTGCTGTAGCCCAGTTGTTCGAGGAGCACGGGCGTGCGTGACGCACGGCCGGTGGCATCGACGACGAGGTCGGCGTCCAGCACGGACGCTGTCCGGCCGTGCGCAACCTCGACACCCGTGATACCCGATGCATCGTCGGTGCCGGCCAACCCGATGACAAGTCGATCATCGAGGATGGTCACATTTCCCATGGCCTGGACCCGCCTGCGGATGGTGCGCTCGACCAACCCCGAACTGGGGAAGTGCAGTGTCGCCGCGTCGGGGCGGTGGATATCGCGGTGCTGGGCCAGGAGGTGCCCGCCGAAGTGGATGTGCAGTCGGGTGAGGGTATCGCCGCGTAACGAGGGGACACCCTCAGCGGCGAGATCGTCCTCGAACCCCGGAAACAGTTCAGCGAGTAGCACGGTGGCCGCGGGCGGCAAGACCCGGCCGTAGCGAAAATGCGATACGCCGCGGCGGGCGTCCGGGTCCTCGGTCAGGTCATCGCGTTCGACGATGGTGACGCTCCGGTAGTGCTCGGCGAGGACGCGCGCGGCGAGCAGGCCGGCGATGCTCCCTCCCAGCACCACCGCCCGCTCGCCAACGATCGCCATACTCGAAGTCTGCGGGACCTGAGTGCCGCCACTTAGAGTAGTGCGCTACTCATATTTGCCAGACGGACTACTTCAATTCGGCAGAGGAGAGCCCCAGCAGACGGCGGGCCACCACCAGTTGCTGGATCTGCTGGGTGCCCTCGAAGATGTCCAGGATCTTCGAGTCACGAGCCCACTTCTCCAGCAGCGACTGTTCGGAGTAACCGACCGTGCCGGCCATCTCGACAGCCTTCAACGTGATGTCACTGCCGACCCGGGCGGCCTTGGCCTTACCCATGGAGGCCTCTTTGGAGTTCGGGATCTTGTTGTCGGCCTGCCATGCCGACCGCACGGTCAGCAGATAGCCGGCCTCCCACTCGGCCTCCATGCGGAGGAACTCGGCGGCCGGTGCGCTCTGGGCGTGTGCGGGCTTGTCGTAGGAGATCTCGATGCCCGCCTCGGTGAGGATGACCCGCAGTTCCTCCAACGCGGCGCGCGCCACGCCGACGGCCATCGCCGCCACGATCGGCCGGGTGTTGTCGAAGGTCTCCATGACCCCGCCGAAACCCTTGTCCACCTTGACTTCCGGATCACCAAGCAGGTTCTCCTTGGGGATCCGGGCATTCTCGAAGCGGATTGCCGCGGTATCGGAGGCCTTGATGCCGAGCTTGTGCTCGAGCCGTTCGACGGTGACGCCAGGATGTTCACGGGGAACGATGAACGACTTGATCGCGGCGCGGCCCAACGACTTGTCGACCGTTGCCCACACCACGATATGGCTGGCCCGCGATCCGGCCGTGACATAGATCTTCTCGCCGTTGATCACATACTCGTCGCCGTCGAGCACCGCGGTGGTGGTCACCGCGGCCGAATCGGAGCCGAAGCCCGGCTCGGTGATCGCCATCGCGGCCCACACCTTGCCGAGTCGCTCGAGCTGCTCCTTGGTCGCCACACTGGAGATCGCGGCGTTGCCCAGACCCTGGAAGGGAATCGACAGCAGTAGCGCGACGTCACCCCAGGACACCTCGAGCGCGTTCACCAGTGCGGACATGTTGGCGCCGTTGATATTCGACTTGCCGTCGACGTCACCGCCGCCCACGCCATCGGCGCCTGCGAAGGAGATGGTCTTGGCCGCCGAGATTCCTTCGAACAGCGTGGCCAGCGTGTCGAGCTCGACCGGGTAGGCGTGCTCGGCGAGGTCGTACTTGCGGGAGATGGGGCGCAGCATCTCGGCGGCACCCTGATGTCCCTTTTCGATGACTGCCCGCAGTTTGCGCGGCATTTCCAGATTGATTGCCATGACAAGACCTTTCTAGGGAACCCGGCTGCTACAGGACGACGACACCCTCGGCGACGCCGAGTGCCCGCAGATCGCGGTACCAGCGTTCGACCGGGTGTTCCTTGGTGTAGCCGTGGCCACCGAGCAGCTGCACCCCGTCCAGGCCGATCTGCATACCCTTGTCGGTGGCAATTCGCTTGGCCAGGGCCGCTTCCCGAGCGAAGGTCAGTCCCTGCTCGGCCCGGGCGGCACCGCGCCAGGTGATAAGCCGCAGACCGTCGAGCTCGATGGCGATATTGGCGGTCATGAAGGCGACGGCCTGCCGGTGGGCGATCGGCTCGCCGAACGCTTCGCGCTCCTTGATGTACGGGATGACGTAATCGAGCACCGCGTGCGAGGTGCCGACAGCCAATGCGGCCCAACCCAACCGGGAGTACGCGATGGCTTCCGAGTAGTCCTGATCGGATGCGCCGTCCTCGCCGAGCCGGTTGTGCAGCGGAACGGCGACGTCGTCGAGTGCGATACGGCCCAGCGCCGCGGCCCGGATACCCATCGACGGGTCGGCCTCGACCGTGACCCCCGCACTGGAGGATTCGACGATGAACAGCGCGGGCTTGCCGTTCAGCGCGGCCGCGATGATGAACAGCTCGGCGTCGGCCGCGGCGGGAACCAGCGACTTCACCCCGGACAGCCGGTATCCGCCCGGGGTCCGCACCGCCGTCGTCTTCAGTGCGGTGGGATCGAAGAGGGCGTGCGGTTCGGCGATCGCCAGGCATGCTTGGGGAACCTTCTCGCCGGCGAACTCGGGCAGGTAGGTCGCCTGCTGCTCGGCGCTGCCCCAATGGGTCAGGGCCGATGCGACGCCGGCCGGAGCCAGGATGGGCAGTGCCAGTCCCATGTCCCCGTAGGCCAGGGCCTCGGCGACCAGTGCCGCGGTGACGGTGCTGCGGTGCTCGGCGATCCCGTCGAAACTCTCCGGGATGCTCAACGACGTCACGCCGATCTCGGCCGCCTTGGCGATCAGATCAGGGGGATAGTTGGCCGCGGCGTCGGCGTCGTGGGCCGCCGGTCGCAGGATCTCCTCGGCGAACTCGGCCACCGTCTCGACGATCATCTTCTGGTCGTCGTCGGGGGTCAGATCGAAGTAGTCCGACTCCTTTGCTGCCAGCCGGGTGGGGGAGCCGCCGATGTTCTGGATGCGCTTGAACTGGCGGGATCCTGCGCCGGCGGCCGAGAATGCCGTCTTCACGCCGTAGCGCAGACCCTTGTTGAGCGGATCGCGCAGGCCGTAGCGGTCCAGGAACTCCTGGCCCATCAGCGGGGTGAGCAGGGCGATCCCGATATCGGTCGCGGTGCGCTTGTGTTTCTGGAGTCCGACGGCGCTTTCCGGGCCGGTGCGCTTGGGTCGGGATTCGAGATTTGTCATCACAGCCTCACGTGGTTGGGGCAACGTGCGTCGTGACGCTATCTTACTCCAGAGTAAGATAGCGTATGGCTGTTATCAACGTCACACGGAAAGGCGTGCGCGCACCGCCTCGTGCAGGTGACCGTTGGTGGCCAGGGCACTGCCGCCGTGCGGCCCCGCCGCTCCGTCCAGGCTGCTGAACGTTCCGCCGGCCTCCCGGATCAGAATGTCCAGCGGAGCGATGTCCCAGACCTTCACCTCGGGTTCGCAGGCGATGTCGACCGCGCCCTCGGCGACCAGGCAGTAGGACCAGAAATCCCCGTAGGCGCGCACCCGCCACACCTCGTCGGTCAACGCGACGAACCGCTCCCGACGGTCGTCCCAACCGGTCGTCAGATCCGAATAGGACAGGCTCGCCGAGGACAGCTCCCTGACCCCGGAGACCTGGATGCGCCGCTGCCCGCCGCCGAACGACGTATGCGCGCCGAGACCGTGCGCGGCCCACCATCGCCTGCCCAACGCCGGCGCGCTGATGACGCCGACGACCGGCACGCTGTCGGAGATCAGGGCGATCAAGGTGCACCACACCGGCACCCCCCTGACGAAGTTCTTGGTCCCGTCGATCGGGTCCAGCACCCACACCCGTCCCGTCGAAACCGGTGCGCCGCCGAACTCTTCGCCGAAGATGCCATCACCGGGGCGAGCGGCGGTCAGCGTGGCGCGCAGCGCTTCTTCTGCTCCCTTGTCGGCATCGGTGACAGGTGTCAGATCAGGTTTCGTCTCGACGGCGAGATCCAGGGCGCCGAACCGGTCCATGGTCAGGGCGTCGGCCTGATCGGCGAGTTGCAGGGCGAGGGCGAGATCATCGGCGACGTCGGTCATGCCCGCATGCCTACCATGGTGGCGTGGTCGAATTCGCGATGATCCTGCTGTTGGTGGGTGCCCTGGTCCTGATAGCGCGGCCGTGGATCCAAAAGCGTGCCGCCGCCGGTGGCGGCGGGGCCGGATTCGGTGGAGGACGCGCCGCGAACATGGCGCCGGGCACGCTGCTGGTCACCGGTGTCAGCCCGCGTCCCGATGAGGTCGGTGAGCAGTTCGTCACGATCAGCGGGGTGATCAACGGGCCCACGGTCAACGAACATGTGGTCTATCAGCGGATGGTCGTCGACGTCGATCAGTGGCCGACCATCGGTCAGCTCATCGACGTCGTCTACTCGCCCAAGAATCCGGACAAGTGGGGTTTCGCTCCGCTGGATGCGCCACCGCCGGAGTATCCGCCACCGCCACCGCCGAATCAGCCGCCACCGCCGCCCAATTATCCGAACTCCAACTGAGAGTGCCCATGTCGCAACAGCTTCCGCAGGGTCTGCTCGACCTGCTGCGTAAACCGAGCCCCTGCTTCGTGGCCACGCTGATGCCCGACGGCGCGCCTCAGTTGACCGAGACATGGGTGCACACCGACGGTGAGCACATCGTGCTCAACATCGTCGGCGGCTCACAGAAGGACCGCAACCTCGCCCGCGACCCGCGGATCGCGATCAATGTCGCCGACCCCGACGACATCCGGCGCTTTTATGCCATCCGCGGACGCGTCGCGGTCACGACGACCGAGGGTGGACACGAGAGCATCCACGAGATCTCGCAGAAGTACCTCGGCATTCCCTACCCCTACTTCAGCGGTAATCCCGACGAGACCCGGCTCATCCTCACCATCGCCGCCGAGAAGATCACCCCGCCGCCGGGGGAGTGAACGGCGGCTCGACGGGCCGAGCCCTGACAGTCCGATAAAGCGCCTCGGGCGAGATCGGCCTCAAGGTTGTCGTCACGGCCCCGTCGAGGCCTGAGCGCAACCGTCAGCAGAATCTCGTCCGAAGCATTCAACCCGGTACTGCTCGGGTGCCCGGGGAGCCTGAAACACCGCGTGCGTCAGCCGTGCGCTATCCCCAGCAACTTCTCGACGTTGGCGACCTTCACCCGCGGCCGGTGCTGCGCCTCGCCGATCGCGCGCTCGTGGGCATCGATGCGTTCCCAGTGCGCATCGGTGACCAGTCGGGGCTGTCGCGACAGCAACCAGTCATGCAGCTCCTGGGCGTGCCCATCGTCGAACCGCGGCTCACCGAGATCGGCCAACAGCGTCTCGACGGTGTCGGCGGAGTCCTTCTTGTTCGAGCCGATCACCCCGGACGGTCCGCGCTTGATCCAGCCGACCACATACTCGTGCTCGCGGCCCGCGATGCGGCCGTTCTCATGCGGGATGGTCCCGGAACGTTCGTCGAACGGCAGCCCGTCCACGGCGACACCGCGGTAGCCGACCGCGCGCACCACCAGCTGTACCGGTAACTCCTCGCGCTCGCCGGTGTCCTTGGCCACCACCCGGCCGCCCTCGTCGACCAGTTCATTGCGGCCCAACACGATCGACTCGACCTTGTCGGTGCCGCGGAGCTCCACCGGTGAGGTCGCGAAGCGGAACACCACCCGCCGCGGTGCCCCTGCCGGCTGCAGCTCGGCATATTCGCGCAGCACCTTGATGTTGGTGCGCACGGTCTTGTCGGCGGCCGCCAGATCCGCCTCGGTGATGCCGTCGAAATCGGCGCGCTCGACGACGACGTCCACCTCGGCCATCTGCTCCATGTGCCCGAGCTCGCGCAACTCCATGGTCGTGAACGGCGCCTGCAGCGGGCCCCGCCTGCCCACCACGATCACCTCCTGCACGGCCCTGGTTCCGAGCCGATCCAGTGCGTGGTCGGCGATATCGGTCTGGGCCAGTATCTGCGGCTCACTGATCAGGATCCGCGCGACGTCGAGTGCCACGTTGCCGTTGCCGATCACCACCGCGCGCTCGACGTCGAGGTCGGGTTCGGTCTCCTCGAAATGCGGGTGCCCGTTGTACCAACCGACGAAATCGACCGCGGAGACGCTGCCGGGCAGGTCCTCACCGGGGATGCCGAGCACCCGGTCGGACTGGGCGCCGACGGCGTAGATCACCGCGTCGTAGCGTTCGGCCAACTCGGCGGCGTGCACGTGTTCGCCGACGCCGACATTGCCGAAGAAACGGAAGCGCGGATCCTCGGCGGTCTTGGCGAACTGCGCGCTGATCGACTTGATCTTCGGATGGTCCGGCGCGACACCGGAGCGAACCAGCCCCCAGGGGGTCGGCAGCATCTCGATCATGTCGACACGGAAGTCGCGGCCGTCCTGGCCGGCTTTCAACAACGATGCGGCGGCAAAGAACCCGGACGGTCCAGAGCCGACGATCGCCACGTGGTACGGGCGCATGCATGGCCTTTTCGTGAGGCTGACCGGCGTCGCGCAAGGGGCTGTCGCGTCGATGCCGGAGGGGGTTTGCGCACCCGAGCCTAGCTGCGCAGCACCGATCGAGGGCCGAGTCGGGCGAAGCCGACCGGTAACCTCAACAATCGTGGATCCAGACCGTCTTGCCGATATCGCCGCCCTCGACACCACGTTGACGACCGTGGAGCGGGTGCTCGATGTCGAGGGTCTGCGCGCCCGCATCGTCACACTCGAAGCAGAGGCCGCCGACCCCACCCTGTGGAACGACCAGTCCCACGCCCAGAAAGTGACCAGCGAGCTGTCGCACGCGCAGAACGAATTGCGCCGCGTCGAGGAGCTGCGCCAGCGCGTCGAGGACCTGCCGGTGCTCTACGAACTGGCCGCCGAGGAGGGTGGGGAGGCCGGCGGCACCGAGGCCTTGGAAGAGGCCAATGCCGAACTGGCCAAGCTGCGCGAGGACATCGAGGCCATGGAGGTCCGTACCCTGCTGTCCGGCGAGTACGACGAGCGCGAGGCGCTGGTCAACATCCGCTCCGGCGCCGGTGGTGTCGACGCCGCCGATTGGGCGGAGATGCTGATGCGGATGTACATCCGGTGGGCCGAGGCGCACAAGTACCCGGTCGAGGTCTTCGACACCTCCTACGCGGAGGAGGCCGGTATCAAGAGCGCCACCTTCGCGGTGCACGCCCCGTACGCATACGGAACGCTCTCGGTCGAGCAGGGCACCCACCGTCTGGTGCGGATCAGCCCCTTCGACAACCAGGGCCGCCGCCAGACATCCTTCGCCGAGGTCGAGGTGTTGCCCGTCACCGAAACCACGGACCACATCGAGATCCCCGAGGGCGATATCCGCGTCGACGTGTACCGCTCCAGCGGTCCCGGCGGGCAGTCGGTCAACACCACCGACTCCGCGGTCCGGTTGACCCACATCCCGACCGGCATCGTCGTCACCTGTCAGAATGAGAAGTCCCAGCTGCAGAACAAGGTGTCGGCAATGCGCGTGTTGCAGGCCAAGCTGCTGGAACGCAAGCGCCAGGAAGAGCGCGCCGAGATGGATGCACTCAAGAGTGACAGCGGCAGCTCCTGGGGTAACCAGATGCGGTCCTATGTTCTGCACCCCTACCAAATGGTGAAAGACCTCCGCACCGAATACGAGGTCGGAAGTCCGGCCGCGGTGCTCGACGGCGATATCGACGGTTTCCTGGAAGCCGGTATCCGATGGCGCAATAGGAAAGATGACGACGACTAACGGCACGGTTCTCGCGATGTCAGTGGCCGACCGCTGGCATGACTTCTGGCGCGGCGAGATCGGCGAGTGGATCATCACCCGCGGTCTGCGCATCGTCATGTTGGTCATCGCCGCCATCCTGATCGCGCGGTTCGTCAACTGGGCCGCCCAGCGGATCACGCGCCGGATCGACGCCGACTTCCGGGAGAGCGACGCGCTGGTGCGCACCGAGACGGCCAAGCACCGGCAGGCCGTCGCGTCGGTCATCTCCTGGGTCACCATCGCCCTGATCTGCGTGGTGGTGCTGCTGCAGATCACCGACATCCTGGCCATCCCCGTCGGATCCTTGGTGGCGCCCGCCGCCGTGCTCGGTGCGGCACTCGGTTTCGGGGCGCAGCGCATCGTGCAGGACCTGCTGTCGGGGTTCTTCATCATCACCGAGAAGCAGTACGGATTCGGTGACCTGGTGACGCTGACCCTCGGTGCCTCCAACGACGCCACCGGCACCGTCGAGGACGTCACCCTGCGAGTGACCAAGTTGCGCACCAGCGACGGTGAGGTCTTCACGATCCCCAACGGCCAGATCATGAAATCGCTCAACCTGTCCAAGGACTGGGCGCGCGCCGTGGTCGACATCCCGGTGCCGACCACCGCCGACCTCAACTCGGTCAACGAGCTGCTGCACGGGGTATGCGAGAACGCGATGAAAGACCCGCACATGAGCGAGCTGTTGCTGGACCGGCCCCAGCTGATGGGTGTGGAAAGCCTGGAACTGGACACCGTGAACCTGCGGATGGTGGCGCGCACCCTGCCCGGTAAGCAGTTCGAGGTGGGCAGGCAATTGCGCCTGTTGGTCATCGCGGCGCTGGCCCGGGCCGGGATCGTGTCCAAGCCGGAGTCCACCCCGCTGGCCGCGAACTCGGAGGTCCGCAGTCAGTGAAACTGGTAACCCGGTCCACCGGTGACGACAACAAGCGCTGGCCGACCTACATGTTCGGCGGGCGGATGCGCACCTCGACGGTGGGATTGATCGTCGCGTTCTTCTGCACCGCATGGCTCTACGAGACCTATCAACCGCCGCCGGAGCCGCCCCCGATCACCCAGACCGTGCCGCCGGGGTTCGTGCCCGACCCGGATTACACCTGGGTGCCGCGCACGCAGGTCTACGAACGCCCGCAGACGACCTACCCGAGCACCACGACCCCGACGACCACCGAGCCGCCGGAGCCCACGACCACCACGACATCGCCCACGACGACGTCGGGCACCCCTGGACCCGATGACCCGGCCACGCCGAGCGGTGAGCCGACCACAGATGGGCAACCCACCACGACGGTGATCGATCCGGACGGTCCGGGTGGCCTGTTGCCGCCGATCACGCTGCCGGTGCTGCCCGGTCCGGCTCCCGCCCCCGGGACGACACCGCCACCGCCCGCACCCAGCCCGAACTGACACACGTCGAGATCCCGCTACACTGGCGTGCCGTGATGATCACCCTCGACAAAGTGAGCAAGCAGTACAAATCCTCTGCCCGCCCGGCACTGGATGACGTCTCGCTCAAAATCGACAAGGGTGAGTTCGTCTTCCTGATCGGGCCGTCCGGCTCGGGCAAGTCGACGTTCATGCGCCTGCTGCTCGGCGCGGAGCACCCGTCCAAGGGCGATATCCGGGTTTCCAAGTTCCACGTCAACAAGCTCGCCGACCGGCACATCCCGCAGCTGCGGCAGGTGATCGGTTGCGTCTTCCAGGACTTCCGGCTGCTGCAGCAGAAGACGGTCTTCGAGAACGTGGCCTTCGCGCTGGAGGTGATCGGCAAGCGCGGTGACGTGATCAACCGCGTCGTGCCCGATGTGCTGGAGATGGTCGGTCTGTCCGGCAAGGCCGCAAGGTTGCCGCACGAACTCTCCGGTGGCGAACAGCAGCGCGTCGCGATCGCCAGGGCGTTCGTCAACCGGCCCCTGCTGCTGATCGCCGATGAGCCGACCGGCAACCTGGACCCGGAGACCAGCAAGGACATCATGGATCTGCTTGAGCGGATCAATCGCACCGGCACCACCGTTCTGATGGCCACGCACGATCACCACATCGTGGACTCGATGCGTCAGCGCGTCATCGAACTGGAACTGGGCCGGCTCATCCGCGACGAACAGCGCGGTGTCTACGGAATGGATCGCTAGTGCGCTTCGGCTTTTTGGTCAACGAGGTCTGGACCGGACTTCGCCGCAACGTCACCATGACGGTGGCCATGATCCTCACCACGGCCATCTCCATCGGCCTGTTCGGTGGGGGTCTGCTGGTGATGCGCGTCGCCGACCAGTCTCGCGACATCTATCTGGACCGGGTGGAAAGCCAGGTCTTCCTCACCAACGACGTCTCGGCCAACGATCCGACATGCGATCAGGATCCGTGTAAGGCGCTGCGGGCGCAGATCGACGCGCGCGACGACGTCCGCTCGGTGCGCTACCTGAACCAGGCTGATGCCTACGAGGACGCCATCAAGAAGATCCCGGCGTTCAAGGACGTGGCCAGCAAGGACGCGTTCCCGGCCTCGTTCATCGTGAAGCTGGAGAACCCCGAGCAACACCTCGATTTCGACAGCGCGATGCAGGGCCAGCCCGGCGTGCTCAACGTGCTGAACCAGAAGGATCTGATCGACCGGCTGTTCGCGCTGCTCGACGGCATGTCCAACGCGGCGTTCGCGGTGGCACTGGTGCAGGCGATCGGCGCGATCCTGTTGATCGCCAACATGGTTCAGGTTGCGGCGTACACCCGGCGGACCGAGATCGGCATCATGCGCCTGGTCGGCGCGACACGCTGGTACACCCAGCTGCCGTTCCTCGTGGAGGCGATGCTGGCCGCGTTCATCGGCGTGGTGCTGGCGCTGCTCGGCCTGCTCACGGTGCGGTCGCTGTTCCTGGAGAAGGCGCTGTCGCAGTTCACCCAGGCTAATTTGATTGCGCCACTGGACTTCGCGGACATACTTTATATCTCGCCGATCCTGCTGTTCGTGGGTGTGGCGATGGCCGGGCTCACTGCGTACGTGACGCTGCGCCTCTACGTACGAAGATAGAAGATGGCTACCAAGAGCAAGAAACCGGACAAAGCCGAGAAGGCGAACAACTTCGTCATTGCGACCAATCGCAAGGCCCGGCACAACTATTCGATCCTGGAGACCTTCGAGGCCGGCGTAGTGCTGGTGGGCACCGAGGTCAAGAGCCTGCGCGAAGGTCAGGCCTCCCTTGTCGACGCGTTCGCCACCGTCGACGATGGTGAGATCTGGCTGCGCAACCTGCACATCGCCGAGTATCACCACGGCAGCTGGACCAACCACGCGCCGCGACGCAACCGCAAGCTGCTGCTGCACCGCCGTCAGATCGACACACTGGTCGGCAAGATCCGCGACGGCAACCTCACCTTGGTGCCGCTGTCGCTGTACTTCGTCGATGGCAAGGTGAAGGTCGAACTGGCGCTGGCCCGCGGTAAAGAGGCCCGCGACAAGCGCCAGGACCTCGCCAAACGCGATGCCGACCGCGAGGTGATCCGCGAATTGGGCCGCCGCGCCAAGGGAATGCGCTGAACCCCACGCCTGCGGCCGGGTTGCGGCGCGTTGTTTCCGTCGTGATCCCATTTCCCCGGTTCGCGGGCAATACAGGGATATAGTTCGCCCACGCGTCAAGACGCACGGGAGGACGGGTGACGGTGCGACGCTCGCGTCTATGTGCCCTCGTCCTCGGGGGCGTCGTCATCCTCGCGGCCATCAATGCCTGCGCGCCGTTCGGCGCCGCCGTCGCCGATCGTGTCGAGTTGATCCTGCAGGTGAGCGTTGGTGTCGGCGCCATTGTCGTCGGCGTGCTCACCGCGGCCCGGGAACATGGTCTCGAACGCTGGTGGCGAGTGTCGTTTGTGCTCGCGCTGTTCACCTGGGTGCTCGGCCAAGCCTTGTGGCAGGTGCACGTCGCCGACTGGGCGCCGATGCTGGCCCGCGCGATCTTCCTGGCCTTACCCGTGCTGGTCTTCACCTCGGTGATCCTGCTGGCGCGATCCAGCGGCGGGATTCGCGCGCCCGCGGCCAGCCCGCTCCGGCAGTCGCTGGTCACCAACGTGCTCGACGGGGTGATTGCCGCGGTCGCCTTCCTCATCCTGGCCGCGATGAGCGACCTGGGCACCAGATTCGAGGCCGCCAGCCCGGCCATGCGGGTGCTCGACGTCGTCTTCATCGGTGCCGAGATCGGCGTCATCGGCGTCATCGTCCTGATCGCGATGATCTACGACGCCGGCAGGCCCAACCGGACCAATTACATGCTGCTGGCCGGTGGACTGCTGCTGATGGGCGTGTCCAACCGCATGCTGGCCTACGTGCGGTCGGTCGACCGCATCGAGGCCGAACTCTGGGTCGGCATCGGACTGATCGTCGGCCCGGTGCTCACCGCGTTTGCGTTCCTGCCGACGACGCCGGCGCGCGAAGTCGACGTGCTGCGTCGCCAGGACTGGCCGCACCTGCTGTTGCCCTATATGGGTTTTCTTGGTGTGGCGGTGCTGTTCGCCTACCACCTCTACATCGATCGTGAGGTGTCCGCGCTCGCGGCATTCCTGACCATCGCCATGGTCGTGTTGGTGGCCAGCCGCCAGGTGGTCGCGACACGCGCCGAGCGCTCGCTGACCCAGTGGCTGTTCTGGGCGCAGCGCGGGCTTGCCCATCAGGTGCATCATGATCCGCTCACCGGACTGCCGAACCGGACCCTATTCGCCAAGCGCCTCGACGAGGCGATGGCACGTGGCAAGTTCGTGTTGATCTTCCTGGACCTCGACGATTTCAAGGAGGTCAACGACCGATTCGGCCACGCCGCCGGCGACGAGTTGTTGCGCGCGGTGGGGGAGCGGTTGTCGCGCGGCATCGGCGAGCGCGACACCCTGGCCAGGGTGGGCGGCGACGAGTTCGCGGTGCTGATCGTCAGCAATGGTGAGGCCGACGCCGAACTGGAAGGCGCCGCCGACCGCCTGCGCCTCGCCTTGCGTGACCCGTTCCCCGTGCACGGATCATCGGTGCGCGTCAAGGCCAGCATGGGACTGGTGCGCCCGGATGCCGACGGCCTGTCGCAGACCTCGGACAGCCTGCTGCGTCAGGCTGATGTCGCCATGTATGCCGGCAAGCGGATGGGTAAGAACACCGCCGTGGTCTACAACCCGCTCGCCGGCGCGGTGGTCGACTTCCCGACGATGCTGCGCGAGGCGCTGGGCGCGCCGCCGAAGGGTTTCCGGCTGGTCTACCAGCCGGTGGTGGCCCTGCCAGGTGGAGAGCTGGTGGCCGTGGAGGCGCTGGCCCGCTGGACGGCGGGCAATGGTGTCGAGATATCGCCGGAGACATTCGTCGCCGATGCCGAAGCGGCGGGCATGGGCGCCGAACTCGATTCGTTGGTGCTCGACATGGCGTGCGGCGAGGCGCGCGCGGCCGGGATCGACCTGGACATCCACGTCAACATCGGCGGGGCCAGGCTGGGCACGCCGGGTTTCGATCAGGTGGTCCGTGAGGTGCTGCAACGCCACGAGATCCCGCGCGGACGGTTGATCCTGGAGATCACCGAGACCGAACCGATCGTCGATCTGGACAAGGCCGCGACGCAGATCACCCGGTTCGGGGAGTTTGGCGTGAAGGTTGCCCTCGATGATTTCGGTTCGGGCTTCAACTCGCTGCTCTACCTGCACTGCCTGCCGGTGGACATCGTGAAGTTGGATCGGACGCTGGCCTCGGATATGGACGCCGGCCGGGACCTGACGCTCTACCGCTCGGTGATCAACCTGTGCGGCGAGCTCGGCTTCGAGGTGATCGCCGAAGGAATCGAGACCGACGACCAGGCCGATATGGTCTGCCGCGCCGGCGGACGGTTCGGTCAGGGGTACCTGTTCGGGCGTCCGGTGCCGATGTCCGAGCTGGCCGAGATGCAGCGCCGTGCCGTGCGGACTATTTAATGGCTGGCCTGGGTTGTAGAAACCGTTAGTATGGAAAGTCCTGCCGAACCTCGGCGGGGGTGCGAGGGGCTGAACGGTTTCGACTTCGCGCATCGAATCAAGGGAAGCGTGCCGGTGCAGGCAAGAGACCACCGTAAGCGTCGTTGCAACCAATTAAGCGCCGATTCCAATCAGCGCGACTACGCCCTCGCTGCCTAAGCGACGGTGTGTCTGTCAGACCGGGAGCGCCCTCGGCCCGGACCCTGGCATCAGCTAGAGGGACCCACCCACGGGTTCGGTCGCGGGACCCGTGGGGACATCAAACAGCGACTGGGATCGTCATCTCGGCTTGTTCGCGTGACCGGGAGATCCGAGTAGAGACTTAGCGAACTGCGCACGGAGAAGTCTTGAGGGAATGCCGTAGGACCCGGGTTCAATTCCCGGCAGCTCCACAAGAAAGGCCCGGACCGCGAGGTCCGGGCCTTTTTCGTGCGCTCACCTGACTCGTGCGCCGACTGCCGGCGCCATACGCGCGGCGCAGTACTCCGTTCGGTGACGCACAGTTTGCCAGGGCACCAGCCTGGTGCAATTAGGATCGGCGGCATGGGGCGAGGGGACAGTTGATGGTCGGCGACAGCGCGCAGTCCGGGGATCAGGCCGGTTCGGGTATCGAGCCGCCGGTCGAACCGCGCATCCGCCGGGCCCTCGGCCTGCTGGAGCGGTTCGCGCCCGCGATCGGCGCCAAGTGGGCCACCGAGCTGTGGTGCACCCCGCCGCAGGTCGACGCCAGCCTGCGGATGCCGCCCGGGGTGCCGCCCAGTGAGCCGATCGAGGCCTT
The DNA here is from genome assembly GCF_000416385.1 of Mycobacterium sp. VKM Ac-1816D. Classification (NCBI taxonomy): domain Bacteria; kingdom Bacillati; phylum Actinomycetota; class Actinomycetes; order Mycobacteriales; family Mycobacteriaceae; genus Mycobacterium; species Mycobacterium sp. VKM Ac-1816D. The sequence continues at coordinate 116,221 of NZ_AOHQ01000144.1, forward strand.
CTGGGACGGGCATCGCATCGCGGGCGAGGCCTGGGGCGAGGGGCCCGCGGTCTACCTGGTGCACGGCTGGGGCGGTTGCCGCGCCCACCTCGGGGTTTTCGTCAAGCCACTGGTCAATGCCGGGCACCGCGTCATCGCCTTCGACCTGCCCGCGCACAACGACTCCGAGACCGGTTCGTTGGCCGAGGGACGCACGCATCTCGTGGAGTGCACCGAGGCGTTCCGCGCCGTCGTCCGCACACACGGGCCCGCCCGCGCGGTGATCGCGCACTCGCTGGGCGCCAAGGCCGCCGCGTTGGCGTTGGCCCGTGGCACCGAGATCGAGCGCATGGTGTTCCTGGCGCCGATGGGTGACTTCGGGTTCTATCTGGACCTGTTCGCCGAGCGGCACGGATTCGGGCCGCGCATCCGCGACGGTCTGCACCGCCGGCTCAGCAAGCGCATCAAAATGCCGCTGTTCGACACCGATCTCGGGGTCATCGGGTCCAACCTGCAGACCCCGACACCGCTGCTGGTCATTCACGACCCCGATGACCCGGACGCGCCGTACCACTACAGCAAGGCGCTCATCGACGACTGGCCCGACGCGGAACTGGTCACCACCCGCGGTCTCGGCAGGCTGGCGCACTACCGGATTCTGCGGCACCGCGCGGCGATCAACGCCGGCGTCGACTTCATCGGCGCTGCGCAGCAATCAGCGGTCTGACCGGACCACGCACCACCGACCGGCGCGCCGCGACCAGGCGCATCAGCCGACGCCGCACCGGAGCGCCCGCCACCGACCCGAAGAGAAAACCGACCAGGAACACCCGGCGGGTGCGCGTCTGGCTACGCCTGCCGACGGCGTAACCGCCCGCCGCGGCCGCGGCGGCGACCACCACGATCAGCGCCAGTGTCCACACCTGCCCAGTCCAACAGCGGCGGGCACCGCAGGGCAATGCTTGTGATCAAACCGAGCCCTGCTCGCGTCGCGCCTTGGCCCGCCGTTTGCCCTCGTGCATGGCGGCGACCCGCGCCACCGGGATGGTGTGGCCCTGCGCGATCAGATCGGCAGGCAATCGCTGCGGCGCGGGCATCTCGGCCGCCCAGGGATCGCCGTCGCCGAGGCGCTCGAGTGCGGTGCGCACGGTGAAATCGGACGGGTGTACCTCGGGCAGCTCCGACCAGGACACCGGAAACGACACCGGGATGCCCGGTTTGAAGCGCGGACTGTAGGCGGCCGCCACCGTCGCCCCACCGGAGCGGGTGGCGTCGACGAACACCTTGCCCGCCCGGTCCTCGACGATGAAAGCCGTTGTGGCGATGGACGGATCGAGGGCCTCGGCGCGCGCCGCGAGAGCCCGGGTCGCGGCGGCAACATCGTCGCCGGCCGCGTCCTCGGTGAGCGGCACGAAGATGTGCACTCCGCGCGAGCCGCTGGTTTTCACGGCGCCGGTCAAACCCGAATCGGCCAGGGCCTGGCGGACCAGCAGCGCCACCGCCACCACCGCGGCGAAGTCCGCACCGTCGGGTGGGTCGAGGTCCAGAATCAGATGGGTGGGGCGGTAGATGTCGGCGGCCAACCCCAGCGCCGGGTGGTATTCGATTGCCCGCTGGTTGGCCAGCCACAGCAGCGTGCGCCGGTCGTCGCACAGCGCGTAGTGGATCTCGCGGTGCGACGCCGCGGCCCACACCGGGACCGTCTTCACCCAGTCCGGCGTGTACTTGGGGACGTTCTTCTGCATGAACGGTGCCCGGCCGCGCAATGCCCGTAGCACCGTCAGCGGCCGATCCGTCAGCACGGGCAGAATCCGGTCGGCGACCGCGTCCAGGTAGTCCACCAGGTCGCGCTTGGTGGCTCCGGCGTCGGGCCCGAGCGGCTGATCCAGGTTGGTCAGCTCGACGCCGGCACGCTGCTCGTCCGCGGTCATCACTCCACTCCACCACAGGATCGGGCCCGGGCTGGCGCTCTCGACGAGCTCGTCGAATGAAGCTGTGAGTTTGCTGTCAGTTCGGTCCACGAGTTGTCATGGTTAAACGGGCTACGTAAGTTACGCGCAGTAGCGATTCTGTAACAGTGACGGGGCCATCGGATGAATGCCAGCAATGGCCAGCGATCGAGAATTGCCCAGCTGATCCGCACGCTCGCCGTGCCGATCGTGCTGGCCTGGCTCGCCATCGTGGTGGCCACCAATGTGCTGGTTCCGTCCCTGGAAGAGGTCGGCGAGGCCAACACCGTCGGGCTGAGCGCCCAGGATGCGCCGTCGATGATCGCGATGAAGCGCATCGGCGCCAACTTCGAGGAGTTCGACTCCGATTCCAACGCCATGGTGGTGTTGGAGGGCGACGAGCCACTCGGTGACGAGGCGCACCGCTACTACGACGGCCTGATCGACAGGTTCGAGTCCGACCCCGCCCACATCCAGCACGTGGCCGACTTCTGGGGTGACACCCTCACCGCGGCGGGCGCGCAGAGCGCCGATGGCAAGTCCGCCTACGTCCAGCTCTACCTGCACGGCAACCAGGGCCAGACGCTGGCCAACGAATCGGTGGCCGCCGTCCGCGATATCGTCGCGCAGAACCCGCCGCCGCCGGGCCTGCACGTCTTCGTCACCGGTGGCGCACCGCTGATCTCGGATCAGCACCATGCCGGGGACAAGAGCATCTTCCTGGTCACGATGATCACCCTCGGGGTCATCCTGGCGATGCTGCTGATCGTGTACCGGTCCGTCGGCACCACCATCCTGATCCTGCTGATGGTGTTCGTCGAACTCGGCGCCGCCCGCGGCATCGTGGCGTTTCTGGCGAACTCCGGGCTCATCGGGCTGTCGACCTTCGCGGTGAACCTGTTGACGCTGATGGTCATCGCCGCGGGCACGGACTATGCGATCTTCGCCGTCGGGCGCTATCAGGAGGCACGCGGCACCGGTGAGGACCGAGAGCCCGCCTACTACAGCATGTTCGGCGGGACCGCGCATGTGGTGCTGGGCTCCGGGCTGACCATCGCCGGGGCCATGCTGTGCCTGTCGTTCACCCGGTTGCCCTATTTCCAGACCATGGGTGTGCCGTGTGCGATCGGCACCCTGGTGGCGGTGCTCGCGGCGCTGACGCTGGGGCCCGCGGTCATCACGATCGGCAGCCGGTTCGGGCGTTTCGAACCCAAGCGGGCCATCCGGTCGCGGGGGTGGCGGCGCATCGGGGTTACGGTGGTGCGCTGGCCAGGACCGGTCTTGGTGGCGACGCTGGCGTTGGCGCTGATCGGCCTGGTCACCCTGCCCGGCTACAAGACCAATTACGATGCCCGTCGTTACCTGCCCACCGATCTGACGGCCAACGTCGGATATGCGGCCGCCGAGCGGCATTTCGGCGCCGCCCGGATGAACCCCGAACTGCTGATGGTGGAAAGCGACCGGGACCTGCGCAACCCGGCGGACTTCCTGGTCATCAACAAGATCGCGAAGTCGATCCTGGCCGTGCCCGGCGTCGCGCGGGTGCAGACCATCACCCGGCCCAACGGGAAACCCATCGAGCACACCACGATTCCGTTCATGCTCAGCCAGCAGGGCGCCACCCAGACCATGAACGAGAAGTACCGCGAGGACCAGTTCGCGGACATGTTGCGCCAGGCCGACGATATGCAGACCAATATCGAGACGATGGAGCAGATGGCGGCCGTCACCCAACAGATGGCCGACGTCACGCACTCGATGGTCGAGAAGACCGAGAATCTGACCGCCGACACGGCCGATCTGCGCGACTACATCGCCAACTTCGACGATTTCATGCGTCCGCTGCGCAACTACTTCTACTGGGAGCCGCACTGTTACGACATCCCGGCCTGCCATGCGCTGCGCTCGGTGTTCGACACGCTCGACGGAATCGACGTGCTGACAACCGATATCGAGACCGTACTCCCGGACCTGCAGCATCTGGACACCCTGATGCCGCAGTTGGCCGAGATCATGCCGCAGAACATCGAGGTGCTGAAGAGCACCCGAGAGTCGATGCTGCTGATGTATCAGACCCAGAAGGGTATGCAGGACCAGGGTTCGGCCATGCAGGAGAACTCGAGCGCCATGGGGGAGGCGTTCGACGATGCCCGCAATGACGACACGTTCTACCTTCCGCCGGAGGCCTTCGACAACGAGGACTTCAAGCGCGGGATGGACAACTTCATCTCACCGGACGGAAAGTCGGTGCGGTTCATCATCAGTCACGACGGTGATCCGGCCACTCCGGAGGGCATCGCCCACGTCGACCCGATCAAACAGGCCGCCCGCGAGGCCATCAAGGGCACGCCGTTGGAGGGATCGAAGGTGTTCCTCGCCGGGACCGCGGCCACCTACAAGGACATGCACGACGGTGCGCAGTGGGATCTGGTGATCGCCGGAATTGCTGCGTCTGCGCTGATTTTCGTGATCATGTTGCTGATCACCCGCAGCCTGGTGGCGGCGGCCGTCATCGTCGGCACGGTGTTGCTGTCCCTCGGGGCATCCTTCGGCATGTCGGTGCTGCTGTGGCAGCACGTGCTCGGCCTCGAACTGCACTGGATGGTGCTGCCGATGTCGGTGATCTTGCTGCTCGCTGTCGGCTCGGATTACAACCTGCTGCTGGTGAGCCGGTTCAAGGAGGAGCTGCACGGTGGGCTGAAGACCGGCATCATCCGGGCGATGGCGGGCACCGGTTCGGTGGTCACCTCGGCGGGGCTGGTGTTCGCGTTCACCATGGCCTCGTTCGCGTTCAGTGACCTGACGGTGATGGCACAGGTCGGTACGACCATCGCGCTGGGGCTGTTGTTCGACACCCTGGTGGTGCGCTCGTTCATGACGCCCGCGGTGGCCGCGCTGCTGGGCCGCTGGTTCTGGTGGCCCAAGATCATCCGGTCGGAGGCCTCCCGTCGCCGGCTGGCCGACAGCGGCGTCAGGGTCTGACGATTCCCGCTCAGCAGGGCAGAGCCCGTACGCTACCTCGGTGAACGCGATCGACCCCGACAAGCTGGCCACCTGCCTGCAGGTGCTCGCCGACGTCGAGGGATTACCCCCTGAGCACCCCGATGCCGTGGCCGTGCGCCGCGCCACCGCCGGGATCTTCAAGTCGGTGCGCAAGGCCCGCCGAGCTGCCAAGCGTGACGAGGTGGCCGCCGCCGACCGCGCCGTCATCGCCGCCACCGCCACCGGAGCGCCCGGGCGCATCGACGACGAGACCGCCGGCCTGCCGCTGGTCTCTGCCACCGCCGGCGCCTCGGCGGGCACCCTGCTGCGCAGCCGGGCCTGCTACGTCTGCAAGAAGCATCACACCGTCGTCGACGCCTTCTACCATCAGCTCTGCCCCGAGTGCGCGGCGTTCAACCACGCCAAGCGCGATGCCCGTACCGATCTGACCGGACGGCGGGCCCTGCTCACCGGGGGGCGCGCCAAGATCGGCATGTACATCGCGCTGCGGCTGCTCCGAGACGGGGCGCACACCACCATCACCACCCGCTTCCCCAACGATGCGGTGCGCCGTTTCGCGGCGATGGAGGACAGCGCGGACTGGCTGCACCGGCTGCGGGTCGTCGGTATCGACCTGCGTGACCCGGCCCAGGTCGTCGCGCTGGCCGATACCGTCGCCGCCGCCGGGCCGCTCGACATCCTGATCAACAATGCCGCCCAGACCGTGCGCCGCTCGCCGGGCTCGTACTCGGCGCTGGTCGAGGCCGAGCGCACCCCGCCGCCGGAACTGGTCTCCAAACTGGTCGACGTCATCTCCTTCGACCGGGTCAGCGACGCGCACCCGGCGGCCCTGACCGGCAGCCTGGGCGAGCACCAGACCCCGCACGCACTCACCCAGCTGGCGCTGGCCGCCCGCAGCGCCTCCCCGGAGCGCATCGCCGCGGGCACCGCTATCGACGCCGGCGGGTTGTTGCCGGATACCGCGTCGGTGAACAGCTGGACCCAGCATGTCGACGAGATCGACGCGATGGAACTGCTCGAGGTGCAGCTGTGCAACCAGACCGCACCGTTCATCCTGGTCAGCCGGTTGCGCCCGGCGATGGCGGCGGCCGCGGCGCGGCGCAAGTACGTCGTCAACGTCTCGGCGATGGAAGGTCAGTTCGGCCGCAAGTACAAGGGGCCGGGCCACCCGCACACCAATATGGCCAAGGCCGCGCTGAACATGCTCACCCGCACCAGCGCCGCCGAGATGCTGGAGACCGACGGCATCCTGATGACCGCGGTCGATACCGGCTGGATCACCGACGAGCGCCCGCACCCGACCAAGCTCCGGCTGGCCGAGGAGGGTTTCCACGCCCCGCTCGACCTGGTCGACGGTGCCGCCCGGGTGTATGACCCGATCGTGCGGGGTGAGGCCGGCGAGGACCTCCACGGTTGCTTCCTCAAGGATTACGCCAAGGCCGACTGGTGACTCAGATCTGTAGCTTCCCGCCGTGCACCGCCAGTTCGGCTCCGGTCATATAGCTGCTCTGGTCCGTGGCCAAAAACAGGACGGCCGAGGCGATTTCGTCGACATGGCCGAGGCGGTGCAGCACCACACCGGCGGACAGACCGTCCAACAGCGCCTTCTCCTGCTCGGCGTCGCCGGCCAATCCGGTCAGGCCGGGCGTCTCGATGGGGCCGGGGACGATGGTGTTGACCCGGATGTTGCGGTTGGCCAGTTCGGCGGCCCAGGTGCGTCCCAGTGAGCGGATGGCTGCCTTGGATGCCGCGTAGAGGCCGAAGCTGGGGGTCGCCTCGGTGGCGGCCGTGGATCCGGTCAGGATGACCGATGCGCCGTCGTTGAGCAGGGGGAGCATCTTCTGCACGGTGAACACCGTGCCGGCGACATTGCGATCGAAGTTGTCGCGGTAGTGCTGTTCGGTCACCTCGGCCAGCGTCGCGAAGTCGCCACCACCGGCGTTGGCGTAGAGAACGTCCAGTCCGCGTCCGGCCGCGGTGATGGCGTCGGCGAGAATGTCCAGGTCGGCGACCTTGCTGATATCGCCCTGCACCGTGTGGGCGCGCGGGCCGATGGCGGCGACGGCCTCGTCGAGGCGGGTGCGATCGCGTCCGGTGACGAAGACCTCGGCGCCCTCGGCGGCGAATCGCTTGGCGCCGGCCAGGCCGATGCCGGAGGTGCCGCCGGTCACCAGCGCTGTCTTGCCGTCGAGCTGTCCCATGATCGTTCCTTTCGTCGAAGTGCTACGACGATCAGAACGTTACGTGACGTATCACCTATTCCGTGGGTGGTCCGGTCAGCACCGTCCACAGGTCGGTGATGTGCCCGTCGGTGATCAGGGCGACGTCGAATCCGGTCATCACCGCGACATCGTCCTCGTCGCGGCGCACCTCCCAGGCCAGGAAGCCGAAGCCGCGGGTCTGGCGGACCGGTCCTGCCGCCGTGAAGTGCATACCGGTCAGGCCCGCTTGCAGTTGAGCCGCTTTGCTATTGAGGGCGTCATGCCCGGTGACGACGCCCTCGTCGTCGGTCCATCGGACTTCTTCGGCGTAGGTGGCGACAATGGCGTCGGCGCGCGCCCGCGGGTCGCGCTCGTTGAAGACGGCGAGCAGGTTCGCCTGCATCAGGTCGCTGACGGTAGCGCTCATCGGAGCCTCCTCATTGGGTGACAAATCACCATTCTAGTGCGGTGTGGGCGGCAGCGAACTGTTCAGATTGAGATTGACGTGGATATGTTCCAGGGCGGTGGTGAACGGCGCCAGCAGGGGAGCGGGCAGCGCGTCGAAGAACAGCCGGCGGACCAGGTCGACGTGCGCGGGCGCGGCCTCCTCGATGGCCGCCCGGCCTTGGGTGGTCAGCACCACGTTCGTGGTGCGGGCATCCTCGGTGCCGGCTTCGCGCCGGGTAAGTCCGCGTTGTTCCATCCGACGCAACTGATGGGACACCCGGCTGCGCTCCCAGCCGATATGGGCGGCCAGATCACCCACCCGCATACCGTCCTCGGCAGCGCCGCTCAGGGCCACCAGCACGTGGTAATCCGACAGCGACAGCCCGGAATCGGCCTGCAGCTGCCGGTTCATCTCGTAGTCCATCCGCAGCTGGACACGCATGAAGGCGACCCAGGCGCGCTGCTGTTCGGGGGTCAGCCATGCCGACCGGCCGTTTCGTGATGTGTCCCGCTTCGTCGCCACGCCGCCGAGTATGCCGCCCCAGTGCACGGTTCGGCGGTATCCGGTACGCGCAGCGTTTGCTCGCCGATGTTTCAGTTACAAGATCAACGGGCAGCATGATGTGATGTCTGAAATCCGCGCCAACCTGAGCGCGGCCGATGCGTTTGCCCCGGACGAGATCGCGCTGCGTCCGCGAAACGTCCAGTTCGATTGGTCGACGCCTCCGCTGCACTGGATACCCGGCGATCCGTACGCCTCGCACTCGGCCACCGCACTGAACCTGTTGTTGCCGGTCGCCGAGCGCTGGTTCAGCAAACTGCTGGCCGATGCGCTGGAGTATGTCCGCGATGATCACCTGCGTGAGGAGATCATCGGCTTCATCGGCCAGGAGGCCGTGCACGCCAAGACCCACGACGAGGTGCTCGTCGACTACCTGCGCCGGCACGGGATCGATCCGGGACCTTTCCTAGTCCAGCTGGAGTGGGTCGTCTCGCAGTACGACCAGCGGCTGGCCCGCGCCAGTGCGGCCGACAGGCGCAAGGCGATCGCCTCGGGAACGCACGCCCTGAGTGCGGCCGAACACTTCACCGGTGTACTCGGGTCGTGGGCGCTGAACAACAACTGGGATGAGCTCGACGTCGATCCGATCCTGTCCGATCTCTACCGCTGGCACGGCGCCGAAGAGGTCGAACACCGCCACGTGTCCTACAACGTGGCCAAGTACTTCGGCATGGATTACATCGCCCAGGCCGCGGCCGGGCTGATGGTCAGTGCGGCGTTGCCGATCGTGCTGCTGCGCGGTCTGAAATTCATCGTGCGGGCCGACCCGGCGCTGCCCAATCTCGGCTATGCGCGGATAATCTGGAAACTGCGCAAGTCGGCCAAGGCCGGGGCCGTCCCGGGACTGGGCTTCTGGGTGCGTTCGGGTCTGACCTTGCTCAAACGCGACTACAACCCGGCCGATGAGGGCAGCACGGCGCAAGCCGTGGCGTATCTGGCCAGTTCCCCGGCAGCGCGCGCCTTTTCATGAGCCGAGTGTCGCGGCTGCTGCGACCGTACAGTGGCGAACCGCCGCCCGGGTTGTATCGATCCACCTCCGACCGATTGATCCGCATTGCCGGTGCGGCGGTACCGCACTTCCTCTCGGTGGTCATGCGGCTCACCGCCGATGAGGATCTGCCCGAGTTGCCGGCGGCGGTGAACCGCCGGACCATGCGGGTGGCCGCACGCGATATCGTCGCCCGCGATCCCGACGTGGTGGCGCTGACGCTGGCCTCCGCCGACGGTGAGCCGTTGCGGGGGTGGCATGCCGGCGCCCATATCGACGTGTACTTGCCGTCGGGACGGACCAGGCAGTACTCGCTGTGCGGCGACCCCGATCGGGTGGATGAGTACCGGATTGCGGTGCGGCACAACGCCGACGGTCTCGGAGGATCCGCGGAGGTACATCAGCTGGCGGTGGGGCAGGAGCTGGAGGTCAGCGTCCCGCGCAACGCCTTCCTGATGCCGCTGCCCGGCTCCGGATCGCGGGCCGCGCGGCTGCGTTTCATTGCCGGCGGCATCGGCATCACCCCTATCCTGCCGATGGTCCGGTTGGCCGAGCAGCAGGGGGTGCCGTGGACGCTGCGCTACACGGGGCGGTCCCTGGACAGTCTGCCCTTCTTGGGCGAGCTGGCCGCTTTCGGCGACAAGGTGACGGTGCGCTCCGATGACGCCGGATTACCCACTGCTGCAGACCTTCTCGACGGCGTCGACGGGTCGACCGCGGTCTACGCCTGCGGCCCGCCGCCGATGATGGAGATGGTCGGACTGGCCTTGCCGATCGGCACAGAACTGCATGTCGAACGGTTCTCCCCGTTGCCGGTGGTGGACGGGGCGCCGTTCGAGGTGGCTCTGAGCAGCGGCGAAGTCGTTGCGGTGCCGGCAAATCAGAGCACGCTGGCGGCTTTGCGGCAGAGCCGACCGGATGTCAGTTACTCGTGCCAGCAGGGCTTCTGCGGGACCTGCGTGCAGCGGGTCACGTCCGGCGAGGTGGAGCACCGCGACGTAATTCTCTCCGAGGCTCAGCGGGCCGCCGGCGACATGCTGGTCTGTGTGTCGCGGGCGCGGTTCCCCGGTGAGCGGCTCACGCTCGACCTGTAGCTACGGCGTGAGTTCTGCGCCCGCGGTCAGCAACACCAGCAGGAGATCGCGAGCGTCGGCGTTATCGGGCTCGTCGAACAGCCGGTCGCAGGCCTTCTGTACCATCCGCTGCCAATTATCGTGGGGCACAACGCGGTGGTGGTCGTCGATGCCGAGGAGCGTGCGCAGCTGATCGAACGCCTCCGTGTTGTGCGGATCGCGGTACAGAAGATCGCATATCGACTGGATCTGCTCCCGCAGAGCGGAATTCATATCCGACTCTGGATTAGATTTGCCGAGACGCGCCCGGCGCGAGCAATTGCCTGCTGATGAACCATGTCTTCGGATACGTCCGAATCGCCCCCGCGATGAACCATATGTGCATATTGCAGTACCCCATGTCGATATTGCAAGGCTGGACACTTGTATGGTTTAGCCGCACTGCTGTATTGTCGGACGGTGGCAGGCACCGTATTCCTTCGTCCGTCCGCCCCGGTCGAGCCATCCACCCGGGAGCGCATCATCAGCGCTGCCGTGAAATCTTTTGCCCAGCACGGCGTTTCACATACCCCGCTCCGGACTGTTGCCGATTCGGCGGGTGTCAGCGTCGGGCTGGTTCAGCATTACTTCGGCAATAAGGCCGGGTTGATCTCGGCGGTCGACGAACACGTGCTGAAGGTGTTCGGCGAGGTTCTCGAGGCTGATCCGCTCCCAGAACCGCCCGGCGAGCAATCCGAGGCGCTGCGCGGGCGATTCGCGGAGCTCTTTCACAAGTATCCCGACGTCACCGACTACGTCGCGCACGCGCTGAGCCAGGGTGACGAGATCGGCAATGTCATCTTCGACGGGCTGCTGCAAATCAGCATCGCGCAGGGTGAGGGATTCTCCGCCCAGGGGCTCGTCCGGCCCGACCTCGACTCCATCTGGGGCGCCATCAACCCGCTGATCCTGCGGGTCGGCGCCATGATCCTGCGTAACCACATCGAGCGGCACATCCCGGCCCCGTTCTACACGCCCGAGCAACTGCTGCGCTGGGACACCGCGGTCGCCTCGCTGATTCGCCGGGGTCAGTTCATCCCGGGCGTGTCGGACTAGGCACGGCCGGGCCGGTCAGCGTTCGAGGGGTACGCACGGACCGGCATTCGACGCGATCCGCGGAGCACTCGGGGGATGTGCTTCGCGGATCGCGGCGGGGGTGAGCGCCTGATGCAGTGGTACCGGGCGCACGCCCGCGCATCTTGGGTCGCATTGCTTGTTGTCGTGTTGGTGGCTGTGGCGTCGTGGCTGTGGCGTTCGTCAGAGCCTGACGGTCCCTCGCTCGGCGAGTATGGATCTGACAAGCAAAACGAGTGGGCAGCGCGCCTTGTTGCCGGGTTGAATACGCATGAACCGGAACAGGTTCCGGTTCATAGGGTCAACGGTCAGTTGACCTCCGAACAGCGGTCCTCCATCAAGGAGGTCATGCCTGCTCGTGGATGTATGTATCAACTAGTGAGCGTCGAAGACCGCGGGGAACAGCGGCAGCTAGACGCTCCCGGACTCTCGACACCCGTGTCGACGTATCGCTTCAACGCAAAGGTCGACGAGCTGTGCGAAGGACAGCCGCCACGCGTGCGCGAGTTCGGGGTCGTTGCCATTGCTGACATGGGCTACTGGGAGCCGTTTGTCTTCGCAGAATGATCGAATCGTCGGAGAGCGGGCGTCGGCCTGTGCAGGCGACGACTCTGCGGGTCCTTGCTGAGAACGTCTTCAGCTGATCTTCCGCAGGTCAGGGGCAAAGTTTGCTGAGGTGGCGGATGTCGATTACCTCCCGTTCAGGCTGACGCCCTAAACTGCGGTCTGACCCTGACAAGTGGCCCGGTATGTGCCGCTCACGCCGCACTCACCCGAGGACACCTTCCATGGCGATCGCCGACGTGCCTGCCTACCTGCATCTGACAAGCGCGGATGTCGAGGAGATCGCGTTCGAGCTCGACGTCATCCGCCGCGATATCGAGGATGCGCTCGGTGCCAAGGACGCGGCCTACATCCGGCGCGTCATCCACTTCCAGCGCGCCCTGGATGTCGCCGCGCGGTTGGTGATCGCCTGCAGCAAGTCCAAGACCGGCTGGCTGGTCGGCACGGGCGCGTTGGCGTACGCGAAGTCGATCGAGAATATGGAGCTCGGCCACAACATCTCCCATGGTCAGTGGGACTGGATGAACGACCCGGAGATCCACTCCAACACCTGGGAGTGGGACATGGTCGGGGCGTCGGCGCAGTGGCGGTACTCGCACAACTATCGACACCACGTGTACAGCAATGTGCTCGGCATGGATGAGGACATCGGCTACCGGCTGTTGCGGGTCACCGAGGACCAACCGTGGCGGCTGTGGTATCTGGCGACGCCGTTGCGAAACTTCGTGCTGGCGGCCATGTTCGAGTGGGGCATCGCTCTGCACGGCCTGCATTCGGAGAAGCTGCGCGACGACCCGGCGGTGATGGCGGGGGAGAGGCGCACGTTCTTCGGCAAGGTCGCCCGGCAGTTGAGCAAGGACTACGTCTTCCTGCCCGTGCTGAGCGGGCGGCGATGGCGTCGGACGTTTACGGCCAACTTCACCGCGAACACCATCCGCAACCTGTGGGTGTACGTCAACATCATCTGCGGGCATATCCCTGACGGCGCTGAGACATTCGATCCCGCCGTGGTGAAGGACGAGACCCAGGGCGAGTGGTACCTGCGACAGCTACTGGGCACCGCGAACTTCAAAGCCGGTCCCGTGCTGGCGATCTCGGGCGGGCATCTGTGCTACCAGATCGAGCATCACCTGTTCCCGGACCTGCCTAGTGTCCGGCTGCCCGAGGTGAGTGAGCGGGTGCGGCTGCTGTGCGAGAAGTACGACCTGCCGTACAACTCGGCGTCGCTGCCGCGGCAGCTGTTCCGGACGCAGCGGATCATTCACGGGTTGGCGGTGCCGCGGTGGGTTTATGCGGCAGTAGGACGGTTGAAGCGGTAGCCGCACTCTACTGAGAGGTTGGGGTTCGCTCCCGCCGCCGTACTGCTCGGTCACAAAAGCGGTCCAAATGTCTGCAGTGTCGGGTTCTTTCACTCGGCAAGCCGCTTCAGGGCCCGTTCGTCAGTGAGTTCTTCGCGAAGGTCCGGGTGAAGCCAGTAGAATCGAACCCATTCACGAAGCTGTTTCCCCTCCGGAGTGAACGATGCGCCGGGCATCGAGATCACGCTGTCGTCGGACATCACCATCGCAATTGCGTCGGCGGTGGGCGCATTTTGGTTCGGGGGAGTCCCTGTGATGTCGACAACCTGCTTCCAGTCACCGCTCTGTGGTCGCGAGCCCTGAGCGACCATGAATCCACTGGGCGTGAGGCGAAGATACTTGAGGCTGCCACGGCGTAGCGTTCGCCACACGATCGGTGCCCCCATCAGCGCAACGACCGCAGCGACGAACGGGAGGGCGTAGCGCAATTGCTCCGGCACTGGAATTTCCACCAGCCCAAGTGGAACGAGTGCCGCTGTCAGGCCACTGGCGATTGTCAAGCCCAGAAGGGCGATCTGAAGTGACACATCGACCCCACGGTCCGGCCGGACCGTGGTTCCCGCGTCGTCGAACTCTCCGCGTGGTGCTACTTTACCTGGCACCGTCTTGACGAAAGGGGCGATGAAACCGAAGGAAAACATCGCGAATCCGATTGCTGTCAAGGCGGTCAGCAGCTCACCATGTCCGATGTTGATGACCGCCCACACAATACAGAGCGCGCCGAGCGGACCGAACAAGACTCCACAGAGAATGGCGAGCGGCACGAGCTTCATTTGGGACATACTATGTTGCCGACAATGCCGCCGACATAACCGAATGTCCATCCACCGGCCATACTTCCGCCTGCAGCGAATACCGGTGCGAGCTCGGGCATGCCTACTGCTGAGACTCCTGCCGCCGCCAAAGTGCCACCTACGTATCCGCCACCGACTCCTGCACCTCCGGAAATACTGGCAACGCATGCATCGTGAAATGTCTTTGCGGTAACCGTGTCGTACAGCGCCGTCGCTACGCCCAACGCCGGACCGCCGTATTTTGCGGCCTTTCCAAGGTCTTCCACCGACTGGGGCGACAGCATGGGTATCCCACGCTTCGTCTGCTCTTCCAGTCCGGTCAAAGCACCTCCGACCATGGTGAGCGAAGGATGTGTGAAGAACGCATCTGGCAGGACGCCCTGGCGCCCGTCAGCAGCTATCACTCCTCCAGTGGTAGTGCCATCTGATGTCTGAGTCATGGTGACCTCGGTACCGTCGGCAAAGGTGATGGATGTGAACTTAGATCCGTCGAAATTTGTCTTGTCTTGCGAGAACGTGCTTGAAATCTTGTTCCCGTGCCTGTCGTAGTACGTGTCGATAACGGCGGGGGCGTATTCGTTCCACTCGGTGATCTCGTGACGGCTGCCGTCCATCATCGTCAATGTCTTACGCCGTTGCCCGTCTTTGGTTGTCCATGCATGGCTTTCACGCACAGTCTGAGCCATGTCGTGATCGCGGATGACACCTTGTTGAATGAGTCCATCGAGTGACATCGGGTTCGGCACCTCGTCGGCCGGCCGGTGCGCCCCCGATGACGGATCCAAGCCCGGAAAGCTATTGGGTGCAGGCGGAGTGAATCCAAAGTGTTGTGCTGCGGACTGAACTGCTGACGCTGTCGCGTTGTCGGCATCCCCGAGAGCCACCAACAGCCGATTGATCTCGATTTGCTCTGTTTGTGCTTGCGCGAGCAACGCTGCCGCTTTCTCTGCCGAGACCCGAGCAGGTTTGATGATCACAACCCACATGTCCGTCACTTGGAGCTCGCCAGCATCGATTTCATCAGCATGGCTCAACAGGGAAGTCCGAGCACCTCCGATTGAACCGCTGCCTCGATCAAAGGCGGTCGCCACCGCCTCGCTGTAGTGCGCGAGATTCGAGGCTGTGTCCGTGGCGCGCCGAAACATCGACGACGCCGCATCGTGCGCTTGGCCTGACCACGCTGACGACTCGGGCATCGCGTCGATTCGTTCGTCGAGATCTCGTATCGCCTTGTACACGGATTGGCCCGCATCATCCAACGCCGATGCTGCAGGGGAGAGCGTCTCGGGGCGCCAGCTGCGTAACCGCGGGCGTGACGGAAGCATCGATCAGAACAACCCGTCAAACTGACTGGCCAAGGCATTGTCGTCCACCTCGTACCGGTCGCCTGCGCCGCGGACCGCTACTCCCATGCCTGCCACGTTCTCCGCGATTGTGTCCGACCGTTGGGTCAGGTGCTCACCGACGAGCCTCGCGGCCCACTGGGTGGTCGAGCCAGGTAGTCCGTCAGCTGCTGTAGATGCCTTGAGTCCGACCTCGGTGCTGGTGACGACGCTGGATGCCGTCTCCACCTGACGCGAGAACGCCCGCAGTAGTTCCGGGTCGACTAACACCAGTTCCCCCTGTCCTTCGACCAACGAATCAGTTTCTTCCTGTTCAATGTTATGACTGATTTCATAGACCGCCGACAGGGATTTGAAAGGCACGAAACGTGCGCCTTCGCGGCGTGTGTCGGTGTCCGGGACGCGGCGTGAAGTGCAGACGGTGTCCGATTCCCGGCTCGCCGTTGAATGTACAAGCTCGCGCGCTGTTTCCGCGATAGCCGTGGCCATCCCAGTCGGGGCCGCCACCCGCCAGATCGCTGGCGTTGGGATCTGTTGGCGGTGACCAGGACTCAGATTCCATGCGGCGGTGGGGGCGTTCCGTGACCGACGATGATTTGACCGGGCGAAGACTTCTGTTCCGAATCGATATCGTCTCAGTAGGTGCAACCGAATTCTCGCAGCTTCTGCGCGACCGGTCCGGGCAGATCGGCAAGGCGGACCGGCCCAGCCGTAGATTGCTTCCATCGGTGGTCGAGATGCCGCTTGCCGAGCGAACCGTCTTTGAGCACTCGCTGTCCCCAGACCCTCACGTCCGCCAGCGAGCCGCCCTTCCACTCAGCTGTAAAGTACTGAGGTCGGAATATCTGTTCGAACGGGACTCCGTTCACCCCGCATGCCATGTTCGGCAGCGCGTCGGGTGCAAGTGGGAAGCGTTCGCTGTGATCCGCAATCATGGTTGAGTCCTTCGCCGGCTGGCGGTCACGACTGTCCGCACCGCAACGCGGAACGAGGTGGATGGTACAAACGACGGCAACAACATTCGCAAGGATCGGGTCACTTGTATGTTCAATCCAGCCAGGTGGCAGATTGCACATGTGGACGTTCAACTGATCAATGACGTCGAAGGGCCGCACCGGTGAGGCCTGCCGCATCGTCGGCCTCGGTGCAGTCCCGTATGAGTCGGCAGCGTCGACGCGACACCAAGCCAGAACTGCTCGTCAGGCAGATTCTGCACTCGCGGGGTATCCGCTATCGAGTCAATGCCGCGCCCGAGCCGGGGATGCGATGTAGGGCCGACATTCTGTGGCGGGGCTTGCGGCTGGCAGTCTTCATCGACGGTTGCTTCTGGCACGGATGTCCCGTTCATGCGACCAGGCCCAAGGCGAATGGAAGGTGGTGGGCTGAGAAACTCGACGGAAACATCCAGCGCGACCGGCGTACCGATCTGGAGCTCACCAATCGTGGCTGGACGGTATTGCGGTTCTGGGAGCACGAGAGGCCAAGTACGTGCGCCGATGCCATCTGCACCAAGCTTGCAGAGCTTAGCGCGGTGAAGCGGTCCGCTCAATCCAGCGCGACAGGTACCTGATCCGCGAGTCGCCTGCCGAGCGGCACAGGCCGTCCGTCCATCCATGACGAATCGATCGTTCGGTCCAGCTCGTCGAGATCCAACTCGATGTCGAGGGCGTGAGCCAGAACGTGCACCGCCAGGCGGGGCGGGATCGCGTTTCCGATTTGTTGCCCGATGTCGAGACCGGACCACGGATAATCGAGCGGGAACGTCTGCAGTCTCCCCGCTTCCTGATAGGTGAAGCGGTCCTCGTCGCCATCCTTCAGGTGAAGGCGATTGCGCATCACCTTTCCCGTTATGGTCGCCGACGGTTCATCGGAGCGGCGCCGGCCTCGGTTGCGAGGATCCCCCCCGCTACCGTAATTCGAGATCACGGTGAAATGTTCTCGATGGTTCAGCGCTTCGCCCATCGAAACCCAAGGCTTGAGCTCCAACGCGCCCTGCTCTACTCCGCTGCGCCGGTAGGCTTGATGGGTCGGCGCAGGCAGCGACACTCTCCCGTCGCCGAGTCGCGCGATCAGGATTGCCCGTCGCCGTGTCTGCGGAACACCGAACTCCTCCGTCCGGAGTATTCCCGAAGCGACTCCGTAGCCGTTGCGTCTGAGGATGCTGCCGTACACCTCCCAGACCGGAAGAACTGCAGGGACCTGTTCGAGGACGATTGCTCGGAAGGGCCGGCGCGCACGCATGGCGAGTAGTGCCCAGCGCAAGGGCTCGAGGACCAGCCCGGTCCTGTCGTCTGCGAACCCACCGCGCGGGATTCCGTCACTTGGGTCGGCCGCCATGTCTTCGGCCTGCTCGACGATCTGGTCCAGGGCCTGCCTGCCCGAACCGGTGCCTGCGACGGTGAACGTCTGGCACGGCGGTCCGCCGGTCAGCACGTTGGCTTCGGGGAAACTGTCGGGACCGAAATCTCTGACATCCCCCTCGTGAGTCACGAGGCCGGCCGCACGGCGGGTGGCGCACGCATTCGGATCCCACTCGATGCCTTCTACCGGGATCTCCAGCCATGTCGCACCGACGTCCAAGCCGCCCGGACCGGCGAACAGGTCGATGATCTGTGGCTGCGGCTCCGTGGTGACGTCTTCCCGCGGCATGCCACAGATGCTAGCCGGCGCGCGTTGCATGCACCACGGCGGCGCGCAGCTGATTTCCGTCGGACCGCCGGTACCGAATACAGCCGATCGTGAGATCTTCTCGCGGAGTGACAACAAATTGTCGGACGCGAATGATAGACACACTTATGAGGCGACGTTCAGCGTCGCAGTCAATATTTGCTGTCGGTGATTGGTGGGGGCTGAGCCGTGGTAGCCAGGAGTTGGACCGATCCTGATCCTGCGTTGGGGGGACTGGTCGATGATTTTCGCGATCGATGTATTCGGGTCTACATCGAGGATCCGAACCGCGTGGAGGAGGACGCCGGCAAGGAGCGCGGTATTGCTGAGGGCGGGTATGGCCGCAAGCAGATCCAGGAACTCGTCCAGAACTCGGCCGATGCGCTCCAGGGCGCACCGGGACGCATTCAAGTCAGCCTGACCGACGGCGCGCTCTATGTCGCGAACGAGGGTAAAGCGTTCGAGGACACGGGTGTTCGAGCCCTGCTGTACACTCACCTGTCCAACAAGATCGGCACCGAGATCGGGCGGTTCGGGTTGGGATTCAAGTCGATCAGTGGCATCTCGGACAATCCGCAGGTCTTCAGTCGATCGGTGTCGTTCGAGTTCAGTCGAGCGCAGTCGGCAGATCAACTGTCGACCGAGCTGGAACGGCACTATCAACCGTCGGACATCCCGGCGCTTCGCCTGGCGTGGACGCTCGACCCGGTGGCAGAATTTCGCACCGACCCGCATCTCGCCGAGCTGTCGACGTGGGCGACCACCGTGGTCAAGGTGCCGCTCAAGGACGGAGCGGAATCGCAGCTTTCCACTGAGATGGAGGAGTTCGACGAGTCTTTCAATCTTTTTGCGCCGCATGTACGGATCCTCGATCTGGTCGATCACATCAAGCCTGTGTCACGCCGATTTGCGGCTTCGAAGAAGGGGAACCGGGTCACCCTGACGACGCCGGATGGCGACAGGGAGTGGTTGGTCGTATCCAAACAGCACGAGCCTTCATCCCGCGCGCTGGAGTCGGCAGGTCATTCGGCTCGGAGGGATTCGGTCATGGTCAGCTGGGCGCTGCCCTTGAGCGGTGCGGTGGGTGTCGGCCGGCTGTCCGCCTACTTTCCGGTGAAGTCCGATGTCACCCTCAGCGGCCGGATCAACGCACCTTGGAAGCTCTCTGACGACCGAATCAACGTGATCGAGTGCCTGTTCAATCTGGAGATTCTCGAAGATGTCGTACCTAAGCTTGTCGTCTCGGCGCGGAAGGATCTGGTCGACGACGACGCTTATGGCCGATACATCGATGTTCTTCCGGCCCGCGGCAAGGAAGCCAGGAGTTGGGCCGACAAGGTACTCAATGAGCCCGTTTACCGGGAACTGAGGGACTCACGGTGTCTGCCCGATCTGGACGGTCAGTTGCGGGCGCCGTCTGCGCTGCAGCGTGTGCCGGACGACGTCATGGAATACGCCAAGATGTGGCTGGCGGTCGCGGGCAATCGTGGCGACTGGGTCCACCCGGAATGCACCAGCACCACTGAGCGAAGGTCCAAAGTGGATCGCCTCATGAGCGACGGCGACCGCGTGAAGCCTCCAGGCAGGGTGCTTCATTGGCTGCAGTCGGTTGTGGCGGAGCCGGGGCCGAGCCAGTCCGCAGCAGCGGTCGAGTTGGCTGCGCAACTGATCGGCAAAGGCGGCAACACGGAAATGGAAGTCCGAGACGCCCGGATCGTGCTCCTTGAGAACGGGTCGATGGCCCAGCCGGTACGCGGGCGCTGCTTCCTGCGGACCAAGCCGGACCAGCAGGGCAGCTCGTTCATTGACAGCGATGTAGCAGCGCGTGCCACGGCAGTCGCCGCACTGGAGGCGCTCGGAGTCACCGCCTTCGAAGACGGCGGCGAGATGCTCCAGTTACTCACCGAGCTCAGGCGCACGGGCAAGGTGGACTGGGACGAATTGTGGATTGCAATGCGTGGGTCTGGTGTTCACCGGGTTCATGAAGCCTTCGAGAGCGTCCTCGAAGGTCGCGCCGCGCGAATCATCAACGTGAAGAACGGTAATGGCCGATGGGTGCTCCCGCAGGGCCTGTACTTCGCGGGCGAATGTCTGAAACAGCTCCGAGAGGATGGCGACTACCTGGTCGACGGCGCGTACCACGCCAGTGATCAGGAGCTTCTGTACATGTTGGGGGTGCGATCCCGGCCGTCACGGATGGCTGCTGGGTCGACTGAGCGGTGGGTGTCGAAGTACGCGAACGAGGTCCGGCATCGGATCGGTGACGAACTCTCGCTGGGAGTCCAGCCGCGTCAAGCGCTCGTCATCGATGGCCTTGATGCTGTTCTGGGACCCCTCGAATGTCTGCCTGACCTCAGCGTCACCAACCGGACCGCTCTGACTGTCGCCCTCCTCAACGATGTTGACGTCCCGCGTGTAAGAGTCAGCCACCCGAACGTACCGAAGACCGCCCGCTACGTCGCGCCCGAAATCTGGTGGGCGAGGCAGGAGGGCTTCTTGCCGACAGTGCTCGGACCGACACCGATTTCTGACGCTTTCGTCGCTCACGTGGAGGACGCACCGGACGGACTGCTGCCGTGTGTGACCCAGGTTGTTCTTAGCCCCGACGCTGAGCGGGTACTGAAGCTGAAGACGAAAATCAGCGATCTCGAACCGACCGGGTTCCGCAAGCTTGTTCAGGCGCACGTCGCAAAGAACGACATTCAACGTGTGAGCCAGAGCTATGCGTGGTGGTGCTGGACTCACGAAGAGGTTGGCCCGCCGGAGCTGATGTGGATACACAGAGGCGGCGAGTGGTCGGAATGCGAGCGCACCAGCGTTGCCGTGGTGCACAGTTCGGATGCGCTGGCCGAGCTTGAGCAGTTCGGCATACCGTGCATATTGGTCGACTCCGCCGAAGATGTGCATTCCCTCAGCACATTCTGGGGATGTCTGGAAGATCGCGGCCTACCCGTGACCTACTCGTACGAAACGAGTGCAGAGCCCGTCCTCCTCAGCGACGTGTTCCCGGTGCTGGACGCGCTTGAAACCGATGGCGAACTCGATGGTCTGATCCTCCAGAAGTGCCTCTCCCTGAGCAAGGTTGCAGCCGTTCCAGGACAGCCGGAAGTGCGCATTGCATGCGCATCCGGCCGTGAGTCGAACCGAATTCTTGTCACCGGAACCACCGACTCACAAATGCTGAAACAAGTTCTGGGGCAGCTGCTCTACGACGATTCCGATCGACACGTGGACGCGCTACTCAAGGACATGGACAGAAGGAAGAACTCCCAGCAGGTCCGTGCGGTGAGAAACGCGAGATCAGATGCTGAACGTCTCCTCATGCTCGTCGGAGAAGATCGACTACGACCGCTCATCCCGAAGGATGCTCTCAGCTACCTCGTCAACGAGGGCACTCTGGAGCCGCGCGGGCATGCGCTGGCCGAGTTGTGTGTGAGCATGCTGGGTGTCCGTGCGCTGGAACGTGCTTGCAAGGTCGATCCGGCTGGACTTCCCGTCGCGCCACCCTCCACCTGGGCGGGATCGTTCGCCACCCGAAAGTGGGTGAACAACTTCGGCTTCGGCGACGAGTGGGCGGGACGGCCGGCACGGCAGCGAAACAAGCCGACCGAGTACATCGACGGCCCGACGCAGCTCGAGAAACTGCATGACTATCAGCAAGTGGTGTCAGAACGACTGCGCAACGTGTTGATCAGCAACGAACGCGCCTACATTTCGCTGCCGACGGGTGCGGGCAAAACACGCGTGGCGGTCCAGACGATCATCGAAGCCATCAGTTCTGGCGACCTCGACCGGTTCAGCTCGAGCGGCGCCTTCGCCGGCCCGATCCTGTGGCTGGCAGACGGGGAAGAGCTCTGCGAGCAGGCTATCGATGCGTGGTCTTATTTGTGGCGTTCTGTCGGACGGCAAGACACACAACTCATTTGCAGCCGGTTCTGGTCGTCCTACGAGATGGAAGAGGAGGTCGGCGGTGTCCAGGTCGTCGTGGCGACATGGCAGAAGATCAAGTCGCGGGCCGTCGGCAACGACTCATATGCCTGGTTGGCCGAAGCACCGATCGTCATCATCGACGAGGCGCACGGTGCCTACACCCCCTCTTACACAACAATTCTGGAGTGGCTGGGTCGATCGATCCGAGAGCGCGACAAGACACTGGTCGGGCTGACGGCAACGCCGTTCCGAGGACGCCGTGACAGCGCGCAAACCGAACTGTTGCTTCGGCGATTCGGTGGCAATCAGCTGGACGAAGGAGTGTTCGGCGAGGATCTCCCGCAGGTGCGGCTGCAGCGGGATCGGGTGCTCGCGCGTGCCCGTCTTGAGATCATCGACGGCGTGTCCATCGACCTGTCTGACCGTGAGATCGATGACTTCAAGAAGCTCGGATGGTTGGCCAAGAGCGCCGAGATCCGTCTCGGTCGTAACGAGGACCGTACCCGTACGATCGTCGACTCGATCATGGGTAGGCCACAGGACTGGCAGATCGTGGTCTTCGCCGCATCGGTCGAGAACGCCCAGACTCTCGCGACCCTGCTGACACTCCAGGGCCGATCCGCGGCGTCGATCGATCAAGACACGAGCCCCGAGGATCGGAGGGTGGCAATCGAGCGGTTCAAGGCGGGAGAGCTGAAGGTACTGACGAACTACGCGGTGCTGTCTCAAGGGTTTGACGCGCCGAAGACGGATGCCGTGTACATCACCCGTCCAACCAGCAGTGAGGTTCGATATATGCAGATGGTGGGTCGAGGTCTACGCGGGCCGAAGAACGGTGGTACCGAAGAAGTTCTCATAGTCAACATGCTCGACAACCTCCTTGAGTTCGCCGACAGCATCGTCTACGAGACCTTGAAGGAGATTACCGAAGCAGATCAGGTCCAGGAGTCCGCCGGTGTCGGGTGAAACCATGTGGGAGGTCGAGCTCAATGATGAGCAACTCAACGTAGTCGAAGCACCCGCTGACGCGCGGCTACTGGTGATCGCTGGAGCCGGCCAAGGCAAGACCGAGGTTGTGGTCAGCCGAATCCGCAGCCTCGTCCAGGACGAGGGGCTGGTGCCCTCGGATGAGGTACTCGTCCTGAGCTTCTCCCGTGCCGCGGTATCTGCTGTCCGAACCCGGTTGGATGTGCGGGACGTGGCCGCACCGAACGTCCGGACCTTCGACTCGTTCGCCAGCGTCTTGTTGCTGGCGGTTGACATCCAACCCGAAGGCAGTTTCGATGCCCGCATTCGCCGTGCGACGCAGGTGCTCAGGGAGGCGAAACAGCCGCCTGAAGACGTGGAGTTCCTGCGACACGTCATCCTCGACGAGGTACAAGACCTGGTCGGGGACCGGGCAGATTTCGTGCTGGCGCTGCTGAACCGGCTTGACAAGAATGCCGGAATCACAGCGCTCGGAGACCCACTGCAGGGGGTATACGACTTCCAGCTCGATGATTCTGTCAGCAGGACTTCCGCAGCGAAGGTCTTCGAAACGTTGACCGAATCCTTCGGCTGCGACACCGTCGGCCTGGGCAAGAATTACCGAGCCCAGGGAAAGATGCCGAAACAAGCCGTTGTCCTGGGTGAGAAGCTTCGAGAACTCGACGATGGCGACATTGCCGAGGAACTGATCGAGGATCTGTTGCTCGACATTCCGGATCGGGGAGAGATCGCCGATTGGTACAGCCTCGTCACCCCGGACCGAGGTAAGAGGACTGCGGTCCTGTGCACGACCAATGCAGAAGTACTACGGGTCTCGCGATACTTCAACGAAAAGGCTGTGGCGCACGCTGTCCGCAGGCAGTCCCAGGATTTCGGTGCTGCGCGGTGGATTGCAGGTGCTCTCGGTCCGCTGCCCGGACCAAAGGAACGCCAATCTGAGGTCGAAGCCGCGCTCGAGCGTCTGT
The DNA here is from genome assembly GCF_000416385.1 of Mycobacterium sp. VKM Ac-1816D. Classification (NCBI taxonomy): domain Bacteria; kingdom Bacillati; phylum Actinomycetota; class Actinomycetes; order Mycobacteriales; family Mycobacteriaceae; genus Mycobacterium; species Mycobacterium sp. VKM Ac-1816D. Next base: position 140,144 of record NZ_AOHQ01000144.1, read on the forward strand.
TGACCGAGAACGATGTGTCGCAGAAGTGGGCGGAGCTGAAGTCCATCGAAGGCCGCACGAGTAGTTATGATTCGTTGGACATCAGCAGAGTTCACAGTCTTGTCAAGGCACGGGCTTTACCGCTCCCCCTCACAGAACCCGACTACAGCTCGGTGATCGTGTCGACCATCCATCGCGCCAAGGGCTTGGAGTTCGATACCGTCTTCATCGTCGATCCCAACTGGTTGCCGGAAGACGAGGAGAGCTGGACGAGGGTGCGTCGCGAATACGTGGCATTGAGCCGAGCGCGCGATCACATCTACACCTGCAGGTTGCCCCAGTCGAAGACGAAGATCAAGGCCGACGATCGGCTCGGCCGGTTCAAAGAGGAAGCCTGGAGCAGGAAGAAGCGCGGGGCGACATGGACCAAGGCCTTCGAATTCCTTTACGGCGACGTGGAAACGGCATACCCGGCATCGACACACACAGTCGATGCCAGTCAGATCCAACAGACACTGCGATCGTTGGATCAGGTCGGCATGAGAGTTTATGCGGAACTCGACGAAGCCGAGTCCACCGATGAATCCCCGTCGTACCTGCTGGTGACACAAGATCAGCAACCTCTTGGACGCACCAGCGCTGCGTTCGATAGCACCTTTCAGAAGACGTTCGGCTGGTTGAAGAACCGCCCGACGGTCATCGATGGGCTCACCCTGGTATCGGTGGAGACAGTCGCAGGTGATTACCGCGAGTCGGAAATGGCCGGCCTCGGGAGCTCGGGATTCTGGCTGGTGCCACGAATAACCGGCCTGGCCCGCCCTGACTTGAACACAACCTAGGAGTTGAAGCCTCGATGGCAAATCTTGCTGAGCAATACGGATTTCGCGACGACATCGTCGATGAGTTGATCAAGGATCTGGTCGGACCGGGGGAGGGGGATGACGAGGTCATCACCGATCTTCCGCTGGACCGGTACGTCGCCGGTGTTCTCTGGCCGGCAGACGGTGTGCTGCAGGAAGCAGCGGAGCCCGTCAGCGGGGAGGCCGAGGAGAACGACGTCGGTGACAGTCCAATCTCCCAGGCACTGATGCGTTATCCGACCTCGATGGGGATCACGTTCTCCGTTGATTTGGCAATGGCTTCATCGGTGCAAATCGCCGTCACGGCAGCCAGGTACGTTCCAACGGGTGCCGGCGGGCATCAAGACTCTGCTGATTCTCAGCGTCCGACGCGGCGTAAGCAGATCGAAAAGCCGGCCTCCTGGACGCGTCACCCGCAGGTCATCGATCTCATCGACTGGGACGTCGCGACGCCGGGCGCGAGAAGGATCGATGTCGTACCGGGTCTTCAACTCTACGTCTACACCCGTGTTCCGAAAAACGAGCGAGTAGCGGTGTCGGTCGCATTGCGCAATACACAGGTGCCGCCCAAGGGCGAACTGCGTGACGGGTTTGCGTGGTTTCAGGTCGGACTGGAAGCGCGGTCGCCCGAACAGGCCATCGTCGACCGATCCTCGTACGGTGTACTCAGTGAGGATGCCGACCTACGCTCGGCTGCATTGTTGTACCGCAACGCGCGGGTCTTCGCGATCGGCCACGGTTGTGCTGCCACGTGGGATCGCGACGGAACGTCTTCTCACGTCGGCGGGGTGTCAACTACCTTCATTCCTCGTCAGGAGATCTCCAGGGCGAAACCCGGCGGTGTCAGCTCCGCTGTAGACCTTCGAATGTCTTTCTTGAGCAATGCCTCCGACGACGAATTGGCTTGGAATCTCGGCCAGTTGGTCACCGAGTACCGGGAGTGGATCGACCGGCTGAGCGAGAGCGTTCAGCGGGGCGAGGCCGACGTCGAGGACGGCCTGAAGGTCGTCGCCGAGGAGCATGTCGCGCGTGCTCGGAACGCGGCTGAACGAATGCAGAACGGAATCGATCTGATCGTCACCGATGCCGATGCTGGACGTGCGTTCCGGCTCGCGAACGCCGCAATGCAGATGCAGCGTGCACGCCAGGACTGGGTCCGAAGCGGTGCCGTAGGGGCGGTGGGTGACGGAGCCGCGCAGAGTTGGAGACCGTTCCAGATCGCCTACATCCTGTTGAATCTGCCGGGCCTTGCCGATGCGGATCACGAGGACCGCGACATTGCGGACCTCTTGTGGTTTCCCACCGGTGGTGGCAAGACAGAGGCCTATCTCGGTCTGGTTGCGTTCACGATCTTTCACCGCCGGCTCAAAGACTCCGACACGCTCGGTGTGGCCGTCATCATGCGCTACACCCTGCGGCTGCTGACAATTCAACAGTTCGAACGTGCCACCATGCTGATGTGTTCGCTGGAGCGGATACGTCAGCGTGAGAACGACCTCGGGGACCGCCCGTTCTCGATCGGCCTGTGGGTTGGACAGGCGGCCACCCCGAACACGTTGGTCGAAGCTCGTAAGTCACTGAACGCCATCGCCGATGGCCGGGAACTGAACGAGAAGAACCCGGTGCAGCTGACCCAGTGCCCGTGGTGCGGTCAGGATCTGAACGACACTCATTATTCGGTGGTCAAGCCACCTGATGAACGGCTCAGGATTGCGTGCGGGAACAATGCATGTGACTTTCGAAACGGGCTTCCGGCCTATGTCGTCGACCAAGACATCTACCGAGTGCGACCGGAACTCGTCCTGGGCACCGTCGACAAATTCGCGCAGATGGCGTGGAACGAAAAAGTTCGAAACCTGTTTGCCCGGGACGGAGTCGGTACTGCGCCGTCCCTGATCATCCAGGACGAGCTGCATCTGATCTCCGGTCCGCTCGGCTCGATCGTCGGGCTGTACGAAGCCGCGATCGACGCCGCCTGTGGACAACTGACATCCGAAGGGGTCATCCGCGGCCGTCCGAAGGTCATCGCCTCGACGGCGACCATCCGCCGCGCCGACCGTCAGATCTGCGCTGTGTTCAACCGTCGCGCCGAGCAATTCCCACCCCCCGGGATTGATCCCGATCAGTCCTTCTTCGCAGAACCGGCTCCGCGCGACCTCTACGGCACGCGCGAGTACATCGGTGTGATGGCGCCGGGTACCAGTCACGCGACGTTGATGGTTCGGGTCTACGCGGCCATACTGCAGGCAGCCCAGGGTCTTTCCGGTAGCCCCGAGGCCAGGGATCCATACTGGACGCTCCTTGGATATTTCAATAGCCTCCGGGTGCTCGGCAGCGCGAATCTCCAAGTGGAAGGCGACGTTCGAGACCGACTACAACTTGTCGCCCGGCGCAAACAGGCGGCGCCGCGCGATCTGAGGCCGCCGGTCGAGCTGACCAGCCGTGTTCCGTCTGCCGAGATCCCGCGCACGCTGAAGAGTCTCGAGAAGGACGTCTCCTCCGGTTCGGCCAATGATGTGGTCCTTGCCACCAACATGATCTCCGTCGGTGTCGACATTGACCGGCTAGGGCTGATGGCGGTGATGGGGCAACCCCAGTCGAGTGCCGAGTACATCCAGGCCACCAGCCGCGTCGGACGTCAGCACCCTGGTTTGGTCGTCACAATCTTCAACTCTGCACGTTCACGTGACCGGTCGCATTACGAGAACTTCGTGCCCTATCACCAAGCGTTGTACCGCGCAGTCGAGGCCACCAGTGCCACGCCGTTCGCCGCTCGCGCGCGGGATCGAGCACTGCACGGAGTGCTCGTCTCGATTGCCCGTCTCCTGGTCGATGACCTCGCAGCCAACGAGTCGGCTCACAACGCGACTGCTCGATACGACGAGCTCGCGCAGCTCGTGGAGTTCCTGGAGCAGCGCGCGCAGGCCGTCACCGACCCGGAGGAAGCAGAGGACACCAAGCAGCAGCTCGGAGAGCTTCTCAAAGTCTGGGCTGAAGCTGCCGAAACTCGCCCGGATCTGCAATACAGGAACAGTGCCAACAACTACGACGAGTCGCTGCTCGTCCCGTCTGACGAAGCGCTGACAACTGAAGACATCGAGTACTCCACCCGAGAGACGCCGTGGCCGACGCTGCGGAGCATGCGGGACGTCGACGCCGAAAGCACGTTGTACCAGATCCCTGCCAGGAAGGTCCCCCGATGAACGGTGCGAAGGCTCGCCGCAGCCAGCTACTGAGCACATACGGTGTCGGCGGACTGTTCCCGGCGGAATCGACCAGCTTCATGATCGCCGGCCTACATGAGTGGAACGTCGGCAAAGCAGAACACATCTCCGAACCGCGACTGGCCAGGGCCCTCGGCGTGACCGAACTCAAAGCACCGCCCGCCGGCGGCAAGCGCGATGTCCCCGTCATCCGCTACCCGTACACCCAGGTGTGTCCGAAATGCCGGCGTATCGGGTCACTCGGAGAACTGTCCAAGGACAAGAACGAGGCCAAATGCAAGGACGACAACGTCGACCTGAGCCCTTTCAGGCTCATCGGAGCCTGTCGAAACGGCCACGTCGACGAGTTCCCCGTCTACTGGTGGCTGCACACTGGGCAACAAGCCAAGATTCAGGACGACAGGCACGAGATGAAGCTCAACGTGCTCGGACGGACTTCGTCGCTTGGTGACCTGGTCTTGGAATGCACGTGTGGCGTCGACAAACGAAGCCTTGACGGGGCGATCGGCTCCGGATCACTTGTGGATTTCGGCAAGTGCAGGGGACTGCGACCGTGGCTCGGGCTCGACACGACGGAGGAATGCAACGAGTATCCACGCGCCGTCCAGCGTGGTGCCTCGAACGTCTGGTTCCCCGCCGTGCGGTCCTCCATCTCCATACCGCCGTACTCAGAGGCGCTGGCGAAGTTTGTGGACAAGCACTGGGAGATGGTGAAAGATCCGGCCGCCGTTATCCCGCCCGTGCTCGCGGGGCTGGCTGCGATGTCCAAGGGACGGTTCAGCGTCGATCAGATAACTCGCGAGATCGAACGGCGTCGTGGCGAGGGCGAACACGATGAGGAAGTCTCTGAGGCCAAGCTCCGCGCCGACGAATACAAGGCACTGGTCGAAGGGCGTGAAGAGGAAAGCCTTGACCAGGACTTTGTCTGTGTCCGACGCGATGTCCCCGATGGTTTCGAGTCCCTGATCACTGACGTACGGAAGGTGACGAGGCTTCGAGAAGTACGTGCGCTGCAAGGGTTTACGCGGCTCGATGGCGCTCCAGACCCGTCAGGCCCGGCCCAGAAGCTGTGTGCGCTCGCGCCGACCCATCTGCATTGGTTGCCCGCGATCGAGGTGATCGGTGAAGGTGTGTTCCTCGCATTTGACCGTGATGCGCTTGCCGAGTGGGCAGCAAGCGACTACGCCCAGATGCGCTTGGCCATCCTGCAGAAGGCGGCCGACCGCTCTGCCGCAGAGTATGGTCGCCCGTCTGCCCCGGTCGACATCGTCAAGGTTGCGATACACACGTTGTCACACATCATCATCGATCAGCTATCTCTTGACGCCGGGTATCCGGCTGCCGCGCTGCGGGAACGATTGTTCGTGGATGACAAGATGGCGGGACTGCTTGTCTACACGGCCAGCTCGGATTCCGCAGGAAGCCTCGGTGGGGTTGCCTCCATGGCGGAGACAGAGCACCTCGGTGCGGCACTCCGGGAGGGCTTGCAGCGTCTCTCCTGGTGCTCATCCGACCCCGTGTGCATCGAATCGGCGGGGTCCGGCACCGACGGGCTCAACCTCGCCGCATGTCATGCCTGCGTCCTCGCGCCGGAGACATCCTGCGAGATGAACAACTCGTTTTTGGACCGGGCGCTGCTGTTCGGCACCCACGATGACGGTTGTGAGGATGTCGGCTTGTTCAGCGAGCTCGTGGAGCGCGCTCGCTGAGCATGGCCGATCAAACAGCGGCGGTGATCGATGAAAGGATCTGCGATCCGATGAAAGACAAACACCATCAGAGATTCCCCCTCAAGTACGGGGAGCTTCGCGACATGAGATGCGGTGCGGTCACCGACGAGGCAAACGGCATTCGACGGGTCAGAGACTTCCGTCCGACCTATTTCACTGCCGACTGGACCGACGGTGTTCTCGTGCAGGTGACGGTGTGGGGTCCGCAGCTGCTCGATGATGGCTCAGATGGTGAGCGTGACCTCGACTACCGATGGAAGGCCACCCGTGACCTGGGGCCGGTCAAGTACCGCGAGCTGCCGCGAGTCGTCGCCGAGCGGCTGATGGCGTACAACGCAGAGAACGGGTTCACGGTCCTGCCTGAGCAACGGTGAACGGCTGGACGCATGTTCGTCAACCGCCGATTCATCGAGAGTCCAGATTCGGTCGTTCGCCGCACCCGCACTCGACGGTTTGAGCTGGAGACTTCAACATGTTTTGGCGCATCGACCTGTTCGGACAGTTGCCGTCCTCGTGCGAGTGCCGAGGAGAATTCCGGGAACCTCGGACTACTAAAGATGCGCCGCCTATGGTCACTACGGAAGAGCCAACAGTAGCGGGAGTTCTAGCGACTGGTCGGTGGATGTTCAGTGCCTAGATACAAGTTTCGATGGTCAAACCTTCCGGAGGAACTCCTTGATGGGCTTTGCCAGAGCTTGTTCGAGGACAGCACCGGATTCGCGCCGGCCGAAGTTCTGCACGACGCCTACGGCGCCCGCCCGAAGGAGAACTTCGTCGAAGAGGCGTGGGAAACGCTTTGTGAACGTTGGCTCTCTCACGACAAAGAGTCACGTGACCGCGTCGTCGCGGCCATCCGGACCGCCCGCCGCGAGGATGGGCAGCTCAGGAAGCGCAGAGATCAGATGGAGTATCTGCGCCGCCTGAGGAACGCCAAGACCCTGAGGGCTGTCGTCCTGGAGGCCTTCATCGACCGCGGCGAGCTCGACCCCGAGCCGCACGAGACCATAGACGAACCGCCCGCCCAGGTGAGGCCAGAACCGCCGACCACAACCCCCAAGACCCCAGCACCACCGCCCGGAGATGATGTGACCACAGCTGTCGATACCAACCCCGCCGAGCTCAACGTTGCTCCCGGCTCGATCGTCGTCATCCGCGACGAGGAATGGCTGGTCACCTCAGCCGAGCAGGGCGCCGACGGCTGGCTCGTCCGGGTGCGTGGGCTCTCCGAGTTGGTCGCCGAGACCACCGCCGCGTTCTACTCCAGCCTCGACAACATCGAAGTGCAGGACCCCAGGGAGGCGAAGGTCGTCCCGGACGGGTCCTCGGGATACCGCGACTCCCGCCTCTGGCTGGAAGCACTGATCAGGAAGACGCCCGTCCCGTACGGCGACCAGAACCTGACAGTGTCGACGCACATGCTCGCCGATGCGCTGGCCTATCAGCAAGCGGCGGTGACCAAGGCGCTCGACCCGCAGCACATCCGCCCCCGCATCCTGATCGCGGACGCAGTCGGTCTGGGCAAGACGCTGGAGATCGGCATGATCCTGTCCGAGCTGGTACGTCGGGGCCGCGGCGAACGCATCCTGATCGTCACGCCCAAGCATGTCCTTGAGCAGATGCAGCACGAGCTGTGGTGCCGCTTCGCGCTGCCGTTCGTCCGCCTCGACTCGACCGGCATCCAGAAGGTCCGCCAGAAGCTGCCCGCCACCCGCAACCCGTTCACCTACTTCAAGCGGGCCATCATCTCCATCGACACGCTCAAGAGCCCCCGCTACAAAGCCCACCTGGAACGCCAGCAGTGGGACGCCGTGGTCATCGACGAATCCCACAACCTCACCAACGCCGGCACCCAGAACAACGAACTGGCCCGCGTCCTGGCCCCGAACACCGAGGCGTTGATCCTGGCGTCGGCCACCCCGCACAACGGCAGGGAGGAGTCCTTCGCCGAACTCCTGCGGCTGCTGGACCCGACGGTGGTTCACGCCGACGGCACGTTCACCAAAGAAGATGTCGAGTCCCTGCTGATCCGTCGACACCGGCACAGCCCGGACGTGGCCGCCGAGGTCGGCAGCGACTGGGCCGAGCGCGCCGAGCCGGTGCACCTGCTGGTCAAGCCGTCCGCCGCCGAGGACGCGGTCGCCGCCGAACTGTCGCAGACCTGGCTGCACCCCGCCACCGGCAGCTCGCCCTATTCCGGCGACACCAAGGCGTTGTTCCCGTGGACGCTGGCCAAGGCGTTCCTGTCCTCGCCGGCCGCGCTGGCCGAGTCGATCAAACAGCGTCGCGCCAAGCTGGACCAGAACGTGCCTGCGCAGCGGGCCGAGATCAAGGCCCTCAACGCTCTCGCTGAGCTGAACGAGGCCGCGCTCACAGAGCAGGCCGGTAAGTTCGCCGCATTGGTCAAGCGCCTCAAGCAGATCGGCGTCGGCAAAGGGTCGGAGACGCGGGCGGTCGTGTTCGCCGAACGCATCGCCACACTGACCTGGCTGCGCAAGAACCTGCCCGCGGCGCTCGGTCTGAAAGACGAGAACATCGCCATGCTCCACGGCGGACTCTCCGACGTCGAGCAGCAAGAGATCGTCGACAACTTCAAGCTGGAAACCTCACCCATCCGGGTGCTCGTCACCGGCGACGTCGCCTCCGAAGGGGTGAACCTGCACGCCCAGTGCCACCACCTCATCCACTACGACATCCCGTGGAGCCTCATCCGGATCGAGCAGCGCAACGGCCGCATCGACCGCTACGGGCAGAAGCACCCGCCGGTGATCTCCTCGCTGATCCTCGAACCCTCCGACCCCGAGTTCTCCGGCGACCTGCGGGTGCTGTCACGGCTGCTGGAACGGGAAAACCAGGCTCACGAAACGCTCGGCGACGTGGCCTCTCTGATGGGCAAGCACAGCGTCACCGAGGAGGAGAATGCGATCCGCGATGTGCTCGCCAAAGGCGCCGACCTCGACGACGCGGTCCGTACCGCGGACGAGGTCGCTGCCGGGGACGACCTGGACGCGTTCTTCGCCGAGTTCGACGCAGCCGAGGCGACCGCTACGCCGCTGCCGGCCGCACCCCGCCAAAGCCTCTATCCCGACGACCTGACCTTCCTCGACGAGGCACTGCACGCCGCATTCCACGACAAACCGCACGCCAAACCGGAGCAGGGCGGCATCGGCTGGACCGTCAGTGCCCCGCACGGCATCGCCGAGCTGTCCCCGCCCCGCGACCTTCGGCAACGGCTGACACAGTTGCCGCAGAATTACCTACACCACGGTCGGGTATTGGAGCGCCTCAAGCTCGCCACCAACCCGACGGTGGGCACCGCCCAACTGCGCGTCGCGCGAGAAGGCAAGGGCGTCAACAACACCACGTGGCCGGAGGCCCACTTCCTCGGCCCGCTGCACCCCGTGCTGGACTGGGCCAGCGACCGCGCGTTGACGGCGCTGGGCCGCAACCAGGTGTTCGCGATCCGCGGCGACGTGGACGCCCCCACTGTGTTGCTCATGGGGACACTGAGCAACAAACGAGGACAACTGATCTCACGGGTGTTCTCTACCGCCGAGTTCCCGAACCCGGCCAACCCCGGTTTCTGCATGGTGGAGGCTCTCGAGGACATCGGTTTCCTCACCACGCAAACCGGGCTCCAACCCGGCGCCTCCAACCCCGGACCCATCGCCGACCCCGATCGCTACCAGGCGCTGATCCCGGTCGCGGTCGAGCACGCCAGCCGCGAGATGCGTCGAATACTCGACGTGCAGGAAGAGGTCACCACCGAACGCCTGGCGCAGTGGCGCAAGCGGGCCCAGCGCTGGCACGCCGATGCGCAACAACTCGAGCTCTTCGGAGTCCAGCGCTCGAAGGTTGGCAAACTCGGGCAGCGCATCAACGAGGAGCAGCGCCTGGCCGACCTGTTGGCACCCACCCAGCAGCTGGTCCGCCCGCTGCTGGTCATCGTGCCCGCTGCCACCCCCGTTGCCGGAAAGGAACTCTGAGCCATGCCGTCCTACGATTCCATCGTCGTCGGCGAGGACTGGATCAGCGAGCACTACTTCACCACCGACTCGCCTCGGGAATCCTTCCAGGGCAAGGTTCTCGAACTCCGCAAGCAGTGGGACGCCGAGGCCGCCGAGGGCCGGGACACGGTGCGACGACGGCTGGTCGGCGCGGCCGGTGACCTGCAGACCGCGTTGTCGACGCTGGCGGAGGATCCGGACGGGGCGCCCCCGGCGCATGCCCTGATCCGGACCGTCCTCGGTTTCCCCGAGACGCTGACCGACTACACCGGCGAGCGTGCCGGTACCGAGCTGCGACTCCCCAACGCCCGGCCGGCCGGTGTGACGAGCACGTTGTTCCTGCAGGCCCGCCCGGTCGAATCGGTCGACGACCTGCTCGCCCCTGACACCGGGCTGCTGCTCGACGCGGGGGAGGAGGACGGCAAGCCCATCGACTCGGTGACCAAGGCGGTGTCGGCCGCGTTCCGCTCCGACGAGCCCCCTGCGTTCATCGTGGTGCAGGCCGGGCAATGGGTGCTGCTCGCTGAGGCGCAGCGGTGGGCCGAAGGGCGATACCTCGCCGTCGATCTGTTGGTGGTCACCGAACGCCGCGACGACAAGCGCGGTGGTGAACTCGACCGCGCTGCTGCGATTCTCGGACGTCAAGCCCTGCTGCCCGATGCGGACGGAAACATCTGGTGGACGAGCGTTCTCGAAGATTCGGTCAAACACACCGTCGGGGTGTCCAAGGATCTGCGCGAGGGCATCCGGCTGTCCATCGAGATCATCGCCAACGACGTGGTGCGCCGCCGAGCCGAGCGCAGCCTGCCGCTGGAGGATATCGACGCCCAACAACTCGCCAAACACTCGCTGCGGTTCCTCTACCGCATTCTGTTCCTGCTCTACGCCGAAGCATCCCCGGAGATGCGGGTGCTGCCGTCCGGCGCCCCCGAATACGGCGAGGGCTACGGCCTGGACCGGTTGCGTGAGCTGACCCTGACCGAATTGGTCTCGCCCACCGCGAAATTCGGCACGCACTTGTACGAGTCGCTGGCCACGCTGTTTCACCTCGTCGACCGCGGGCACCATCCCCGCACGCCGGTCGCCGGCGACGGAACCGATGACCCGGCACCCGGCCTGGAGTTCAACGCGCTGCGCGCCGACCTGTTCGCACCAGCCGCCACCGCGCTCATCGACCAGGTCGGGCTCAGCAACGAGGCGACCCAACAGGTACTGCAACACCTGCTTCTCTCCAAAGAGTCCAAGGGACGCAAAGGCGCGGACCGCGGGTTCATCTCCTACGCCGAGCTCGGCATCAACCAGCTCGGCGCGGTGTATGAGGGCCTGATGTCCTACACCGGCTTCTTCGCCGAGGAAGACCTGTACGAGGTCGCCAAGAACGGCGACCCGGAGAAGGGGTCGTGGGTCGTGCCGGTGACCCGTGCCGATCACCTCTCGGAGTCCGATTTCGTGACGGTCGAGGACGAGGCCACCGGTGAACGCGTCCCGGTGATCCACCGACAGGGCACCTTCGTGTTCCGGCTCGCAGGGCGGGAACGCCAGCAGTCGGCTTCGTACTACACGCCCGAAGTGCTGACGAAGTTCGTCGTCTCCCAGGCGCTGGAAGAACTGCTCGACCAGAACGGGCAGCGGACGACGCCGGAACAGATCCTTCAGCTGACCATCTGCGAGCCCGCGCTCGGATCAGGGGCGTTCGCGATCGAGGCGGTCCGTCAACTGGCCGCCGAGTACCTCAAACGCCAGCAGGAAGATCGCGGCGAGGTCATCGACGCCGACCAGTATCAGGTCGAGCTGCAGAAGGTGAAGGCGTACCTCGCGCTGCACCAGGTGTACGGGGTGGACCTGAATGCGACGGCGGTCGAGCTGGCCGAGATCTCGTTGTGGTTGGACACCATGGTTGCCGGCCTGCAGGCACCGTGGTTTGGTCTGCATCTGCGGCGGGGCAACTCGCTGATCGGTGCACGGCGAGCCGTGTACATGCCGACGTCACTCGTGAAGAAGGCCTGGCTGAAGGAGGTGCCCAAGGATGTACCGCTCGGCACCGAGGTCGGCGCGGGTATCCACCACTTCCTGCTGCCGTCCGAAGGCTGGGGTGCAGTCATCGACACACCCGAGGCGAAGACCTACGCCCCGGACAAGCGTGAAGAACTACGTCTGTGGCGCAACGGTATTCGATCCAACCCGAGCGCTTCGATTAAGAAGCGGCTAGCCGCGTTGGCGCAGCGAGTCGAGACCCTGTGGGAGTTGACTGTGCGCCGGGTCACCATCGCCGAATCGGAGATTCGCCGCGATATCGATGTGTGGGGCTTGGAGGCTCGCGACACTTCCGGAGGTGCGGTGACCCGCGAGCAGATCGAGGCTGTGCTCAACGACGAGAACGGTGCTTACCGACGACTGCGTCGCGTGATGGACGCTTGGTGTGCTCTGTGGTCCTGGCCGCTGACCACCGACATCGAACCACCAGACTGGGACCACTGGGTCGGCGGATTGGAAGCGATATTGGGCGTACCGCCGAAAGCCGGCAAGTTCGAAAAGCACGGGCAGATCAGCTTCGCCGGAGACCTGTCTTGGCAGGATCTCGACATCGCCGAGGGCAACGACCGTACTTTCGCTCAAGCGCTTTCAATCGATAAGGCGCTCGACGGCTTTCCATGGCTTACCGTCGCTGCCGGCATCGCCGCAGCACAGGGGTTCTTCCATTGGGAATTGGACTTCGCACCGGTATTCGCCGGCGGCGGTTTCGATCTGCAGGTGGGTAATCCGCCGTGGGTGCGGCCTGACTGGGATGAAGCTGGGGTATTGGCCGAGTTCGATCCATGGTGGCAGCTGGCCGAAAAGCCCGCAGAAGCGATCAAACGGAGTAAGCAGGAGGAAGTTCTCGCACATCCAGAGGTATTGGGCGAATTCCTCGATGAGCGTGCCGAGCAGGCCGGTGTAACCGAGCACCTCGGCTCCGGTGTAGACCGCCCTGTCCTAACAGGGCTCCGAACCGATCTGTACCGCTGCTTTATGGAACGCACTTGGCGGTCCCTTGCTTTCGATGGGATCGTGTGCCTTATTCACCCTGACAGTCATTTCACGGAGCTAAGGGCAAACCGACTTCGTCGGGAGACTTATCACCGGCTGCGGCGGCATTTCAAGTTCCACAACAACACCTACCAGTTCCCGGAAATCGGACACAAGAAAACATTCGGCGTACATGCCTACGGCCGATCGAAACCCATTGGGTTCATCCACGCCAGTTGGATTTTCGCGCCCAGCGTTGTTGAACGGTCGATGGTTCACGATGGGTCTGGGCCTGCACCCGGGATGAAGGACGTCGATGACAATTGGGATCTGCGCCCTCACCGCGAACGCATCGTTCATGTTGACGAGACAGTACTGGCTGGCTGGGCAGCACTCATCGACGAACCCGGGACCCCACCTGCAGAGGCTCGCATGCTCTATCCGGCTAATCGTGCGAGCGCGGACGTGCTGGACAAGATCGCAGCCGCCCCGCGGCTTAGTGACATCGGATTTGAATGGACTATGGGTTGGAACGAGACTACTCACCGTAAGTTGGGCTTCTTCAAGTCCGCCGTTGCCGTCGCGGACGGGTGGGACGACGTCATCGTGCAGGGACCGCACTTCACCGTTGCCACACCATTATTCCAGCAGCCCGATTCTGCACCAGGACGCGAACGTCTCTATGAGTCGATCGACCTTGATGTGATCGGTGAGGATTTCGTTCCGCGCACTAACTACCAGGTCGCTAAACCGCGCGACGAGTACATCGCCTCCTACCCAAAGTGGCATGGCGAGTCTAGCTCGATGTATTTCCGTTTGGCATGGAGGCGAATGGCGGACCCTTCTACGGTTCGTACGCTGCACGCGGCGATTCTTCCTCCGGGACCTTGCCATGTTGACCTAGTGCGCACTGCCTCATTTAGTTCCAGTCGAACCCTTGCATGCACCGCTGGAATATGGTCATCGGTTGTTGCCGACTTCTTTGTAAAGGTAGCGGGCCTTTCTGAATTGAAGTACAGCAGCATGGGTCGTTTGCCGCTCGTCCGCAATGAGGTGCTGGAATCTCGAATTCTCTTGCGCTCGCTCCGCCTCAACTGCTTCGTCCGGCCCTACGCACCACTCTGGGAGGAGCTATACGACGAAGCGTGGCAGCAGGATTCGTGGGTGCCGCATATCGGTGTGGACTACACCAGCCGCGCGCCGCTGGGTGCCATCGGTCCGAAGTGGGAATGGGCCACGCCGCTGCGTCGCGCCGCCGACCGCCGCCAGGCGCTAGTGGAAATCGACGCGATCGTTGCGATCATGCTGGGCATCACAGCCGAGGAACTGCTCACCATCTACCGCACTCAATTCCCTGTTCTGCAGAAGTACGAGCGGGATGCGGTCTACGACGCGAACGGTCGACAGCTTCCGGGCAAACTGGCCTCGGAGTACCGCAGGAAGGGAACGTTGAAGCCTGACGACCTAACGGTGTGCGGCGTCACCTATGTCGAGCCATTCGTCGGTGTGGATCGGGAGCGTGACATGGAGCTGGCGCACAAGCACTTCAGCGACATCGCAAGCGCAGGAGCGTGATCATGCCTTTGCCTGCCATCGACGCAGCCAAGCTTGACGAACTCGCCGAGTCCGTCGTCGCGCTCGATCCCCATCCACGAGAACGGCGTTGGGTCAGCCTCAGTCTGTGCATCGCAGACGCCGTGTGGAGCATCGGAGCGCATTACGACAACGTCGTCGTCCCATTGGTGCGCAAACTCGCTACGAAGTTCAGTGTCGAGCAACCCACGATTCCGATGAGCGAGTCGCTCGGCGCCGACCCATTGCCGCTCGCCGAACTGGCTGACCTGACCGTCGACGAATTGATTCCGCTCACCAACCGGCAGAACACATCGACCCGAGGTGGGATCCGGAAGGCCGACGCCGTGCTTCGGTACATCCACGTTTTTCGATCACATGGTGTGAAAGATCTGGGCGATGCCATCGTGTTGTTCGGCGACGACGAGCGGTTCGCCGCCGTGAACGCGGACTTGCGGAAGATCCCCGGCGAGGGAGCCCATGCGGTGCGGCGTGACTACCTGTGGATGCTCATCGGCCAGGACGATCTCATCAAGCCCGACCGAATGGTGCTGCGCTGGTTCAGAAACCATGAAGTGACCATCGATCCTGTCGGTGCGCGCGACCTCATTGCTGCACTCGTTCCAGCCGTCAGCGCTGGGCTGAAGCGCCCCGTTACGGCCTGGGAGATAGACCATGCGCTGTGGAACGCCGGGCGGGGGATGTAACCGATGGGCGCACTCCTCCCGACTCTCCAGGCGACACACCTGCGTGAGGGCTTGACCCACTACCTGGCAACGACATTCGCGCTGACCGACCCCGACGCGCAGGCGGCGCTCACCGACTTCATCGGCGATCCCGACAACGGCATGTTCAAGGGGCCGTATGTGCGGTTGCGGTTGCCGTTCGCCCCGGCCGGCGATGGCTGGCGTGACCATCTGGATTGGTGGCCGGCCGATTTCACCCCGTACGGGCACCAGGCGCGAGCATTCGAGCGGCTTTCAACCCAGCACCAAGGCCGTCCCCAACCCACCTTGGTGACCACCGGCACCGGGTCCGGCAAGACCGAGGCATTCCTGTATTCGATCCTCGATCACGTGCTGCGGGCCAAGAAGTCCGGCGTCACCGGTATGAAGGCGTTGATCCTTTATCCGATGAATGCGCTTGCCAACGATCAGGCCGAGCGGCTCGCCAAGGTCCTCTCTGAGGACCCGGCCCTGGCCGCGGTCACCGCAGGCCTCTACACCGGAGAGCAAAGTGGCGGCGGGCGCACCCGGGTCTCCGCCGACGGGCTGATCACCGACCGCGACCTCATGCACGACTCACCGCCCGACATCTTGCTCACCAACTACAAGATGCTCGACCACATGCTGCTGCACCCCGGTCGCGCCGACATCTGGCGGCTGTCCGCCGAATCGCTGCAATACCTGGTGCTCGACGAATTCCACACCTACGACGGCGCGCAGGGCACCGACGTCGCCATGCTGCTGCGTCGCCTCGGGCTCACACTCAAAGCACACTGGACCGCTACGTCGCGGGTCACCGACGAGGACCGGGCCCGTCCACTCGGCAAAGTCACCCCGGTCGCGACGTCGGCCACCCTGGGATCGCGCGCGGCTCCGACCGCCATGCTCGACTTCGCCCACACCGTCTTCGGGGAACCGTTCGGCGACGATGCGGTGATCGAAGAAACTCGCCTCACTCCCGACGAATGGCGCCGAGCACGGTTGGGCAGCCACGACCATGCCTGGCGGCCGATCGAACCCGCCCTACCCGACGCACTCGACCGGATCACTGACGCAGCAGCCTCCGCCACCGATAACCACGCCATTGCCGCTGCGGTCTTCGCCGAACTCTTCGAGCGGTCCACTCCATCCGAATTCTTCGGAAAACCCACCCAATCCGAGCTTTTCGAGACGCCCGGACAGTCCGATCTCTTTCAGCAGTCCACACATGCGGGTGGTCCCGCCGTCGGTTCGACCCTGACCATCGCCGACATATTGGATCAGCTCAAACGGCATCGGTTCATCCAGGCGGTGCTGGAGCACACCGTCGACGCCGTATCCCTGCCCGATCTGGCGGAGAAGGTGTTCCCGGCGGTGCCCGTCGATCGCGATGCTGCCCGCACCCGCGACATCCAGATCCGGTTCCTGGAGTTCGTCTTTGCCATGCTGTCGCACGTGCGCGCCGAGACCGGACGTGCGGCGCTCGGGGTCGACGTGCACCTGTGGATCCGAGAACTCAGCCGCGTGGACCGCGCGGTGCGGACCGCCGCCGAATACCGCTGGTCCGACGACGGCACCTCCGTCGACGACGAGTTGTATCTGCCCGCGGTGTTCTGCCGGCACTGCGGACGTTCAGGCTGGGGTGCCCGACTCGCGCCGACCGGCAACGCCCTGGACGTCACCGACGAGGCCATCCGCGCCGACCACGCCGCCGGCGCCGCCCGGTTCCGCGCACTGATCTCGGCACCCGCCGAAGCACAGGTACCCGGCGGCGTCCACGGCCTGCGGTGGTTCCACCTGGACCACCGCGAACTCCTCGACACCACGCCGGACCCGCAGAGCCCCGACGTCGTCGACGGCCGAGTGCTGCCGGTGCTCACCCTGGTCGGACCAGAAGCTGACGAGGAATCCAAGAACGACATGTGCCCGGCCTGCGGGGCCGTCGACGGCATCCGGTTCCTCGGCAGCGCGGTCGCCACCCAACTGTCGGTGACGCTTTCGAACCTGTTCGGCAACAAGCACCTCGACGCCGCCGAGAAGAAGGCGTTGATGTTCACCGACAGCGTGCAGGACGCCGCGCACCGCGCTGGGTTCGTGCAGGCCCGCTCCCACAGCCTCAGCCTGCGCACAGCGCTGCGCGGGGCGCTCGGTGATGCCGAGCTCGACCTGGACGAACTCACCAGGGCCGTCATCGACCGCGCCGGCAACAACCCGATGCTGCGCTACCAACTACTGCCGCCGGACCTGGTGGACCGCGACGAATTCGTCGCCTTCTGGAAGCCTGACGTGCACCCGAACTCGCGGAGGGCCGCAGAGAACAAGGCCAAGCGTCGGCTCCGGTTCGACGTCGACCTGGAATTCGGCCTGCAGTCCCGCACCGGCCGCACCCTCGAACTGACCGGCAGTGTCGTCGCCGAGGTCTACCTCGGGGCGGCGCACAAAGCCCCGATCCTCGGGCGCCGTGCCCTCGACAAGGCCGACCCCACCCAGCTCCCGCTGACCGACGTGTCCGATGCGGCACTGTCCCGCTGGGTGCGGGGCACCGTCGATCGGATCCGTACCCGTGGCGGCATCCACCACGACTGGCTGCGGCCCTACCTGGAGAAGAACGCCAGTCGCTACCACATCTGGGGTGGGCGGCCACGCGGCCAGGGCATGCCGGCCTTCCCGAAAGGACGCCCCGCCCCGGCGTTCCCGGCCCTCAAATCCGGAACCGGTGCTCTGCCAGAGGGCTTCGATCCGATCACCGCACCATCGTCCTGGTACGCGCAGTGGACGTCGCGATGCCTGGACGTCAGCCCCCACGACGGGACCTTCCTGGCCAAGGCGTTGTTCGCCGAACTCGTCGAACAGATGCTGCTGTCCACCGTGGCGACCGAGACTGGTTCCGTCGTCTACGGGCTGCCTGCGGCCACCGTCCAGGTCAGCGCTCCGACCTTGGATGCGCTCGAAGACGGGCGACACCTGCTGGTCTGCGACATCTGCCAAACCCCGACGCCGGGCAGCGCCACCACCGTCGACGAACTCGACGGCGCACCCTGCACGCTGATCCGCTGCCCAGGCCGACTGCACCGCAGCGCGAAAGCCGACAACTTCTACCGCAGGCTCTATGACTCCACACAGATGAAACGGGTCGTCGCACGGGAACACACCAGTCTGCTGCCGACCAAGACCCGGCTCGACTACGAGACCGCCTTCAAACGCGGGGGCACCGACCCGCAGGCACCCAACGTGCTCGTCGCGACCCCGACGTTGGAGATGGGCATCGACATCGGTGACCTGTCCACCGTCATGCTCGGGTCCCTGCCTCGCTCGGTGTCGTCCTACCTGCAGCGTGTTGGGCGCGCCGGCCGACTCACCGGAAACTCCCTGGTGCTGGCCTACGTTCGTGGCCGCGGCGAACATCTGCCCAAACTGTTCGAGCCGCTTTCGGTGATCCAAGGGGACGTGCGGCCACCGGCGACCTTCCTCAATGCCGAGGAGATCCTGCAACGCCAGTACATCGCGCACATCGTCGACCAGTTCGCCCGCGACCCTCAGGTGGTGGCGCCCAAGGACGCGCGATCGGTGCTCGGCGACAACGGCGCCGACGGCTGGCTGACCCAACTGATGGACACCGCCGCCACCGACGCCGACGCGCTGCTGGACCGCTTCCTGGCGCAATTCGGTTCCCATTTCAGCCCCGACGCCGTCGACGCGCTGCGGACCTGGGCGAGCACACCACCGCAGGGCGGACCCAGCGGCCTCACCCAGCGCCTGATGGCCGCGGCCCACCAGTGGCAACTCGACCTGAAGGAACTCACCGAACGGCTCGCGACCGTCGAGGCCGACCTTCCCGAATTCGAACGGCGGGCCACCTCACCCGCCGCCACCGACGACGACCGGCGCGCCTTCAAGATCGCCAAGGGCTCCCGCAAACTGCTGGGCGCCCAGATCACCTCGTTGACCCGCGACTACTGGATCTCGGTCCTCGAACGCTACGGGGTCCTCCCCAACTACACACTGCTTGACGATTCCGTCACTCTCGACGTCGGGGTCACCTGGATCGACCCGGACAGCAACGACTACATGGGCGAACAACTCAGTTATCAGCGTGGCTCCCGAGTAGCACTCACCGAGCTTGCCCCCGGCGCCACCTTCTACGCGCAAGGCCTCGCGGTCGCCATCGACGCTGTCGACCTGGGCGCCGGTGAATCCAACATCCACGCGTGGCAGGTCTGTCCACAATGCGGATGGGTGCACAGCGGACCATCTGCCGCGGTGACCGCGCCGGTGTCGAGCTGCCCGCGCTGCCACAGCACCGGCATTGCCGACGTGAGCCAGCACCTGGCTGTCGTCGAGATGACACGGGTCTCGGCCGAAGTGCGTCGAGATGAGGCCACCATCAGCGACCTCCGCGACAACCGCCAACAAGAACCGTTCACGGTGGTGACCGCCGCCGACATCGACCCCACCCAGGTCGGCCGCACATGGTTTCGTTCCACTTCTTCGTTCGGTGCGGAGTACCTGCGGCGCTTGGACATCCGCTGGCTCAACCTCGGAGCGCGAACATCCAAAGGTAAGACGCGGATGATCGCCGGGCAGGAGTCGACCAGCGGCCTGTTCCGGGTTTGCGCATCTTGCGGGCAACTCGATCGCGACGCCGGTCGCAACAGTCGCTACGAGCACCGTACCTGGTGCCGTCTGCGCGGTTCGGCCGCCGAGGATGTCCGCGACATCGCCTTGGCGCGACGGCTGCGTACCCAGGGCGTGCTGCTGCACTTGCCGGCGCAGATGGAATACGACACCTTCGCCCACCCCAGCCTGGCCGCTGCGATCCTGCTCGGTCTACGCGAGGTGATTGGCGGATCCCCCGAGCATCTCGACGTTGCCACCATCAGTGACGCGCTGTGGGCGCCTGACCGGCGTGCCCTGCTGATCCACGACACCGTCCCCGGGGGGACCGGTTATCTCGCCGAATTCGCCGACCACACAAAGGTTTTCGCGGTGCTCGCGGCGGCCCGCCAAATTCTGCGGGAGTGCCCGTGCCGGGACGAGGAGCGGCTGGCCTGCCACCGATGCCTGCTTCCGTTCGCCGCGCCGTATGAGTTGGACAAGGTGTCTCGGCTCACCGCGTTGAAGCTACTCGACGACATCCTGGACGTAGGGGCCCACGGCACGCCCGACCTCGATTCCTGGACCGCAGAGGTCGCCGAGCAGGCGCCGCCCAGCACGCCGCTCAGCGACGAGTCATTCCTGGAACGCGACTTCTACAGCTCGTTCATCGAACGGCTCAAGCTGATGGGTGCGGCCGTCGTGGAGAAGCCAGGCGTGTACGGTCCCTCGGCGACCATCACCTTGCAGGGCAGCAAGGCGCGCAAATGGTCACTGCGACCGCAGGTTTCGCTTGACTTCGTCAAGCCCGATTTCGTGTTGCAGACGGCCGACCCGGACATCCCGCGCATCGCGATCTTCGCCGACGGGCGCTCCTTCCACGCCGTTCCCGGCTGCAATCGCGTGGCCGACGACGCTGACAAACGCGCCGCATTGCGGGCTGCAGGTTATCTGGTGTGGTCCTTCGGTCACGAGGATCTGCAGCGCTTCAAATCCGGTGACTCGGTCGAGCCGACATGGCTCGACCAGAAGGCAACCAGCTTCGTCACCAGCCGGTTCCACGTTCAACCGGGTTTGGTTCGGCTGCAGGCCAAAGACCCTGTGTCGCAGCTGCTGGAGTTCATCGTCACCCCCGACATCGAGGCGTGGCGACACTTCAGCACCTGGATGCCGTACCTGTTCGTCCGCGGCGACAACCGGGTGAAGTCCGATTCCGGCGCAGTCACTGCTGCGGCGTTGGCGGCGCTGGACGGCACTGCGCCGTTCGACGCGGCCGGTTCCGACGTGTGCTGGGCGTATACCGACGGCGGCGTCACCATCGCCGCCGGGGTGCGCACGACTTCAGACCCACCGCGGGCAATGCTTGCCGTCGATGACCGTGACGAGCGGTTGGAAAGCCTGGACGGTAGAGCCTGGAAGGAATGGCTGCGGCTGTCGAACTGGCTGGCAATCTGCGACCCCGGCCGCGTGAGCGCCCGATCCTTGCTGGCATCCGCCACGGTAGCCGGGCCTGCGGCAGCCGAGGCGTCCGAGTTGCCCGAGGAATGGCAGCAGGTGTTCGACGAAGCGGTGTCGGACGCCGAACGCGATCTGATTCGTGCCCTTGCCGCGGCAGGGGCGACGGCACCCGAACTCGGCTACGAGACGACGGACGGTGTCGTACTCGACATGGCTTGGGCCGGTGGTCGAGTGGCAGTGGTGTTCGACCATGGCGATCCGGTGGACGGGTGGACGATGTGCTCGCCTGATGTCGACTCGATTGTCGAGGCGTTGAAATTGAACGGAGTGGTGTAGGTGGCGAATCTGGTCATTGCGTCGAACAGCAAGGGCATGTCCAAGCTGGACGGCTCGGTCAAGAACAAGGTGTACGACTTCTTCGAGAAGCTCGCCACCGACGACACCTCACCCAAGCTGCACATCGAGCCAATGAAAGGGGCCATCGATCCTCGTGTTCGCACTGGACGCGTCGACCTGTATTGGCGGGCAGTGCTGTTCCGCGTCGACGACAAGGACAGCGGACCGACGTACATCTACATGGGGACCTGGCCCCACGACGATGCCATCAAGCTTGCGGAACGGGCCACCCTGCGGGTCAATCCCATCAATGGCACCCTAGAGGGACTGATCGGAGAGTCGGCGTCCGCGGAGCCCGCGAAGGAACAGGCCATCGTGCCACCGGTGCCGGAAGCGGCGCTGTCCTACCTAGCCGGGGTCGGATACACGCTTGCCGAATTGGTCGACGGGTTGGGCATCAACCCGTTGCTCGCAGCCCAGGCGATGGAAGCACCCGACGAGTCGGCGCTGTTGGAGGTCGCGTCGGAAGGGCTCGAATGGGAGGGCAGCGCCCTACTTGAACTCGCCACCGGCACCGCGATTGAGACGATTCGCGAGAACCATGGGTTCGCCAAAGAGCCGGTGGACAAGTCACTCGATGAGGACCAGCAGATCATCGCCGCGCTGGAACGCCCAGCCTCGAAGATGCAGTTCGCGTACATCGAAGACAACGAAGAACTACGCCGAGTCATCGAAGGTGGCGATTTCGCCGCGTGGCGCACGTTCCTGCATCCCGAGCAACGTAAGTACGTCGAGTCGGATTTCTCAGGCGCCTTCCGCCTTTCGGGTGGGGCCGGGACCGGCAAGACTGTTGTCGCGATCCACCGGGCGCGAAGGCTCGCCCGGGCGAACCCAGATGCGCGCATCGTGCTGACGACGTACAACGCCACGCTCGCGCAGGGGCTCAAAGCCGACCTCAAGGCGCTGGACCCCGGCTTGCGTATCGCCGAGAAGCCAGGATACCCCGGCGTCTACGTCGGCGGCATCGATGCCCTCGGCAGAGACGTGCTGCACCGAGCCGGCGATGCCACGGCAGTTGCCGGCGAGCGGGTGTTCGGCCACGCCATCGAGTTCGGTTCCAAGCGAACGGCATCCGACGCGGTCTGGCGGGAGGTTGCTCAGTCCGTCGACTCCGGGCTCGACGCGAAACTCGCAACCCCCGCATTTCTGGAAACCGAATACGTGGCGGTGGTTCTGGCGAATCGCGTCACCACACTGGAACAGTACGCCAAGGTCGCGCGACCCGGCCGCGGCGTGCGACTCAGCCGCCCGCAACGCATCGCCGTCTGGAAGCTTGTCGACGCCTACCGCCGGCAGAGTCAAATGGACGAATCCATCAGCTTCCCGGAAGTCCTCGCACTCTCCGCCGAGGCGCTGCGCGTCCGTGCCGAGCGCGACGGCACCCACCTGGCCGACCACGTCCTCGTCGACGAGGCCCAGGATCTGCACGCCACCCACTGGGCGCTGTTGCGCGCACTGGTAGCCGAGGGCCCCAATGACCTGTTCATCGCCGAGGATTCGCACCAGCGGATCTACGGAAGCCCGGTGGTGTTGAGCCGTTTCGGGGTCAAGATCGTCGGCCGGTCCCGTCGGCTGACGCTGAACTACCGGACCACGGCGCAGAATCTCCACTTCGCGGTGAGTGTGCTCTCCGGTGCGGAGTACCGCGATCTGGAGCAGGGGGAGGAGTCGACCAGCGAGTATCGCTCCGCGCGGAACGGCCCTGCGCCGGAGATGATTCCGTGTTCTGACATGACCGCCGAGCTGGAGACCGTGGCGACGAAGGTCAAGGCCTGGTTGGCAGACGGCGATGTCGAGCCCGAGAGCATCGCTGTGCTCACCCGCAGCCAGGACGAGCGCGATCGTTTCGTCCGCGGGCTCGGAGAGCGCGGCGTCACTGTGCGTGCCGTCGACAAGAACGCTCCGACGCCGGGTCAGCCTCTCGTCATGACGATGCACCGCGCCAAGGGGATGGAGTTCTCCAGGGTCGTTCTTGCCGGGGCGGACGAAAAGCACGTTCCTTCGCCGGCCACTCTGCGCAACGTGCCTGACGAGGAGCGTGCGGAAGCGCTGCTGCGGGAGCGTTCGCTGCTGTACGTCGCGAGCAGCCGAGCGCGGGATGCATTGGTGGTGACGTGGAGTGGGAAGCAGAGTGGTCTGCTGGGACCAAGCCATGTCTGACAACTCGTGTCCATGGGCAGACGCCTACTATCTCTGATCGGCTCGACCTTCGCGAAGCTGTCATTGCGATCGCCACGTTGACTGCCACGAATTTTGTCGAGCCGTACGAGATCGACCCTGGTGATGCGCCCAAGACTGCGCTGAAGTCCATGGCGGTCAATCTCGGCCTCCAGCCCAACATTGGAGTCACCATCACGAAGGCGTTGACCGAAGTCGACGAGCTGCTCAACGGGACCGGCGGGATCCCATGGGGCCGCATCGGTATTGCTGCCGCAGGATTGGCTTTGATTGCCGCCGGCCCGATCGGTCTGGCCGCAGCGGCCCCTGCCTCAGCCTTCGTGGCCGCTGCGATCACGGGTGGGCCGGCGGCGCTTGGTCCTGGCGGCATGATGGGCGGGGTGGCCACAATAGGTGCTCTCGCGGCCAGCGGTGCAGGGGTCGTTGCCGGCGCTGCACTTGGTGGTTCAAACGCGGAAATTTTCGCGCTGAACGTCACTCAGCTGACGCTTCGTGTTGCTGCTGAATACGCCTTGAGGCTCATCGACGTCCGGTCTGATGCAGATATGTGGTCACAGTTGACCTCACTGGAAACACGGATCTCGGCGGAACTCAATTGCGTTCCCGCGTTCAGCGACTCCAAATCATCTCGTGTCCAACAACTTCGATCTGCCCAAGATGCCGTGATAAAGCTGCTCGGATTCGTTGGCGATAAGAAGATCGGTGGTGCAACCGCACTCGAGGCTTCGTCGGCCGGCAAATGACTGGGGCGGAGGTCTGGTGACCACCGCGAATCAGGGCCAAAACGACCTTAGAATGATTGATGAACTGTCAGAGGCATTAATCCAGCGTTGGATGTGGAAAAATCGCGGGACGCGATGATTGCGCCGGTGCGCTCCGAACGGAATGTGCGGTGCTGTAGAGGATACGAACTGCGGGGGTGTGACCAGTTGTCCGAGAATGACATCGACGAGCAAATGGATCTGGATGGACGTGCCAAGGTCGGCGCCTTCCTCGACACTGTCAAACCCAAGCAACCGAAGTCGATTTCAGTCAGAAAGTTCCTCGGTTTCTGGGGCTACCAGAAGCGTGGTGCATCCATCGTTCGGTTGATCAACCGTGAGTTGACCAGGCGAGGTTTGACGGCGTCACCTGACATCGCCCTGGCCGATTACTACGGCAGTATCGAAATCTCCTATCTAAGCGACCTTGCGGAGCATCCTGAGGTTGAGGTCGCCTGGTTCGTTTCATCGCTTCTGGATCCAGAGCGCGACCTGATATCGGTGGGCCCAGAAGCGTCATTGTCGACGGTGGAAACACTCATGGTCATGCATGACTTCTCGCAGATTCCGGTGATGAATGCGAGTCACCGGAAGCTTTATGGCTCAGTCACCTGGAAGTCGATCGCACGATGGAACGGTGACAAATCTCAGGCAACCGCTCGACAAGTCATGGAGAAAGATGGTCAGACAGCCCGGTCCAGCGACGGCTTACTTCTTCACATCAACAGGATCATCGAGAACGATTTTCTCTATATTGAGGACCCAACAGGTGTGTATGTAGGGATCCTGACGGCTACCGACCTCGCCGAGGGCTTTCACGCGACTGCCGGCTCGTTCATAAAGATCGGGGAGATCGAAAACCGACTACGTGCGCTCGTCAGTCAATTGCCATTGTCGGCGATCCAGACGGCTGCAGAATCCACACATGCCACGAGGTTGATCGAGACCGCGGCTGATCTGTCGTTCGGTCAGTATGTCGCCGTCCTCGGCAAGGATGACAATTGGAATCAGTTAGCCCTGCCCTTCGACCGCAAGACGGTTGTCGAGAACCTGAGGGAGGTCAACGCAGTCCGCAACGACGTGATGCATTTCAGGCCGACCGATCTGGATTCGCAAGACGTCGAGGCCATCGATAAGTGTCTGAACTGGCTACGGCTTGTCGACAAGTGCTGACTGTCTGAGTTTTTCTCCTATCGGTGATCACACTGCAAGTCTGCGTAACTTTCGCGCTGTTTGCTATGTGCGCAGCGCCTTTCAGCAGATCTGCTGCAGTAAATAGGTGATATTCGAATTGGGCTTGCCCTGGGTGGGCAGGCTGAAAGGATGTCTCCACGGCAGGCCCTATCCCCGTGAGTTTTGCGACAATGTCGTGCGCGAGGCCCAAACCGCGAAGACGATCGCACACGGCATGGACTTCGCGGCTAATTCTGTGAACCCCGGACTCGGATAGCCTGGCCAAGATCGAGATCTAGATCGGGGAGGTCGATGGCAGAGATGATGTGGCTGCATGACATCGATTGACCCGTGGTTGCTGAGCGGAGTCGCCATTACGCTCATCGGTGCACTGAGCCTGGGCCTCGTCGACAACGTGCGGATCGAACGCCGAATCTATTGGCTCAGTTGGTTGGTTGGTGGCGCTGTGATGATGGTCGGTCTTCTTTTGCAGCGCGGATGGAGCTCCGCGGTCGTGGCGTACGCGGTGATGGTGGTGGGCGTGACGTTCGCCTACTTCCGTACGTCGTATCTAAAAGTCGGCGGAAGAATCTTCTCATTTTGGATCGCCAGGACGCAGCCCGATCCGCTCCCCGACGGCAGCCCTGGACCTCCGGTAATCCCACCACCGGACTCTTATCGCGGAATAGTCACTGCTGCAGCACAGTGGTGGCTAATGGCGGTTGTCAGCGTGTGTGCTGCCGTAGGCGCCGTCGTGCTTGGGATGTCCGGCCCCACGCTTGGCATTGCGGTCTTTGCGGTGGTACTGCTGGCCGGCACCGGATACATCGATCAGCATGACGGCTTTCCGATCGCCCGCGGTCAGTGGGTTCAGGCAGCGCTGATCGTCGTCGTGTCTATCCCGATCTTCCTGCTGCCGCCGCTTGCGTATGCCATCGGCTATTACATCGACAGACCGAGACGCCGAGCGCACGAATGGCGAAATGACAAATAGCCGGTCGACGCCATAGCGCGATGCAAAAACTGGTACTACCCGCAGTATCACTTTTGCCGTAGTACCGCTGGTAGTACTACAACTCGTCAGGTGTTGTTGCTCCGAACCGGGCATGACAACTTCGCGGCCTGTTCATCAGTGCGTTCCCGCGCTCACGCAAATGATCACGACCACGACCATCCACCACACCGAGCCACCCGCACCTTCACTTAGGTAACCTCAAGATCACAGAATCAGATCAGGGGGATAACGACGTGAGCCTCGTACTGGGTCTTTCGGTCACCTCGAAGGACGTCCACGGCGAGCTGGTCGACGGTGTCACCGGCCAGGGCGAACACCTCGACCGTCGCGTCCTCGATGTCGACGAGATCGAGGACTACCTGGCCGAGCTGCCCGCCGACGCCGACCTGCACGCCGTCGGCCTCACCTGGACCCATGACGCCGAGGACGAGGCCGTCAAGGTCCGCGAGGCGCTCGACACCTATAGCGGGGGAGCGCCGATCGTCCCGGTCCGCGACGTCGACGCCGCGCAGGCATTGGCCCGCGGCATCGCCGACCTCACCGGGCACGACTTCCTGGTCGTCTGCGTCGTCGAACCCGACAGCTCCGTCGTCGCCACCGTCGACGGCTTCGACATGCACGTCGAAAGCGTCGACCACGCCGACGCCGCCACCCTCACCGACCGCGTGCTGGCCGTCGTACGCGCCGCCAAGCCCAGGCCCGATGCCGTCTACATCCTGGGCTCCGCCGACACCGATGACCTGGTCGCCGCCCTGCGCGCGGATGCCGACCGCCCCGTCATCACCGCCACCGAGGCCGATTTCGCCCTGACCCGCGGCGCAGCCCTGGCCTCCGCGCACATCGCCAACATCCCCGACGAATCCGACCAGGCACCGCGCAACATCACCGTCGCCGCGCTCACCGCCACCCTGATCGCCGCGATCATCGTCTTCGTCGTCTCCGTATCCCTCACCCTCACTTGGCCTTCCACGCCGGACCCCGCCCCAGAGCCCGACCCCCAACCGCAGTCGGCGCAGACCGCGGCACCGGTGGCGCCGCCGAAGGCGCCCAAGCCGCTGGAACGCGCGAAGCTGCTCAATGTGCCGCCGCCCGCCCTTGCGCCCCCGCCGCCGCCCGTCCAAGCACCACCGCCGCCACCGGTGCCCCGGATTCGGGACAACCCGGTGCTCGACCGCGTCCCGTTCATCGACCGCATCCGCTAGCGCGGACGCCTCCGCGCCCATGCCGCTACGTTGTAACGCGTGAGTGTCACGCCCACCGACCTGACCGGGACCGAGCGCGCCGTGCTGCTCGTCCTGATGGCTCAGGCACGCCCGGTGCCCAACGCCGACCTGCTGGCATACGGCCCCAAGCTGGACAAACGCAGCCGGGACAAGCTCAACACCCTCGACCTCATCGAATCCGAGCGCGTCGGCGGCCGCTACGTCCACGAGCTCACCGACCGCGGCTGGCGGCTCTGCCGCGACATCATCGCCGCCGGCGCGCCACCGCGCTCCACCGGCCCCGCCAAGACCCTCTACACCGTGCTGGCCGGGCTCGGCCGCTACCTGGACACCGCCGACCTCAGCCTGGCCGAGCTGTTCTGGCCCAAACAAGCCCCGAGCGCCGCTGACCGGATCACGCAGGCCTACACCGAGCTGGCCGAGCGACCCGGCGCCTGGGTTGGCTTGAGAACCCTGCGCCAGCAGCTCGACGACGTCGCCGACCTGGACGACACGCTCACCCAGCTGTACCGCACCGGCGCCATCAGCCTGATCCCCGAAGAAAACCAGAAGGTCCTCACCGACGAGGACCGTGCCGCCGCCATCACCATCGGTGGACAGGCCAAACACCTGATCGCAATTGAGGTTTGATGCAGGACGCACACCGCGAAGCACTCGCCGCCCTCCGGCTCACCTGGGCGCCCACCAGCGACGACCTGTGGCGCCCGCAGGCACCCACCCACGTCAGCGGACTCAACGAACGCGCCGTCGACGATGTCATGGAGGCCTTCGCCGACGCCCAGCGCGACCCCGAATCCGCGCCGCTCGGGGTCACCATCCGCGGCCAGGCCGGCTCCGGCAAAACCCACCTGCTCGGCCAGATCCGCGAACGCGTCCAGGCCGGTGGCGGCTACTTCTTCGTCGTCGAACTGCTCGACGCCGCCAGCTTCTGGGAATCGGTGCGCGCCGGGGTGCTGGAGAGTTTCGGTCGCCGCGGTGCGAATCGCGAGACCCAGCTCAAAGACCTGCTGTGGGAACTGTCCTCCATCGCGCACGTCTCACGCGCCGACCGGCGCGCCATCATCGGCGACGAGGACCTGGACCGCGAAACCCTGGACGCCTTCGTCAACGATCTGGCCAAGGCCCGCCGTGATGTCCGCGACTGCCACCAGACCCTGCGCGCACTGGTTCTGTTGTCCGCCAACGATCTTGTCGCCCGCGATATCGGCGACTCCTACCTGCAGGGCAGCGATGAGGTCGGCTCCGACGACCGGTTGCACTGGCGGCTGCGCGGCACCGCGCCCTCGGCCCAGCACTGCGTGCGCGATATCGCCCGGCTGACCGCCCTGGCCGGACCGTCGGTGCTGGCACTGGACCAGATCGACACCCTGCTCGCACAATCCTCCACGCGCACCGACGAATCCAGGGGAGCCGGTGACGGTGTGCTGGAACAGGTTGCGCACGGCCTGATGTCGGTGCGCCAGACCCTGCGGCGCACCGTCCCCGTGGTGGCCTGCCTGCCCTCGGCGTGGGAGAGCATCCGCGATCGTGCCACCGCCAGCGTGTCCGATCGGTTCCGCGTCACCGCACCGCTGTCCCCGCTGCCGAGCGCCGATATCGGCCGCGCCATCCTGGAACGCCGCTTCGAGGCCGCCTACCTGACCGTCGGCTTCACCCCGCCCTACCCGAGCTGGCCCATCAAACCCTCGGCGTTCGACGACGCCGCCGGCTACACCCCGCGCCAGCTGCTGATCCGCGCCGACGCTCACGTGCGGGGCTGCCTGCGCCGCAAGGAAGTCGTCGAGCTGGCCCACCTGTCCGACGAGCTGGCCCCAGAAGAGCAGCCCGACAACGACACTGCCGACACCTCACCCATCGACCGGCTGTTCGCCCAATACCGGTCCCGGGCCGTGCCGGCTGCCGCACTCGACGCAGACGGCGAGGACACCGCCGTCCCGGCGCTGCTCGGCGCCGCGCTGAGCGCATGGATCGTCGAGCACGGCGACGACCAGGCCTATGTCTGCGACCCACCGCCCGGCTCGCACGTCGTGCTGCACGCCCGGCTGCGCCAGACCCTGGATGCTGCCACCGATGACGAACGGCACTGGGCCTTCCGCGCGATCGGCGCCACCAACGCCGTCGCCGCCCAGAACCGCGTCAAGAAGACGCTCAGCGCAACGGGTTTGAACGCCCACACCGACCGGCGCAACCTGTTCTTCCTGCGCAACACACCATGGCCGTCGGGGCCGAAGACCGAGGCCCTGATCAAGGACTTCGAAAAGCAGGGTGGCCGCACCCTGACCCTGTCCGACGACGATATCCGCACCATGACCGCCCTGCGCGACCTCATCGACGACGACGTCGCCGGCCTGACCGCCTGGCTGCGCGCCCGCCGCCCCGCACACGGCATCACCGTGCTGCGTGAGGCGCTCGGTTTCGACGGCGACGACTCCATCACCGTCATCGAGGAAACAACGGAGGCAGCCGACGAGGGGCCGGAATTCGTTGCCGCCGAGTCGAAGATGCCGCTGGGTATCGACGTGCGCACCGACACCACCGTCGCCATTGACCTGGCCGCGCTGCGCAAACATGTCGCCATCTTCGCCGGTTCGGGATCGGGCAAGACCGTGCTGATCCGGCGCCTCGTCGAAGAGGCCGCGCTGCGTGGGGTCTCCTCGATCGTGTTGGACCCCAACAACGATCTGTCGCGCCTGGGCAGCGCCTGGCCGCAGACACCGAGCGGCTGGCAGCGCGCCGACGACGCCCGCGCCACGGACTACCTGGCCAACACCGAGGTGGTCATCTGGACCCCGCGCCGCAGCACCGGCCGCCCACTGGCCTTCCAGCCGCTACCCGATTTCGCCAGCGTGCTCGACGACCACGACGAATTCACCGAGGCCGTCGAATCCGCCGTCGCGGCGTTGGAACCGCGCGCCCAGATCAGCGGACAGACCGCCAAGGCCGCCCGCTCGCGCGCCGTGCTGCGAGAAGCGTTGCAGCACTACGGCCGTCAACCCGACCCGACGCTGCCCGGGTTCATCGGCATGCTGGCCGACCTGCCCGAGGATGTCAGCGAGCTCGCCGACGCCCCCAAGATGGCCGCCGATATGGCGCAGAACCTGCGCGCCGCCACCGTCAACGACCCGCTGTTCGGCGGCGCCGGAAAGGCTTTGGACCCCGGTGAGCTGCTGACCCCCACCGAGGGTAAACGGGCCAGGGTCTCGGTGATCAGCATGATCGGCCTGCCCAGCGATGAACAGCGGCAGAGCTTCGTCAGCCAGCTGCAGATGGCGTTGTTCGCCTGGATCAAGCGCAACCCGGCCGCCGACAAGCCGCTGAGCGGCCTGCTGGTGATGGACGAGGCACAGACCCTGGCGCCGGCTCGCGGTCTGACCGCCAGCACCCGCAGCACACTGGCCCTTGCGTCGCAGGCCCGCAAGTACGGACTCGGGCTGATCTTTGCCACCCAGGCGCCCAAGGGCCTGCACAACCACATCCCGGGCAATGCGGCCACCCAGTTCTACGGCCTGCTCAACTCGCCGGTGCAGATCGCCACCGCCGAGGAGATGGCCCGTGCCAAGGGCGGCCTGATCACCGATATCAGCCGGCTGCGGGCGGGCAACTTCTACGTCGCCACCGAAGGGAAGTCCTTTCACCGCGTCACCGCGCCCTGGTGCCTGTCGCACCACCCGGCCAGCCCGCCATCAGCCGACGAGGTGCTGGCCCTGTCACAGGCATCGTCACGGGCATAGTGGTCCCATGCCGACCATCACCGCGGTGCACGGAGACATCACCCAGCAGAGTGTGGACGCCATCGTCAACGCCGCCAACAACGCCATGCGCGGCGGCGGAGGTGTCGACGGTGCCATCCACCGCGCCGGCGGCCCCGAGGTGCTCCAGGACTGCATCCGTCGCTTTCCGGACGGTCTGGCCACCGGTGACGCCGGGTGGACCACCGCCGGCCGATTGCCGGCGCGCTGGGTGATCCACACCGCCGGACCCAACCACAGTGCAGGTCAGCGCGACCGTTCACTACTGGTGTCCTGTTACGCGCGCTCCCTGCAGGTCGCCGACGAACTCGACGCCCGCACAATCGCTTTCCCGCTGATCAGCGCCGGAATCTACGGTTGGCCCAAGGGGGATGCCATCAAGACCGCGATCGAAACCATCGCCGCCGCCGAGACGAATGTCACCGAAGCGCGCATCGTCGCCTTTGAGGAGCGGACATTCGACGCCGTGACCGCAGAACTTGATTGACCCCCATCCCCTCTGGGTACGGTCGAAACCATGGATGTGGTCAACCTTGCCTTCGAATGGACGGATACCAACAAGCACTGGCTGATCGAAGTTCCCATCCGCGTCGTGGTGTACATGCTGGTCGCGTTGATCGCACGTTTCGTGTTGCATCGCATGATCGACCGCGCCACCACCGGCCGTAACCCCAAGATCATCGACGATGCCGAACCCAAGCGGGCCGGTCGCCTGCGTGGTCTGCGTGAGCGCGGCAACACGGCCAGCGCCGCCAAGGCCGCCGCGCGCCGCCAGCAGCGCGCCCAGACCATCGGTTCGGTGTTGAAGTCGACGGTGTCGATCGTGCTGCTCGTCTGGGTGGTGCTCAGCGTGCTCAACGTATTCGGGGTCAACATCGCACCGTTCATCGCCTCGGCCGGTGTCGTCGGCCTCGCCATCGGTTTCGGCGCGCAGAACCTGGTCCGCGATTTCGTGACCGGGGTCTTCATGCTCCTGGAAGACCAGTACGGCGTCGGCGACACCGTCGACCTGGGCGAGGCCAGCGGTGAGGTAGAAAGCGTGGGCCTGCGCATCACCACCGTCCGCGATATCGACGGCACCCTCTGGTACGTCCGCAACGGCGAGATCGCCCGGGTGGGCAACATGAGTCAGGATTACGCCGTCGCACGCATCGAGGTGCCGGTGGCGCTCAGTGCAGACCTGCAGCAAGCCGAACGGGTGGCACTCGATGCCGCCCGCGAAGCCGTCAAGGACGAGGCCATCGCGGCGAAGGTGCTCGGCGAACCGGAAATGTTGGGCGTGCAGACGATGTCATCGGACCAGGTGACCCTGCGACTCACCATCAAGACGAAGCCCAACGCGCAGTGGTCGGTTCAGCGCCGGCTTCGCCGCGAGATCCTGCGCGCCTACGACGAGAACGGGATCGACCTGCCCTACCCGCATCTGCGTACGCCGGTGTCGGTGAGCGCCGAGGCCGAATAGTCAAGCGCACCAGGCGCGGAGC
Source organism: Mycobacterium sp. VKM Ac-1816D (assembly GCF_000416385.1). NCBI lineage: Bacteria > Bacillati > Actinomycetota > Actinomycetes > Mycobacteriales > Mycobacteriaceae > Mycobacterium > Mycobacterium sp. VKM Ac-1816D. The sequence goes on from NZ_AOHQ01000144.1 coordinate 173,253, forward strand.
TGGTCGGCAATGCGATCCAAGTCCGGCTCCGCGCCTGTCGCGACCTGAATGACGAAATCGAAACGATCGTCCTCCGTCGCGTGTACCCATTTCTCGTTGAGTGCCAGGAACGTGCGGCATGCCGTCCATGCCAGCCGCTTGTTGCCGTCGACCAGTGCGTGATTGCGAGCGATCGAGTGCATCAGCGCCGCGGCCTTGACGAAGAGATCAGGGTAGGCATCCTCGCCGAACACCGTCGCACGCGGCCGGGACAGGGCGGATTCGAGCAGTCCGTGATCGCGAATGACCACGTCTTTGTCGATTGCTCGGCGTGTGATCTCGATGAGGTCCTCGAGATCCAGGTACTCGGTCACGCGTCTTTGAGTCGTTCGAGAACCCCGGCTTCCTCGACAAGCACCCGATTCAGGACCGCGTCGACCTTCGTCTTGTGCGCGTGCCGCGCGATGTACTCGTCGATGGCCGCCAACACGACGGCCTGCATCGACCGCCCCTCGGCGGCGGCCTGCCGACGCAGCGCCTCGGTTTGCTCCTCGCTGGTACGCAATGTCATGCCCATCCCCGCATGATACCGAAGTGATACCGGTGCCGACGGGCCGAAACTCACCCGTCGGCCGCGGCCACCAGCGAGCGCAGCGTGATCGTCGGGTTGTCCCGCAGAAAGCCCTCCAGGCGCCACGGTGTGGAGAACAGGACCAGCATGACGCCGTCGGAGCGGGTCAGCACCTCGGCGGAGACCTGCTTGTTCATGAACTCGGCGTCCTCGGGATCCACGATGCGCGCCACCTGATAGGGCAGTGACTCCAAGGTGATGGCGGCGCCGATCTCGGTTTCCATGCGGTGCGCGGCCACCTCGAACTGCATGGGGCCGACGGCGGCGAACACCGGCGCCTGCTCACCGCGGCGATCCGAGCGCAGCACCTGCACCACGCCCTCTTGATCGAGCTGCTCGATTCCCTTGCGGAACTGCTTGTGCTTGCTGGGATCCTTGCCGCGCACCACCGAGAAGTACTCGGGGGAGAAGCTCGGGATCGGCGGGAAGGCCACCGGCAGATCGCGATACAGCGTGTCGCCCGGCCGGAGCGCCGCCGCATTGGCCAGCCCGATTACATCGCCGGGCCAGGCATCGTCCAAAGTGGATCGCTCCCGGCCGAACACCGACTGCGCGTACTTGGTGACGAACGGTTTGCCGGTACCGGCGTGGGTCAGCACATCCCCGCGCTCGAAGGTGCCCGAGCACACCCGGGCGTAGGCGATGCGGTCACGGTGGGAGGAATCCATCCCGGCCTGCACCTTGAACACGAACGCGCTGAACGGTGCGTCCACCGGACGCGGGTTCCCCTCGACGTCGACGATCGGGCCCGGCGGCGGCGCGAGGTCGACCAGCACGTCCAGCAGCTGGTTGACCCCGAAGTTCAGCGCCGCCGAGGTGAACAGCACCGGGGAGGACTCGCCGGACAGGAACGTGTCACGGTCGTAATCCGAGCCGTCCATCGACAGCAGCTCGGATTCCTCGACCGCGGTGTCCCAGTCGCCCTCGGCCGCGGCATACGCCTGATCGGCAGGAATGTGCTCCTCCGGTGCGGCGGTCGCGCCGCCCGCGGTACGGGTGAAGCGGATGTAGTGACCCTTGCGGCGGTCCATCACACCCTTGAAGTCGCCGGCGATACCCACCGGCCAGGTCAGTGGGGTGGTGCGCAGCCCGATGCGTTCGTGGATCTCGTCCATCAGCTCCAGCGCGTGCCGGCCGGGACGGTCCCACTTGTTGATCACCGTGATGATCGGGATACCGCGGTGCTTACACACCTGGAACAGTTTCAGGGTCTGCGGCTCAAGGCCTTTGGCGGCGTCGATCAGCATGACCGCGGCGTCGACGGCGGTGAGCACCCGGTAGGTGTCCTCGGAGAAATCGGCGTGCCCGGGGGTGTCGAGCAGGTTGATGACGCAGTCGCGGTAGGGGAACTGCAGCGCGGTCGAGGTGATCGAGATACCGCGGGCCTTCTCCATCTCCATCCAGTCCGAGACGGTGGACTTGCGACCGGCCTTGCCGTGGATGGCGCCCGCCTCGTTGATCACCCTGGCGTGCAGGGCCAGCGCCTCGGTCAGCGTCGACTTACCGGCGTCGGGGTGGCTGATCACCGCGAAGGTGCGCCGACGGGCGGCCTCCTGGCTGATCCGGGCGGCGGATTTGGTGTCGGCGGTGGTCACGGCGTTCTCGGTCATCTCGGTGTCGATGATATTTGCCCAGGTCGATAAACCGATAATCGTAAGCATGCACATCTGCGTGTTTCTGTCGGCCGCCGACCTCGACGCCCGCTACACCACCCCGGCCCGCGAGTTCGCCACCGCGCTCGGGGCGGCCGGGCACACCCTGGTGTGGGGTGGTTCGAACACCGGGCTGATGAAGGTGATCGCCGACGGTGTCCAGCAGGCCGGCGGCCGGCTGTGTGGCATCTCGGTGGAGTTCCTGCGGGCCAAGGCCCGCGCCGACGCCGATGAGATGGTGTTCGCCCGCGACCTCGCCGACCGCAAGGCCCAGCTGCTGGCCCGCGCCGACGCCCTGGTGATCTTGGCCGGGGGTCTGGGCACGCTCGACGAGGCCACCGAGATCCTCGAACTGCGCAAGCACGGGCACCACACCAAACCGGTGGTGCTGCTGAACACCGCCGGGTTCTACGACGGGCTGGTGATGCAGCTGCGCCGGATGGAGAGCGACGGCTTCCTGCCGCTGCCGCTCGACGAGTTGGTCTACGTCACCGCCGACGGCGCCGACGTCCTCGACTACTTGCGACGGTGTGAATTAGATCAAGATCGCCCCGCGGGCTCGCCGCCTTTGTCACCATGACCCGGTGAAGAAAAGGGTCGCGGCGATCGTCGCGGGAGTGCTGGTGGTCTTGCTTGTCGCGGTGGTCGCAGCCACGCCGTGGGCCTACAAGAACTACGTCCAGGGCCCGCCCGAGCCGGAGTTGGCCTTCGCCGCCGCGGCCCAGCCCGGTGGCGGCGCGCTGGACGGCACGTGGACCGTGCAGCCCGGATCCCAGGTCGGCTACCGGGTGCAGCAGCAATTGCTCTGGGAGACAGTTGATGTCGCCGGACGTGGCGACACGGTCACCGGTAGCGCCGAGATCGAGGACTCGCACGTGCGATCGTTGAAGTTCACCGTCGACGTGGCAGGCCTGGAAACGGGAAGCTCGGGGCGCGATGAGAAGTTCCGCAGTGCCGACGCGCTGGAGACCGACACATTCCCGACCGCCGAGCTGGTAGGCAACGTCCCCACCGATGTGTCCGCGATACCGGCCGACGGCAGCTCGACCCGAGTGGAGGTTCCGGTTCAGCTGACCATCAAGGGGGTTACCCGCCCGGAGACCGCGCAGGTCGATGTGCGGCGCAACGGCGACCGGGTGGAGGCGGTGGGCACGGTCCCGGTGCGGCTGCCCGACTTCAACGTCACGCCGCCGAAACCGTTCGCTTCGTTGTTGGAGGTGCAGCCGACGGCCGTCATCGAGTTCCTGGTGTACCTGGCCAAGAGCTGAGTCAGCCGAGCAGCCGTGCCCACCAGCGTTTCGGCTGCTGCGTGCCGCGCCGCCGGACATAGGGCCACGGATTGTTGCGTTCGGGCACCGCTTCGGCGCGCACCTGCTTGAGCTGGGTGCGCAGTGCCGCGCGCACCCCGTCGAGCGACGGGTCGTCCCAGCGATTGACCGCCTCACCCGGGTCGCCGGTCAGGTCGTAGAGCTCCCACTGATCGTCGAGGACGTCACTGCGGTAGCGCTGTGCTCCCCGTCCGGTGTACGCGAGCTGACGGACACCGGGCTCGGTCCAGGTTCCCGGGTCGTCGAAGGTGCGCACCAGCTTCCACATCCGGCCGTCGACCCGGGCGACCAGGCCCTCGAAGTTGCCTGCCACGTCGACGGGTACCCGGATGCGCAGCGGTGCAGGCGGATTGACATCGCGACCCAACTGGCGGGCCAGGCCCGACGCGCCCGAATCACCCTCGAGCACATTGTCGCGGGTCAAGAGGTACACCGCGCGGTTCTCGTCGGCGGGCGCCCCGTCCACGACCGGCATCAGATCCCGGCCGGGCAGCGGATGCACCTCGCTGAAGGTGCGGGCGAGCTCGGCGGCCACCGATGCGACGTCCACGCCGGCGGCGCCGAGCAGGGTGGGCACCAGATCCACATGTGAGGTGGGCGCCGCCACGGTGCGCGCCGCGGTGGCACCGGCCCCGGTGCGGGCGATCACGAACGGCACCCGGGTCGCCTCGTCGTAGAGGTTGAACCATTTCTGGTGCAATCCGCCGTGCGCGCCCAGCAACTCGCCATGATCGGAGGTGCGCACCAGCACGGCCTCGGCCGAGCCCTCGGTGACGGCTCGGCGAACCCGGTCCAGCGGACCGTCCACCTCGGCGTGCAGCCGGTAGTACAGGTCGCGGTACTGCTGGGCCTTGGTGCGGTAGGTGCGCCGGACGGCACGCGAGGGTCCGTACCCGGAGAAGTAGGCGTCGCGGAACGCGGCCTGGGCGGCGGGTTTGGCCGACAGGTCCTCCGATGCGGTGGGTGCCGCCGGAACGTGCGGCGGGTCCGCCTGCGACGCCGCCAGTGGGTTGCGCCGGGACCAGGCCGGGAACAGCACGATGTCATGCGGATTGACGAAGCTGGCCACCAGCAGAAACGGCGTCAACGCCGCGGGATCACCGGCCCGCCGACGGGCGTAGCGATCTTCGAGCCACGCGACGATCCGGTCGGCGACCAACGGATCGCGCCGAAAACCGCTGTTGGCCATGGCCGCTCCGTGCGGTTCGGGACCCACCCAGCCCGAGAAGCCGTACGGGTCCAGCGGGTCGGCGTCCAGGTAGGCCCGCACCGCGGTCTCGTCGACCGCACCGTCGTCATCGTTGGTCGCCAGGATCTTCCCGGTGGCCGGGTCGGTCAGATCGGCATGGGAGATATGCCATTTGCCGTCGTAGTGGGTGTCATAGCCGGCCGCCCGGAACCAGTTGCCCAGCGTCGGGACCTCGCCACGGCGCAGCCAGCGCAACCGTGAGTCGTCGTAACGCTTGCCCAACCCGTCGGTCTGGGTGACACCGTGCAGGTCGGGGTAGTGCCCGGTGAACAGCGTCGGACGACTCGGCACGCAGGCCAGCGAACCGGTGTAGTGCCTGGCGAAGCTGACGCCGTTCTCGTCGAACCACCGCCGACCGGTCAGCACCCGCTGCCGCCAGTCCAGGACGTCGTCCGCCTCGTACGGCGGGATCGCGCGTTCCTCGTCGGTCATCAGGATGACGATGTCGGGCCGGTTCATGACGACATCCAACACCCGAATTCTCGGGTCCGGTAGTGGAAGCGCAATCGATGTACGTGTCCTGCGGCGGCGGTGACCACGGCCGCCGAGGTTTTGGCAGAGTGTCCTGGCAGAATCGTCAGATGCCGCCAGGACAGCTGCCGCCCGACCAGCCGCGCGACCCGGCGACGCGGCGTATCCCCAGGCCGGTGCGCCCGGGTGACCCGCACAGCCCCACTCAGCGCATCCCCAGGCCGGAGCCGCCCACGCAGCGGATACCGAGGCCCGAGCCGCCCACGCAGCAGCACCGGATACCGGAACCCGCGACACGCAAGATCCCGGTCCCGCCACCGCCGCCGATCCCGCCACCGCCCATCCAGAAGCTGCCGCCGGGACCGCAGCCACCCGAGCCGCGGCCCGCCCGCAACCGTCAGACCATCGTGCTCACCGCGGTGATCGTGATCGCCGCCTTGGTGGCCGTGCTGGCCGGTGCGGAGCTCTTCGCCAGGTACCGCGCGGGCACCGTGCTGTCCGGTATCACCGACTGCCTGGTCGAGGACACCGCCGACGTCTCCTACTCGGTGACACCGCCCTTCCTGTGGCAGTACCTGACCGATCACTACACCGACATCTCGGTGGTCACCACCGGTGACCGCGTCCAGGCCGCCAAGGGCATGACCGCCGACGTGACGCTCAGCGATATCGAGCTTGCGGATTCGGCCAACTCCAAGGGCACCATCGGCAAGGTGACTGCTCAGCTCTCCTGGACCGCCGAGGGCATCAAGCAGACCGTGCAGGAGAGCCTGCCGGTGGTCGGCAATCTGGTGACCTCGGTGCGGACCGACGCCAACGCGGGCACCCTGATCATGGAGGCCGCCGGGGGAACGACGATCACCGCCAAACCCGAAGTGCGCGAGGGTAATCTGGAACTCACCGTGCAGGATGTCGCCGGCGCGTTCGACAAGGCCACGGTGCAGACCGCGCTGAGCGAGCTGACCACCAAGCTCAACGAGAACTACCCGCTGGGTATCAAGGCCGATTCGGTGAAGGTCACCAAGACCGGTGTCGACGGCACCTTCTCCAGTGCCGACGCGACCATCCCGTCGGGCGAAAGCGACGCCTGCTTCGCCGACCTCTGACCTCAGCGCCACACCGGCAGGTGCCGTCTCCTGGCCCGCATCGCCCGGCGGACCCGGGAGCTCACCGAGGTGTGGTTCTCGCCGGGTGCGATCGTCAGGTAGATCCAGCCCAGGCTCTGCAGGAAGTCGGACCTGTCGCGGGGGTCGGCTCGTTCGCAGTCGATGCCGATCCGCAGTGTGCGCCATCCCATGTCCAGCACGGCTTCATCGCAACCATCGGTGACGTGAATCCTGCTGTGCGGCGGCCGAAGCCCCAAATCCGAGAGCATCAGCCGGACCCGTGTCTCCTCCGGTGTCAGGGCGCCGGGATCGATCTCGGCGGCGGTCAAAAGTGCGGTTCTGATACCGCGTGCGCCTCGGTAGCGGCCCGCCAGCTGCGAGATCTCCTCCGAGCTGGTGTCGGATGCCGCGCAGAACCGATCCAACAGCATGACCGCGGCATCCCGGGGATGGTGGCGTGCCACATCCAGCGCCGTGCGCGCCGGATTGGTGCGCGGGAGTCCGTTCCATATCCCGATCTCGTCGATCGCGATGCGCTCATTGCGGATGATCAGCCCGTCGGGATGCTCGGTGCGACGGGCGATGAGTTCGATGGGGTCGGTCGTGACCGCCCACGGCGTGCTGTACATGACGGCGGCGGTGCGGCCGGCGATGATGCCGGTTCGGCCGCTCCACAACCAGGCCGCCCGTGCGCGGACCTCCAGCGTCAGCTCGGTGCCTTTGGCGACATAGATGTTGGGCAGGATTGCGGTGTAGCGGGCCCGCAGGACGCCGCGCGTCATCACCCCGCCGGCCAACGCCTCGCTGCCCACGAACGGTTCCATGACGGGATGGTGCGCGCCGCCACCGACAAGCCGACGCACTCGCGCGTCCACCCTGTGGATAACCATCGGGCCGGGAGGGCACCGTCTGAAATTGCTCGGGCGAGATCGGTGTGAGGGTTGTGGTTGTGCGGTCGCCTCGGTGCATCCACGACCCTCCAGCCGATCTCGTCCAAGCGTCGTGATGCATACCTGTCCCGACACCGGGGAGTGAACACTTTCTCAAATCTGCCTGGTCCGCGCGGCGAGCGGTGCTACACACGACGCAGGGGACCGAAGGAGTGACCTGTGTTCGATCTGTTGATCACCGGCGGAACAGTTGTCGACGGCACCGGTGCGGACCGGTTCACCGCCGACGTGGCAGTCAAGGACGGACGCATCGTCGAGGTGCGCCGCCGTGGCCCTGGCGACCCGCCGCTGGCCGCCGAGGCCGCCGAGACCATCGAGGCGACCGGCAAGATCGTCGCGCCCGGCTTCGTCGACATCCACACCCACTACGACGGACAGGTCAGCTGGGACGATGTGCTCGAACCGTCGAGCAGCCACGGTGTGACGACCGTCGTCGCGGGCAACTGCGGGGTGGGTTTCGCCCCGGTGCGGCCCGGTCAGGAACAGTGGCTGATCGAGCTCATGGAGGGTGTCGAGGATATTCCCGGCACCGCGCTCACCGAGGGCATCACCTGGGGTTGGGAGACCTACGCCGAGTATCTCGACGTCATCGGACGACGCGAGCTCGCCGTGGACATGGGCAGCCAGATCGCGCACGGGACGGTGCGGGCCTACGCGATGGGCGGGCGCGGCGCCCGCAACGAGCCGGCCACACCCGAGGACATCGCCGCGATGAGCCGCATCGTCCGGGAGGCCATCGAGGCCGGGGCGCTGGGCTTTTCGTCGTCGCGGACGCTGGCGCACCGGGCCATGGACGGCGAACCGGTGCCGGGAACCTTTGCCGCCGAGGACGAACTGTTCGCCCTCGGCCGGGCCACCGCGGCCGGCGGCGGTGCGGTCTTCGAACTGGCCCCGCAGGGTGCCGCCGGTGAGGACATCGTCGCTCCGCGCAGGGAGCTGGAGTGGATGCGCAGGCTGGGCGAGGAGATCGACTGTGCGCTGAGCTTCGCGCTCATCCAGGTCGACGCCGACCCGCAGCTGTGGCGTGAGCAGCTCGACCTGTCGGCGGCCGCGCATCAGGCGGGCAGCCGGCTGTATCCGCAGGTGGCGGCCCGCCCGTTCGGCATGTTGCTGGGCTTTCCCGGTCACCACGCCTTCACCCACCGACCCACCTACCGCGCGTTGAAGGCGTCGTGCAGCCGCGAGGAACTGGCGGCCCGGCTGGCCGAACCGGCTGTGCGGCAGGCCATTCTGTCCGAAGAGGATCTGCCGATCGACCCGAACGTGCTGTTCGATGGGATGTTCGCGCTGGCGCAGTACTCCGGTGACCGGTTGTATTCGCTGGGTGAACCGCCCGACTACGAGCCCACACGCGACAAGACGGTGGCCGCCATCGCCGCCGACTGCGGCCAGGATGTGCTGGCCGCCATGTACGACCTGATGCTGGAGGCCGATGCGTCGAACATGCTGATGCTGCCGATGTTCAACTACGCCGACGGTAATCACGATGCCATCCGGGAGATGATGACCCATCCCGCCGGGGTGCTGGGACTCTCCGACGGTGGCGCACACTGCAGCATGATCTGCGATGCGTCCTATCCGACCTTCCTGCTGACGCATTGGGCGCGCGATCGACACCGCGGCGAGAAGCTGCCGCTGGAGTACGTTGTTCGCAAACAGTCCCATGACACCGCGCAGCTGTTCGGGCTCACCGACCGCGGCGTGATCCAGACCGGAAAGAAGGCCGATATCAACGTGATCGACCTCGACGCACTGACGCTGCACGCACCGCGGATGGCCTTCGACCTGCCCGCCGGCGGGCATCGCCTGGTCCAGGGCGCATCGGGCTACACCGCGACGATCGTCAACGGCGTGATCACCCGGCGCGACGGGGTGGACACCGGCAAGCGGCCCGGCCGGCTGCTGCGCGGGTCCCGCTGATGCGCACGCCCCTGATCGCCGCCGCGCTGGCGTTCGCGACGGTCGTCCCGGCCGCGGGTGCCGATGTGGTGAGCCCGCTGCTACCGCTGGTGGACGCCGCCGCGCAGCGGCTGCAGACCGCTGACCCCGTCGCGGCGTCCAAATACCTGACCGGCGGTGCGATTTCGGACCCACCGCGCGAACAGCAGGTCCTCGACGGTGTCGCCACCGCCGCGCAGGGGCAGGGGATCGATCCCGGCTATGTGCGCGAGGTCTTCCGCGACCAGATTGACGCCTCGGTCTCGTTGCAGCACAGCCTTTTCGCGTACTGGAAGATCGAACCGGCGGCCGCGCCCGTCACCGCCCCCGACCTCGCGGACACCCGCGCGAAGATCGACACGCTGAACCAGACCATGGTCGCCGAGATCGGGCACCGATGGCAGGAACTGCACACCCCGTCGTGTCCGGCCGAAGTGGCGGCCGCGGTCGACGAGACGGCACGCAACCGCGGGCTGGACCCGGTGTTCCGGCGCGCGTTGGAGTACGCGACACACGACTACTGCCGCTGAAATTCAGCGTGCGCTGTTGATGTCGTTCTTCAGCGCCTCGGCCTCGGTGCCGAACACGGCCTGCACGTTGTTGCCGACCTCGATGACTCCGGCCGCGCCGAGACTCTTCAACCGGGCCTGATCCACCTTCGACGGATCGGCGACCTCCATCCGCAGGCGCGTGATGCAGGCGTCGACGTTGACCAGGTTGTCCCGGCCGCCGAATGCGGCGATGACCTGCTCGGTACGCGATGCCGCAGCGCCGGGAGCGGAACCGGTGCCGGCGACCACCGCGGTGGAAGACCCGGTGCCCGCACCGACATTGGCGGCCTCCTCGGCCACGAACTCCTCCTCGGGCTCGCGACCCGGCGTGCGCAGGTTCCACCGGGTGATGGCGAACCGGAACAACAGGTAGTACACGACGAAGAACACCAGGCCCATACCAACCAACAGCGGGATGTTCTTGGCCGCCGGGGCACCGCCGTAGAGCAGCAGATCGATCAGGCCCGCCGAGAACGAGAAGCCGAGGTGGATGTCCAGGGCGTAGGCGATCGCCAGCGACAGACCGGTCAGCACCGCGTGGATGACGTACAGCGGGAACGCGACGAACATGAACGCGAACTCGAGCGGTTCGGTGACGCCGGTGAGAAACGCCGTCAGCGCCGCCGCGGACAGGATGCCGACGGCGACCTTGCGCTGCTTCTTGTCGGCGACATGGATCATCGCCAGCGCTGCGGCGGGCAGACCGAACATCAAGATCGGGTAGAAGCCTGCCGTCAGGTGCCCGCCGGTGGGATCGCCCGCGGCGAAGCGGGTGAGTTCGCCGGTGACGACACCGTTGGGGGTGTCGTAATCGCCGTAGAGGAACCAGATGTAGGAGTTCGGGATGTGGTGCAGGCCCACCGGAATGAGCATCCGGTTGGCGAACCCGTAGACGAACGCACCGATCGCACCGGAGCCGCCGATGAACTGGCCCAGACTGGTCAGCCCGGAGTCGAAGAGCGGATAGAAGTAGCTCATCGCGAACGCCACGAAGAGGCTGGCCAGCGACACCACGATCGGTACGAACCGGCGGCCGCCGAAGAAGCCGAGATACGAGGGCAATTCGATGGTGTGGTACTTGTCGAACAGCCAGGCGGTCAACAGGCCGATGACGATGCCGCCGAACACGCTGTAGTTGATCTGTGCCTGTTCGCCGGCCTTGTCGAGCACACCGGCTAGGACGAACGGCGACATGGTCTCGAAGACCTTGTCCATCACCAGATAACCGACCACGGCGGCCAACGCGGTCGATCCGTCGGCCTTCTTGGCGAAACCGATCGCGACACCGACGGCGAACAACAACGCCAGATTGTCGAACAATGCGCCGCCGGCCGCGCTCATGGCCTGGAAGAACGGCCCGACCACCGGCGCCTCGATGCGGCCCAGCAGATCCGGCTGGCCCAGCCGCAACAGGATGCCCGCCGCGGGGAGCACGGCGATCGGCAGCATCAGGCTCTTGCCGAGCCGCTGAAGTTGTGCGAACCCCGGGAAGCGGGGATTGTTCTGCGGTTTGGTCGACCCACCCATTCGCGGCAGCTTAGCCCCAGAGACCGCAATCCAAGGCCGTGTTCGGCAACGCCCGAGGTGCGCCGCTCGTAGTGTTGCAGCCATGACGACAAACGTGCTGGCGCCGGTGGCGGGACGCGCCGTCGCCCTGGCCGATGTACCCGATCCGGTGTTCTCCCAAGGCATGGTCGGTGTCGGTGCCGCGATCGACCCGCCGCACGAGGTCGTCGACGCCGTCTCGCCGGTGTCGGGCAAGCTGCTCAAGCTCATGCCGCACGCCTTCATCGTGCTGACCCCGGACAACGTCGGCGTGCTGGTGCATCTGGGCCTGGACACCGTGGCGCTCAACGGCGAGGGTTTCACCACCGTGCTGCAGGAGGGTGTGCAGGTCACCGCCGGTGAGGTCGTCATCAGCTACGACGTCCCGGCGGTGGTGGCCAAGGGGCTCAACCCGATCGTGCCCGTGGTGATCATGGACGAGCGCGAACCGGGCAATATCGCGGTGACCCCGCCGCTGGGGGCCCACCTGACCGCCGGGGCCGGACTGTTCGTGGCGAACAGCTGATGGAGGTCGTCATCCTGCCCGACGCCGTCGCGATCGGCAGCGTCGCCGCCGACGCCATCGGTACGCTGCTGGATCGCAAGCCCGATGCCGTGCTCGGGTTGGCCACCGGGTCCTCACCGCTGTCCATCTACGACGAACTGGTCACCCGCCATGCCGCGGGCGGGCTGTCGTTCCGGCAGGTCCGCGGGTTCACCCTCGACGAATACGTCGGTCTGCCCGCCGAGCACCCCGAGCGCTACCGAAACGTCATCGACACCGTCTTCGTCGACCGGGTGGACTTCGCCGACGGTGCCGTGCAGGGACCCGACGGCCTGGCCGAGAACATCCCGGCGGCCTGCGCGGCATACGAGGCGGCCATTGCCGGCGCGGGGGGAGTGGACCTGCAGATCCTCGGGATCGGCACCGACGGGCACATCGGGTTCAACGAACCCGGTTCCTCGCTGGCCTCGCGCACCCGGATTAAGACGCTGACCGAACAGACCCGCCGCGACAACGCCCGCTTCTTCGGCGACGATATCGATGCCGTGCCCACCCACTGCCTGACCCAGGGGTTGGGCACCATTCTCGAGGCGCGGCACATCGTGCTGGTGGCCATCGGGCGGAGCAAGGCAGAGGCCGTGCACCACCTGGTGGAGGGTGCGGTCAGCGCGATGTGGCCGGCCACCGTCCTGCAGCATCATCCGCACGTGACGGTGCTGCTCGACGATGGTGCCGCCCGCCGGCTGCAGCTCGCCGAGTATTACCGCGAGACCTACCGGTCCAAGCCCGACTGGCAGGGCATCTGAGTGCTGCTGGTCGCCGACACCCTGCTGACCGGTGCGCAACTTCTGCGCCCGGGGTGGATCGACATCGCCGGGGAGACGGTGCGCGCCACCGGTTCCGGCGAACCGCCCGGCCCTCCCGACCGGGTGTTGGGCGCGGTCACCGTGGTGCCCGGGTTTGTCGACACCCACGTCCATGGCGGGGCCGGCGCCAACTTCACCGCAGGCAGTACCGAGCAGACGGCCGCGGCGGTCGGCCTGCACCGCAGGCACGGAAGCACCACGATCGTCGCCTCGCTGGTCACCGCGGCGCCCGATGAACTGCTGCGCCAGGTCGGCGCGCTGGCCGCCGATGTGCGGGCCGGACTGCTCGACGGTATCCACCTGGAAGGGCCGTGGCTTTCCGAGTTGCGTTGCGGTGCACACGAACCCTTATTGATGCGCGATCCGGACGCCAACGAGGTGGCGCGCGTGCTCGACGCCGGGGCGGGCTGCATCCGGATGGTGACGCTGGCCCCGGAACGCCACGGCGCGCTCGCCGCGATCACCCAACTCCGGTCGGCGGGTGTCGTGGTGGCCGTCGGGCACACCGAGGCGACCTATGCGCAGACCCGCGCGGCCATCGACGCAGGCGCGGGAGTCGGAACCCATCTGTTCAACGCGATGCGGCCCATCGACCGCCGCGAGCCCGGCCCGATCATCGCACTGCTGGAGGATGACCGGGTCACTGTCGAGGTCATCACCGACGGGGTGCACGTCGACCCGGCGATTTACCGGCACATCACCAAAAGCGCAGGTCTGCAACGGGTATCGCTGATCACCGATGCGATGGCGGCCACCGGGATGGCCGACGGTTGGTACGAACTGGGTCCGCTGGGGGTGCAGGTGCGCGATGGTGTGGCCCGGGTTGCGGGCACCGAGACCATCGCGGGCAGCACCGCCACGATGGACCGGGTGTTCCGGTTCGCAGTGGCCCACAGCGGGTTGGCGCGCGATGCGGCATTGTGCGCGGCGGTGGCCCAGGCATCGGTGAATCCGGCGCGCGCGTTGGGGCTGCCCGACGCGCGGCTGGTGGCCGGGGCGGCCGCCGATCTGGTGGTGCTCGACGCCGACCTCGCGGTGACCGGTGTGCTGCGGCGCGGCGGTTGGGTACTCGACCCGGCGGACGGGGATGCATGATGGGGGCATGCCCGAACACCCCGAACTGAATGTGCTGGGCGGCCCGCTGGAACCGTGCGGCAGCGATCCGGTGACCGGTTTCTACCGCGACGGCTGCTGTTCCTCCGGTCCGGAAGACGCAGGGATGCACACCATCTGCGCCGTGGTGACCGCCGAATTCCTGGAACATCAGCGGTCCATCGGCAACGATCTGAGCACCCCCATGCCGCAGTACCGGTTTCCCGGTCTGGTGCCAGGGGATCGCTGGTGCGTGACGGCGGTCAACTGGTTGCGCGCCTATCAGGACGGATTCGCCGCACCGGTGGTGATGGCGTGCACCCATGAGCGCACACTCAGCATCGTGCCGATCGAGGTGCTCGCCGAGCATGCCGTCGATGTGCCCGACGACGCCAGCGATCTCTAGGTGAGGTAGCGGTCGCGCCAACGTTCGAGCCGGTTGCGCGGACGCTGGGCCTCCGACAGCACGGTGCTCATCGGCGTCGCGGTGTCCTTGGCGGCGCGTGAGCCCTCCGGCGCGGGCACGTCCTCCCACCAGATCGGCTGCAGCAGTGCCGAAGTGATGGGGATGGCCTTGTCCACCCGCTTGTGGCCCCACCCGCACGCCCGGTCGATCGAGGCGGTCGACGGCGCCAGGTTCAGCGGCGACAGGGTCGGGGCGAATCGGACGATGTGATCGCAGTAGGGCAGGTTGCGCACCATCTGCAGCTGGATCGCCTGCGCGATCGGGGCGAGCCACAGATGCCGCGGATCCCACTGCGGATGGAAACTGTCGAAGGCCAGATAACAGGCATTGCGGGTGCCGAGGCGGCCGTCGCGAATGCGCTTCCATGCCAATTCCACCGGCACATTGCTCGCGGTGCCGCCGTCGACGATCGCGCCCACGTCATGGGCGGCCAGCATCTCGTCGAGGATCGGCACCATCGCCGGATCACGCGTTTCATGGTGCAGCACACCGGGGATGGCCGACGAGAACGATGCGGCGTCGACGACGTTGAGCTCACGGGTCAACGTGTCACCGCCGACGACGATCGCCTTGACCACCCGGGAGTCGATGAACGCGGCCGCCTGCCACATCCGGGCCGCGACCTCCGGGCCCATGCCGATGGGCAGGAACGGCAGTGTGCGCATTCGCAGCACGGCCAGCTCCTGATGGCGGAACTTGGCGGGCAGCGCCGCGAACGGCTGCCTGCGCACGCCGGCCACCACCGCCTCATAAGGGATGCCGAGATCGGACATCCGCATCTGTTCGCCGTCCTCGCGGGTGAACAACCGGTGCGCGAACTCGTCGAACCGCAGGGCGAACATGCCGGTGAGTCCGTGCCGTCTGCGCAGCTCCTCGGAGCCGAGGATGGCACGGTAGGACACCGTTTTGGCCCAGGCCACGTATTCGTCGATGGGCACGGGCAGCGACCGCGACATCACCGCACCGATGATCGACCCGATCGACGAACCGATCATGTAGTCGGGGACCTGGCCGGCCTCCAACAGCCGCTGCATCCCGCCGATGTAGACGAAACCCGCGCCGCCACCGCCGCCGAGGACCGTCACGAACTTCTTGTGGCCGATCTCGGCGTCGAGTTCGCGCTGGGAGAACCGGGCGCCGTGGCGTTCGGTGAGCTCGCTGCGCTGCTCGTCCTGGTCGTCGGACAGGGCGTCGAGGATGTGGCGGGCATCGGTCAGCGCACGGGTGGCATCGCGGTCCTCGCGCAGCGGGCCGTGCAGGGTGTTGGCCACCCTGGCGCGCCAGTTCGCCAGTTCGGCGCCCACCGAGACGTCGCCCCGGCCCCGCGTGCCGCCGGGGCCTGCGGCACCGGGTTCGAAATCGGACAACTTCGCGAAGTTCAGCAGATAGCGCAACCGGCGCAGCTGCTCGTCGTTGAGGACTCCGGGCGTGGCCAGGTGTAGCCGCACCAGCCGGTTCTCCATCTTCTGCAACACCAGTGACGGGTCATCGGTGGGCAGATCCGCGTCCTGGGCCTCGACGTTCTCCCGCTCCTCGGCCGAATCCGCGATGGCCTCGGCGACGGGCGCCGGTTCCGGGCCACGCCGGTCGAGGAACGGTATCTGCACGACGTGACTCTAGGCCGAACTGTCGCGTGAACCGACGTAGGCGAGCAGTGCCGCGCCGGAATCCTCCCACCGGCGCAGCTCTTCGACGTGGTCACAGAACATGTCTCCACCATCGCACCACGGGCGCATTGGTCCGCGGGCAGGTATCAGGTATGTAGCCGACCCCGGATCGGCGCTGTTGGGTAGGCTCGTGCGTCAAATGATCGAGACTGACGAGCCGCTGCCGATCCTGCCGCGCGAGCTGACCGACATCCCTGAAGACGTGCGCGTGGTCGGGCCTCCGCTGACGCCCACCGTCGCGCCGCCATACGGCGTGCGTCTTGTCGATCCCGACGCCGACGCCGAGCTGATCTCGCAATGGATGAACCTGCCGCACCTTGCCGAGGCCTGGGAGTACGCGTGGCCACCGGAGCGCTGGCGGGGGTACCTGAAGGCCCAGTTGGCCGGCACGTTCTCCCGTCCGTTTCTGGCCAGCCGCAAGGGCGAGGACATCGGTTACGTCGAGATATACCGGGCAGCAAAGGATTCCATCGCGACGCGATATGCCGCCGACCCGTATGACCTCGGGGTGCACGCGGCGATCGCCGACACCCGACTGGTCAACCGCGGTATCGCGCCGCTGATCTTGCCCAAGCTGATGGCCGATATCTTCGCCCAGGAACCGCGATGCCGGCGGGTCATGTTCGACCCCGACCACCGCAATGCCGGTGCCCGCCGACTGGTGGAGTACGTGGGCTCCACGTTCCTCGGCGAGCACCAGATGTCGAACCGCAGAATGGCCCTGTACGCGTTTACCCGCACGCCGGAAGATATCCCGGATCTGCGCTGACAGCCGTGCCTTTCGGCTAGTCGGACGCGGCGGCCATCATCTCGGCGTAGCCGTCGTGGTCCGGTTTCATCGCGGCGGCTACCAGTTCCCAGAGCACCTCATCGGTCCCGCCGCCGACACGGGCGAGCTTCATATCGCGCCACCACCGACCCAACGGTGTCTCGTCGACCAGGTATCCGGTGCCGCCGAAGATGTGCATGCATTCGGAGACCACCTCTTCGCCGAGGCGGGCCGCACAGACCTTCATCGCGGCGGCGGTGCGCAGGTCCAGCTTGCCGCCGGCGGCGATCCCGTTCAACGCGTGCCGCAGCATGTCGACCCGGGCCTGCAGGTCGGCGACCCGCATCCGCAGCGCCTGGTGCTCGTAGAGGGTGTGCCCGAACTGGCGGCGACTCATCATGCGTGCCAATGTGATTCCCAGCAGGCGTTGACAGCTACCGGCGATCTGTCCGGCCACCGACATCCGTTCATGTGCCAAACCCCAGGAGATGGCGGCGAGTCCGGTGCCCGCGCGCGCGATCAGCGCATCGGCGGGCACCCAGGTGTCGATGTGCACGGCGGCGGTGTCCAGCGGTCCGGCGCCGACCTTCTTGTACGGCCGTTGAATCTGCACCCCGGGATCGCGCAGTGGGACCGCGATCACCACGACATTGCCGTGCCTGCTGTCGGGATCGCCGTCGATATTGCGGGCGACCGTCATGACGTAATCGGCGATGGGGGACAGCGAGACGAACTTCTTGATACCGGTCACCTGAAAGCCGTCGCCCACCGACTGTACGGTCGTGCCGACGATCTGAAGGTCGGAGCCGCCCGATTCCTCGGAGGCGCCGACACACAGCACCACCTCACCGCGAATCGCCCGCTCGCAGATGGACTTAAGGTGCGGAGTGCGGCCGAACCGACGCAGCAGTGCGATGGCCGAATCGTGCAGGCTCACCCCGACCGCGATGCCTGCGGACCCCAGCCTGCCGAGGTGCAGTGCCAGCGCGATCACCTTGGCCACATCGGGTTGTGGGTTGTTTCCCCACTTGGCCTCGAAAACACCTTCGCGCCCGAGGTATTCGATGAGCTCTCGGGGGAACGCGTCGGTGCGTTCGGCCTCGGCAGTCCAACGTCGCACCCGGTCGTCGAAGACCCTGTCCAACAGGTGTTCGAACTCGTCGAGTGTCGCCGCCGGTGATTCGTCGATCACGGTCACTGTCCGGCACCTTCCAGATTGCGTTTGACTTCCAGTCGCCGTAGCTTGCCCGAGGACGTTCGCGGCAACGATCCGGGCGCCAGGAAGACGATATCGGCGGGAACCACACCACATTCGGACGCGATCAGCGACACCATGGCGGTGCGGGCCGCCGGTTCGTCGGCACCCTTGAACTCCGCGGCGATCACCAGACCCGATCTGCTGGCCGGGCCGTCGGTGCCGACGGCGACCACCGCGCCGGCCCGCACACCGTCAACCCGCGCGGCGACATTCTCGATCTCGGTGGGGAAGATGTTGCGTCCGGCGACGGTGATGATCTCCTTGGCGCGTCCGCAGATCACCAGGTCGTCGTCAAGCAGATAGCCGATATCACCTGTCGGGAACCAGCTTTGATCATCCAGAGGCGATTCGCCGAGGTAGCCGTGCATCATCGAGGTGCCACGGATCTGCACCTCGCCGACCTCACGGTCGGCGACTCCGCCGGAGTACTGCTCGCCGGCCACGATCCGAATGTCCATGCCCGGGATGGCGGGCCCCAGCACGGCGTGGGTGCGCCGGTATCCGCCGTCGTCGGTGACGACCTGGATCTCGTCGACCCGCAGCCCGCGACCAGGCGCGGGAACGGCCACCGCGCAGTTGGATTCGGCAAGACCATAGGACGGTGCCAGCACACCGGGGCCGAGTCCGAACTTGGCCATCTCCTCGGCGAAACGCCGGCTGCCCGCACAGTCGACGGCCTCACCGCCGTTGAGCGCGAACCGCAATGCCGAGAAGTCCGCGTCGCTGACCAGCCCGGAGTACTTGCCGATGATGTTGTAGGCCATGTTCGGCGCGGCGGTCAGGGTGGCACGGGATTCGGTGATCCATTTCAGCCAGCCGAACGGTTGGGCGGAGAACGCCGAGGTGGGGGCCTGCCACAGCTCGGCACCCGCCAGCGCCGTGGTCAGGACGAAGGACAGCCCCATATCGTGATAGAGCGGCAACCAGGAGTGGCCGCAGTCGGTTTCGGTGACCCCGACCCTGGCGACCAGCGCCCGCAGATTGGCCAGCACCGCGGCGGGGGACAGCGCGGCGGTCCGCGGTGTCCCGGTCGAACCGGCCGTGCCCTGCAGCACCGCGATGCGGGCATCGCCGACCGTGCCGTGATGGTTATGGGAGCGCTGCGCATGCGCGACGGTGGCGACGTCATGCACGGCGATGTGGCTGTCGGCCGCGCTCAGCTCCCGCAGCGGAGCACCGTGGCTGAAGACCGTGCGCACCCCGATACCGGCGAATCGGTCCAAAGTGGCTCGCGCCCAGCGCTTCGGGTCGGCGCCGCGGACCGGGCCCGGCAGGATCGACACCGCAGCCCCGGCCAGGAATGCCCCCGGGATGGCCGAGATGAACTCGACGGTGGGATCGCCGACCAGTCCGACCGCGGGTGCCTCGTCGTAACAGATCCGAGCGGCCACGTTCTCGGCGCGCGCGTGGATCTCACCCCAGGGGTGACGGTTCCAGGTGCCTGCGGCGGTGTCCAGGACGGCAAGCGCGCGGTCGGTCGAGGTCATCGACTCGCGTAACGCCTGCGCCAGGACCGATGGCGCTGCGCTCACGGGTTGGCCTGCGCCGAAGGGATTTTCGTCAGGACGACCTTCTCCAGGTCGCCGAGGGTCTCGCAGTTGAGCAGGTCCTCTTCGTCGAGTACCGCGCCGAGACGGTCCTCGATCGCGACCATGCCGACGGCGAACGCGACCGAGTCCATGCCCGCGTCGTCGACCAGTCGCGAGTCCCGGCTGAGCCGGCTGACGTCGATGTTGAGGTCTTCCCGCAGGATTGCCAGGAGCTGGGGATCCACTGCGTCGGACTGTGAGATTTCCATGTCGGGCGACCCTACACCTGAGATTTTACTCAGGGTAGGCTTACCTGATGTGCTGTCCGTCGCGGTGTCGTCGTCGTGATCTGTTCACAGCGCGGCCACGGCCATTCCTGCCGCTGCCGCGGCGACGGTGATCAGTAGCGTGCCGACGGCGTTGAGGGCACCCGCCCAGTATTTGCCGCGCTGCATGAGGCGGATCGTCTCGACGCTGGCGGTGCTGAAGGTGGTGTAGCCGCCGCAGAATCCCACGCCGACAATCAGCTGGAGTTCCCGGGGAACCCCGTGGAACAACACCATGCCGACGATGAACCCGAGCAAGAGCGATCCCGTGACATTGATGAGCACCGTGGCCCAGGGGAATTCCGTGCTGCGCCGATGCCGGACGGCTCCGTCGACGACGAACCGCGATACCGCCCCGAGGCTGCCCGCACACGCCACCCAGAACACCATCATCGGCCCGCCCCTTCGGAACGGCGGGGCACTCGAGCGCCCACCGCAATCCCGATCACCGTGACCAGTGCACCGACGAGCACAGTGCCCACCGCATAGGACCCGGCAGCCCACCAATCGTTGCGACGCAGCAGCTCATCGGTGTCCACGGCCAGGGTGCTGTATGTGGTGAACGATCCCAGCACGCCGGTGCCCACGCTCAGCCGTAGCTGTTGGCGCCAACCGGTGTCCGGGCCCAGTCGGCTGAGACCTTCCAGCAACACACCGAGCAGGAACGCCCCCGTCACGTTGATGGCGAATGTCGTCACCGGCCATTGGCCCCCAACCTGGGGAAACGCCACCTCGAGGCCGTAGCGGGCCGGGGCACCCAGCAAGCCGCCCAGGGCCACTGCGGCGATCGCCGACGGCCGCACGTGCAAGGGACTCTGGGAGGGCTCGACGGCATCGGGGTCGACCGATGGCGCAGCGATCGGATCGTCGTGATCGGCCATGGGCATGCTCCTTCCTCGGGGAAAGGAGCCATCAGCCTCCGGACGAGGCGGTTCAGACACCTGTCACCGGGCGTCTCGGCGGAGATCCATCGCCGTCGTCGAGAATATCGGAGTCGTCCCCGGACTGCGAGTGGCGATGCGCGGCGGCCAGTTCCCGTCGATCGGTGAGCGCCATCGACAAAGTATGTGGCGTGATCGCCCGACCGATAAAGTCGGCACACCATGACAGTGCAGGTTCCCTTCCCGGTGCGGGTCTGCGTCATGGGGCCGTTGCGGGCATGGGTCGACGGCACACCGGTGGATCTGGGTGGCCCGAAACAACGGTCGGTACTGCTGCGGTTGGTGCTCGCCCACGGTGAGGTGGTCTCGGTCGACCGGCTGATCGAGGATCTCTGGGCGGGAGAGCCACCGCCGAAGGCGTTGGCCGCGCTGCAGGCCTACATTTCGCATCTGCGCCGGGTGCTCGAACCCGGCCGTGAACGTCGGGCGCCCGCGCAGGTGATCGTCAGTGCCGCGCCCGGCTATTGCCTGCGGTTGCCCGAGGGTGCCGTCGATGTGTGGGCGCTGGAAGCCGGTTATGGGGCCGCGGAACGGTCGCCCGCGCCGCCCCGCGAGCAGGCCGAGCGTTTGCAGGATCTGGTGCTGGCCTGGACCGGCGATCCCTACGCCGAAGTGCGCGATGCCCTGTGGGCCGCTCCCGAGGTGGCGCGTCTGGCCGAACTCCGGTTGGCAATGCTCGAGGCCCACGCCGCCGCCCAAGCGGCACTGGACAATCACGCCGCCGTGGTGCGCGCGCTCGAACCCGTCGTGCGCGCGCACCCGGCCCGGGAGGCGGCGGCCTGCCTGCTGGCCTCGGCTCACTATCGCAGCGGCCGTCAGGTGGCCGCCCTGGACGTCTTGCGCCGCACCACCGGTTACCTCGTCGACGAACTCGGCCTGGAGCCGGGCCGGGCGGTGCGGGACCTGGAACGCGACATACTGCGTCAGGCCGATCATCTCGAACCGATCGAGCTGGAGCCGGTCGCGGTGGCGCCGCAGCACGAGGTGCCGACGACCATCGCACTGCGCGGCCGCTCCGCGGAACTGGCCGAGCTCGCCGGCGCCGCGACTGCCGCAGCCCGTGGTCTGAAGGTGGTGTGGATCGGCGGGGAAGCCGGGGCGGGCAAGACGACATTGGTCGATGCGGCCGCCAACCGGCTGCGCGAGGCCGGGTGGGTGGTGGCGGCCGGGCGCAGCCCCGAAGTCGACGGTGCCCCGCCGGGCTGGGCGTGGACCGAGGTGCTGCGGGCGTTCGCGGCGTCATTGACCGCCGAGCAGGCCGACGCGCTGGCGCCGTTGCTGCACACCGGTGGGCCGGTCGGGGAGATCGGCACATTCTGGACCGCGCACGCGCTGGCCGATGTGCTGGAGCAGGCGGCCGGACGAGCGCCGCTGCTGGTCGTGCTCGACGACCTGCACCGCACCGACGGCCTGACCCTGGAATTGCTGCGGCTGACCGCCGACCGGCTGGCCACCCAGCCGGTACTGGTCATCGGCACCTACCGACCATCCGAGGCCGGCGCCGAACTCGGGCAGGCCAGGGCGGCCCTTGCCAACCACACCGCGGCGCACATGCTGCTCGACGGTCTCGATGACGCGGCGCTGACCCAACTGGCCACCGACTCCGGTCTGGTGGCGGTGACGCCCGAGACTCTGCGGCTGCTGCGCGAACGCACCGGCGGTAACCCGTTGTTCGCACGGGAACTCGTCCGGCTGATGGTCGCCGAGGGTATCGATGCCGCGCACGGCGGAGTGCCTGTCGGCGTCGGTGACGTGGTGCGCCGCAGGCTGGCTCGGCTGCCACCGCAGACCGCCACCGCGTTGCGCCAGGCCGCGGTGCTGGGACGTGAGGTCGACATCACCCTGCTCGGCGAACTCGCCCGCAGCGATGACGATGCGCTACTCGACGCGCTGGAACCTGCCGTCTTGGCCGGGCTGGTGGAGGAACCGGCACCGGACCGTATCCGATTTGCGCACAACCTCATTCGCGACACCCTGTATGACGATATGTCAGTGCTGCGACGGTCCCGGCTGCACGCGGCGGCCCTGCAGATGTTGCGCGGGCGCAGCGCCGACACCGCCTCGCTGGCCTATCATGCCGTCGCCGCGGCCACCGCCGAAAACGCCATGGAGGCCGCGGATTTCGCGATGAGCGCGGCCGCCGAGGCCGATGCAATCGGCGCCCCCGGCGAGGCCGCCCGGCAATGGCGCAGCGCGGTGCAGATGTTCGAACTCGCCGGTGCCGAGGAGGCGACCGCGATAGCGGCGCGCTGCGGGCTGATCGCCGCACTGGCCCAGGCCGGCGATGCGCTCGGCTCCCGCGAGGAACTGCACCGCACCATGGCGGCCCTCGGGCACGATGACGGGATGGCCGTGCGGGCGCTGACCGCGTCGACCAGCCCACTGGTCTGGCGGGTGCGGGTCGGGGACCAGATCGACCCGGTCATCGTCGATCCGCTACGCCGGGTGCTCGGACGCGAGCGGCACACCCCCACCCGAATCCGCTTGCTGCTGACCCTGTTCACCGAACTCGAGGGTGTCGAGCACGACGCCGCGCTGGCCGCCAGTACCGAGGCGCTACAGCTGGTGCGTGGCCTCGATGACCGGCGCCTGCTGTTGGCGGTACTCAACGTCCGGGCCTTCGCCTGCCTGGGACCCGACCTCGCCCACGAACGGGAAAGCGTTCTCGCCGAGATGCTCTCGGTCGCCGAGGAGCTCGACGCCGTGGACTACCAGGCGGTCGCACACTGGTTTGCCTTCCTGGACGCCTCGGGGCGATCGGATTTGGCGCGCGCCGCCGCGCACGTCGACCAGGCCGTTGCGCGGGCGGGTACCGGGCAACTCGGCTTCCTGCTCGGCGTCCTCGACGCCTTCGGCGCACAGCTGGCGGTGCTGGCCGGCCACCCCGACGAGGGTGAACGCGGTTATGTCGCGGTCTCGGCGAAGCTGGCCGAGTACGGCGTCGCCAACGGGGCCCATATCGGGATCGTCGGGCGGGTCAGTGCGAACCTGGTCCGGGGCAGCCTCGCGCCGACGGCCGACGAACTGGTCGCGGTGCATCGCCACGTGTCCAGGATGATCGCCGACGGCGCCGTGATCGCGCTGCACCAGGCCGGCCGACCGGAGGAGGCCGCACAGATCTGGGCCGAGCGCATCCCCATCGAGCGATCGTTCTACTTCGTGGCGATGGCGACCCTGCGTGCGCACGCCGCGGTCGCAGTCGGTGACCTCGAGGTGGCGGTGCGCACCGCCGAGGAACTGCGGCCCTACTCCGGCCGGTTCGCCGGGCTGGACAACGGCACGCTCCTGACCGGGCCGGTCGACGACGCGCTGGCCGCCGTTGCCGAGGCCACCGGTGACCACCGGCGCGCAGCGGACCACCGGCGGGCCGCCGCCGAACTGACCGACCGACTCCGCGCGGCGGCCCAGGCCCTGCTCGGCTGAATCCTCATGCCGAGAGTGACGCAATGGCACAGAACCGCCTGAGTGGAGCTGCCGTTGCGTCACTCTCGGCGTGCGGATCAGCCGAAGACGGTGCGCTCGAAGCGGTTGTGCCGCCAGGTCAGAAAACGCAGGACCAGCATCAGTGGGGCGGGCAACTCGGCGGCGATGGCGGCGCGTTCGGTATCGGTGGTCACCGCCAACACCCGCGGCCCCTCGAAGGACAACCGGCCGGTCTTGCGGGCCGCGGTCTCCACTGCCTGCCAATCGGCCACCGAGACGTGCCTGCGGATCACCGGGAACAGCTCGCGTTCCTCGTCGGCGATATGGGCGTGCAGCAGCCGGTGTAGATCGGCCAGCCCGGCGGCCAACGGCCGGGCCAACTCGGCGTCCCCGGAGCGGGCGAAAGCCGTCGCGACCGTACGCAGCCGGTCCAGTCGGGGATCGAGGGTGGCGTGATCATCGGTGAGCTCGGTCAGGTCGACCAGACCCGCCGCCGAGGACTCGATGATCGGCCACAGCACATCGTCTTCCATCGTGTGGTGGTGATGGATCGACTCGCACATCAACGCGACATAGCGGGTGATCGCGCGGGCCCGGGTCACACTGCACGGGGTGCGGCGCTGGGCGATGGCGGTGGTCAGCTCGGCGAGCCTGCCGATATCGGTGACCATGGCGCGATGGGCGAGCAGGATCCCGCTGAGGTCGGGCTCGACGGCGGTGAGTTGGGCTTTTTGTTCGGAGCTGTTCATGACGATCACCTTGTCGGTGTCCACTTGCGGAGAACTTGCGACGGGCTTGCGAGTACGGGGAGACACACGCCCCGTGGGTAGGCAAGGATGGACCCATGGTGGCCAATCCGCGAGCCGGGCAGCCGGCACTGCCAGAAGATCTCGTCGACCTGCCGCATCTGGTCACCGCGTATTACACCGTGGCACCCGATCCCGATGATGTCGCCCAACAGGTGGTGTTCGGCACGTCGGGGCACCGCGGTTCGGCACTGGACGGTGCGTTCAACGAGCCGCACATCTTGGCGACCACGCAGGCCATCGTCGAGTACCGCGCCGCGCAGGGCACCACCGGACCGTTGTTCATCGGCCGCGACACCCATGCGCTGAGCGAGCCGGCCTGGGTGTCGGCGTTGGAGGTGCTGGCCGGCAATGAGGTGGTCGCCATGATCGACGCCGCCGATCGCTACACCCCGACCCCGGCGGTCAGCCACGCCATCTTGACGTTCAACCGCGGCCGCGATGCCGATCTGGCCGACGGGATCGTCGTCACCCCGTCGCACAACCCGCCCCGCGACGGTGGCTTCAAGTACAACCCGCCCAACGGTGGGCCCGCGGACAGCGATGCCACCTCGGTGATCGCCAAGCGCGCCAACGAAATCCTGCGCGGCGGTCTCAAGGATGTGCGGCGTGTCCCGCTGGCGCGGGCCCTGCAGACAGCACAGCGCCACGACTACCTGAACGCCTACGTGGCGGATCTGCCCAATGTGGTGAACCTGCACGCGATCCGCGCCGAGGGAGTACGCATCGGGGCCGACCCGCTGGGCGGGGCCAGCGTCGACTATTGGGCGGCGATCGCCGAGACCCACGAGCTGGACCTGACGGTGGTCAACCCGTTGGTCGACGCGACGTGGCGGTTCATGACGCTGGACACCGACGGCAAGATCCGGATGGACTGCAGCTCACCGAACGCCATGGCCTCGCTGATAGCCAACCGGGACAGCTATCAGATCGCCACGGGTAACGATGCCGACTCCGACCGGCACGGCATCGTCACCCCCGACGGTGGTCTGCTCAACCCCAACCACTATCTGGCCGTGGCCATCGACTACCTCTACACACACCGGACCGGTTGGTCGCCGGGCACCGCCGTCGGCAAGACCGCGGTGAGCAGTTCGATCATCGACCGGGTGGTCGGCGGGCTGGGCCGCACGCTGGTGGAGGTGCCGGTGGGATTCAAATGGTTCGTCGACGGATTGGTCACCGGCACAATCGGTTTCGGCGGTGAGGAAAGCGCCGGTGCGTCCTTCCTGCGCACCGACGGGTCGACCTGGACCACCGACAAGGACGGCATCATCCTGGCGCTGCTGGCCTCGGAGATCCTGGCGGTCACCGGGTCGACGCCGTCGCAGCGCTACGCCGAACTGGCCGAGCGCTACGGTGCGCCGACCTACGCCCGCATCGACGCCCCCGCCGACCGGGAGCAGAAGGCACGGCTGGCCAAACTGTCGGCAGATCAGGTCACCGCGACCGAGCTCGCCGGCGAGCCGATCACCGCCAAACTCACCGCGGCGCCGGGCAACGGGGCGGCCCTCGGCGGATTGAAGGTGACCACCGAGAACGCGTGGTTCGCCGCGCGGCCGTCGGGCACCGAGGACGTCTACAAGATCTACGCCGAGTCGTTCAAAGGCCCCGAGCACCTGGCGGAGGTGCAGGAGGCCGCCAAGTCGGTGGTCAATACAGTCATCGGGTGAGCTCTCGAACGGAGGACGACTGTCAGACCGGACCCAAGCCGCGGCTGCCGCGGGAGGTCTGGGTGCTGGCCGCTGCGAACTTCGTGGTCGCCCTCGGCTACGGGGTGGTGGCCCCGGTCTTACCGCAGTACGCCCGGCACTTCGGTGTCAGCATCGCCGCGGCCACCTTCGTCATCACCGCGTTCGCGATCATGCGGCTGGCCGGCGCGCCGCCGGCCGGATTCCTGGTGCAGCGGCTGGGGGAGCGACGCGTCTACATCGGCGGGCTGATCATCGTCGCGCTGTCCACCGGCGCCTGCGCGCTGGCCGACACCTACTGGCAGCTGTTGCTGTTCCGGTCCCTCGGCGGGGTCGGGTCGGCGATGTTCACGGTGTCCTCGCTGGGGTTGATGATCAGGATCTCGCCCCCCGACGCCCGCGGACGGGTCTCGGGGCTCTTCTCATCGGGGTTCATGATCGGCTCGGTGGGTGGCCCGATCCTCGGCGCGCTGACCGCCGGCCTGGGCCTGTCGGCGCCGTTCCTGATCTACGGTGCCGCCCTGCTGGTGGCCGCCGCCGTCGTGTTCGTCAGCCTGCGCAATTCGGCGGTGATCGCCTCTTCCGATGGCGACGACGGCCCGCCGGTGCCGTTCCGCACGGTGTTCGCCCATCGGGCCTACAAGGCGGCGCTGCTGTCCAATTTCGCGACCGGCTGGGCCTCGTTCGGATTGCGGGTGGCCCTGGTCCCGCTGTTCGTCGTGGAGGTGTTGGGCGGCAGCCCGGGAGTGGCCGGGCTGGCACTCACCGCGTTCGCGGTCGGCAACATCTCCGTCGTGATCCCCAGCGGGTATCTGTCGGACCGGCTGGGGCGGCGCACGCTGCTGATCGTCGGGCTGACCCTGGCGGCGTTGTCCACCGGGGCGGTCGGGTTCACCACCTCGCTGCCGGTGTTCCTGGTGGCTGCCTATATCGCGGGTGCGGCCACGGGCATCTTCGTCTCACCGCAGCAGGCCGCCGTCGCCGATGTGGTGGGCAGCAGGTCGCGGGGCGGGACCGCGGTGGCGACGTTCCAGATGATGGCCGATGTCGGGTCGATCGGTGGCTCGCTGCTGGTCGGGTTGATCGCCCAGTACCTGTCGTTTTCCTGGGCTTTCGTCATCAGCGGGGCGATCATGCTGCTGGCCGCGCTGGCCTGGGTTTTCGCCCCCGAAACCCACCGACGGCCGCCCGCCGGGCACACGCCGGCCCGTCCATTGGGCCCAGAGGCCGGCGGAGAGGTGCCCTGACCAGGCGTTTTGAACCTCTGCGGGGCTGTGGTGTACGTTTCTACAGCACAACAAACGGGGCTATGGCGCAGTTGGTAGCGCACCACACTGGCAGTGTGGGGGTCAGGGGTTCGAATCCCCTTAGCTCCACTCGGAGGAAACCCGCTTCGACCACCGGTCGGGGCGGGTTTCATGTTTTCCGGGGTCTGATTCGTCCGCGTCGGGTTGGCGTCGCGACATCCGCGCGCCGCGCATCATCCGGGACATCGAGCCGTGCTTTCCTGTCTGGCATGGCCATCGTGGAGGTCCGTGCCGTCAGCCCCGAGCGTTACGTCGATGCCACGCATGCACTCACTGGTGGAGGAGAGGGCGGGAGCTGCCGATGCCAGTGGTGGATGCTCACGAGTACGCAGTGGAGGGGTACCACTGCTGTTGACCGAGAACAGCTGCTCCATGACGAGATCGAGCAAGGTCCGCCCCCGGCATTGATCGCCTATGTGGACGACGAACCGGCGGGTTGGGTGCGTGTGGGGCCGCGAGTCGGCCAGTCGCGCATTGTGCGGACTCGGGCCTATGCGGCGCTGTCCGGCGAAGCGATGGACGATCCATCTGTGTGGTCGATCTCGTGCTTCGTCGTGCGTCGCGAGTACCGGGGGATGGGGCTGGCGGCTCAGTTGCTGGACGCGGCAGTGGCGCATGCCCGAGAGCATGGAGCGCGCGTCATCGAGGCATACCCCATGGATCCGGCCGCCAAGAAGCTCTACGCGAACAACCTCTTCACGGGCACGCTCTCGATGTTCGTCGACGCGGGGTTCTCCGAGGTTGCTCGCCCCAGGCCTTACCAGGCCATCGTGGTGCTGCCGACCGAATGAGCGCGGCCGACGCCAGGTTCGGTGATCGTCTGATCAGCGATCAGCTCGCCGGATCCCATCCGTGCATCGCCTCGTGCATCTGTTCCTCGTTGAGCGGGTCGACGCCGAGCGGTTTGATATCGGGCCGGTTGCGCATGCCCTCGAGCAGCAGGGCGAGATAGCGCCGCCACAGTTCGGGATCGACATCGCCCGCCCACTCGCTCACGGTGCCGGCCAGCAGGCCCATGATCGGCATGTCGGGGTGTTGGATATCGGGTCGCAGGTAGCCGTCGCGACGGGCTCGTTCCACGAGCTGGTAGACCCGCGGCACCAGTTCCTCGCGGGCACAGTCGACGCGGTCACCGCCGTAGGCGCGGCTGTAGATCATCTGCCGCAGGCCGCGGTCGGTGGCGGCGAGCTCACATTGCCGTTCGATGAACCATACGAACCCCTCCCACGAATTCTCGTGCTGCAGAGCCTTTTCGGCCAACTCGACGACCTCGGCGATACCGTCCTCGAAGATCGCCTCGACCAGATCCTCTTTGGTCGCGAAGCGGCGGTACACGGTGCCGACACCGACGCCCGCGTGGTGGGCGACATCGTTGAGGGTGGCCTCCATGCCCTTGATCGCGAACAGCTCGCGCGCGGCCGTCAGCACACGCTGTCTGTTGCGCTCGGCGTCCTTGCGCAGGCCGCGGCATGGTTTGTCAATCACGTGGCCCACTTTAGTGATGAGCCTTACCGTTGGCTAGAAGCGGATTGACTCTATCCACTTAAGAAGCTTAGATTCTCTCAGGATCGCTCGCCGCCCATCGTTGCGCGGTGTCACCCGATGGAAAGGCTTGATCAGTCGTGGGGATTTCAGGATGTGTGAACGCGTTGCGTAGCAGCCGTTCCGGCGCGCATCGAGCAGAGCGGTGAACGTCGTCAAACGGGTCTGGCTACCCGTCCTGGTCATCGGCGCGATCGTGGTCGGTGGTCTGACCGTCTCGCAGTTGCGTTCGGTGTTCGGTTCCGACGGCGCCATCGTCACCCCGATCGACGCCGACACCGCCGAGAACTTCAACCCGAAGGTCGTGAAATACGAGATCTTCGGTACCGGCTCCTACGCCAAGATCAACTACGCCGATCTGGACGGGAAGCCCCAGCGCACAGGCGAAGTCAGCCTGCCGTGGACCCTGACCCTTGAGACGACGCTGCCCTCGGTGATGCCCAACATCATGGCCCAGGGCGACGGTTCCTCCATCAGCTGCCGCGTCACCGTCGACGACGAGGTCAAAGACGAAAGGACGGCTGAAGGTATGAACGCCGCCACCTACTGCCTGGTGAAGGCCGCATGAGCACCTCCCTGGACGATGCGCCGACCGGCCCCATCCCGCCCGCCCGCCATGCCGCCGCAAGCCGGCCCAAGCTGCCGCGCTTCATCCGCGCCTTCGCCGTGCCGATCGTGCTCATCTGGATCGCCATCGTCGCGATCCTGAACACCGTCGTCCCGCAGCTCGAAGAGGTCGGCAAGCTCCGCGCGGTCTCCATGAGCCCGAACGACGCGCCCGCGCTGATCGCCACCAAGCATGTCGGCGAGAAGTTCCAGGAGTACGACACCTCCAGCTCGGTGATGATCGTGCTCGAAGGCGATCAACCCCTCGGCGCCGATGCGCACACGTTCTACGACGAAATCGTCCGAAAGCTCAACGCCGACACCAAGCACGTCCAGCACGTCCAGGACTTCTGGGGCGACAGCCTGACCGCGGCCGGTGCGCAGAGCATCGACGGCAAGGCCGCCTACGTTCAGGTCTACATCGCCGGTGACCAGGGCGAGGCGCTGGCCAACGAGTCGGTGCAGACGGTCCGTGACCTCGTAGAAAGTACGCCAGCACCTTCCGGCGTCGCGGCATATGTCACCGGTCCCGCCGCGCTGACCACCGATCAGAACATCGTCGGTGACGCCAGCATGAAGACCATCGAGGGCGTGACGATCGGCATCATCATCGTGATGCTGTTGATCATCTACCGGTCGGTCGTCACGACGGCGGTGGTCATGTCGATGGTCTTCGTCGGCCTGCTGTCCGCGCGCGGAATCGTCTCATTCCTCGGCTTTTACGAGGTGTTCGGCCTGACGACGTTCGCCACCAGCATGGTGGTGACGCTGGCCATCGCCGCGGCCACCGACTACGCGATCTTCCTGATCGGTCGATATCAAGAGGCCCGCCGGTCGGGACTGGACCGCGAAGACGCCTACTACGACATGTTCCACGGCACGGCACACGTGGTGCTCGCCTCGGGTATGACGATCGCCGGCGCGACGCTGTGCCTGCACTTCACCCGGCTGCCCTACTTCCAGAGCATGGGCTTCCCGCTGGCCGTCGGTATGACGATCGTGGTGGCCGCCGCGCTGACGATGGGTCCCGCGCTGATCTCGATCGTGACGCGATTCGGCAAGGTGCTGGAGCCCAAGGGCACTGCGCGGGCGCGTGGTTGGCGCAAGCTCGGCACCGCCACGGTGCGCTGGCCCGGCGCCATCCTGGTCGGTGCGATGGTCCTGTGCCTGGTCGGCTTGCTGACCCTGCCCGGCTACCACACCACCTACAACGACCGGATCTATCTGCCCGACACCGTGCCCGCCAACGTCGGCTACGCCGCCGCGGACCGGCACTTCTCGGACGCCAAGATGAATCCCGATCTGGTGATGGTCGAGGCCGACCACGATCTGCGTAATCCGGCGGACTTCCTGGTGATCGACAAGATCGCCAAGGCGTTGATCAAGGTGCACGGTATCGCCTCGGTCACCACCATCACCCGGCCCGACGGCAAGCCGATCAAGCATTCGACGCTGGCCTACACCGTGTCCCAGAGCGGAAACGGCCAGATCATGAACAACGACTTCCAGCAGACGGTACTGGACAACACGTTGCAGCAGGCCAACGACCTGCAGGTGAGCATCGACTCGATGGAAACCATGTACAACGTCACGCTGCAACTCGCCGAGGTGACCCGGCGGATGGCGGACAAGATGTCCGACACCTCGGACAATCTCAACGAGGTGCGTGATCACCTGGCGGACTTCGATGATCAGTTCCGGCCGCTGCGCAACTACTTCTACTGGGAACCGCACTGCTTCGACATCCCGCTGTGCTGGTCGATGCGGTCGGTGTTCGACAGCCTGGACGGCATCAGCACCATGAGTGACGATTTCACCGAAATCGTCCCCGATCTGCAGGAGATGGCTCGGCTCACGCCACAGATGGCTGCGGTACTGCCGGCACAGATCCAGACGCTGAAGAACCAGAAGCAGATCATGCTGAACCAGTACCAGGCGCAGCGTATGCAGCAGGACCAGAACATGGCCAACCTGGACGACAACACCGCGATGGGGGAGGCCTTCGACGCCGCCCGCAACGACGACACGTTCTACCTGCCGCCCGAGGCTTTCCAGACCGCGGACTTCCAGCGCGGTATGAAGCTGATGATGTCGCCGGACGGAAAGGCCGTGCGTTTCACGGTCTTCCATCAGGGTGATCCGCTGACCGAGGACGGTACCGAGCGCATCGATCCGATGCGGGTCGCCGTGGCCGACGCCATCAAGGGCACCCCGCTGGAAGGGTCCACGGTCTATGTCGGTGGCAGCGCCGCAATGTACAAGGACATGCAGCAGGGTGCCGACTACGACCTGCTGATCGCCGCGGTCGCCTCGCTGATCCTGATCTTCTTGATCATGGTGATCCTGACCCGGGCCGTGGCGGCGGCAGCCGTCATCGTCGGCACCGTCGTGCTCAGTCTCGGTTCGGCGTTCGGCCTCTCGGTCCTGGTGTGGCAGCACATCGTCGGAATCCCGTTGGGCTGGATGGTGCTACCGATGTCGGTGATCGTGCTGCTGGCTGTCGGTGCGGACTACAATCTGCTCCTTGTCTCGCGCATGAAGGAAGAGGTGCACGCCGGCATCCACACGGGGATCATCCGATCCATGGCCGGTACGGGCTCGGTGGTCACCGCGGCCGGCTTCGTGTTCGCCTTCACCATGATCGGCATGCTGGTCTCCGACATGATCGTGATCGGCCAGGTGGGCAGCACCATCGGCTTGGGTCTGCTCTTCGACACCCTGATCGTGCGGTCGTTGATGACACCGTCGATCGCGGCGCTGATGGGCCGGTGGTTCTGGTGGCCACTGCAGGTGCGGCCACGCCCGAAGCCGCAGCCGTGGCCGAAACCGTTGCAGCGCAGTCCGGAAGAGGTGCTCTCATGAGACGATTTGTGATCGCGGCGGCCGCGGCGTTGACGATGGTGTTGCCGATCGGAACCGCCACCGCGGTCGCCGATCGGGACACCGACTTCGCCAACGAACTGCACGGCTTCGGGATCTACGGCCAGCGAGACTTCAACGCCTGGATGGCCAAGATCACCTGTAAGCGAATCGACACCGGAGTCGACGCCACCGCAACGGATTCCGCGCATTTCCTGGCGCAGAACCTGGCGCGGACGAACAGCACCGCGCAGGTCTATCAGTTCCTCGGGACCGCACTGCGCATGTACTGCCCGGTGCACCTGGACAAGTTGACGGTCAATCAGGAGCAGCCATGAACGCCCACACCCACAACCGGCCCGTCCGAACCACACTCATGCTGGCCGTCGCCGCGTTGTCGGCGGCGGTGCTCGGCTCGCCGTCGGCGCAGGCCGATGCCACCGACGAGTACCCCATCCCCAGCAAGCAGATCGAAACCCAGTGTGACGCCGAGCAGTATCTGGCCGCGGCACGCGACACCAGCCCGATCTACTTCGAGCGGTACATGTTGGACAAGAGCAACCGGCCCCTCGATGTGCAGCAGATGGCCGTCGACCGCATCCATTGGTTCTATTCACTCGATGCCGCGGGACGCCGCCAGTACTCCGAGGACACCGCCACCAACATCTACTACGAGCAGGTGGCCACCCGCTGGGGCAACTGGGCCAAGGTGTTCTTCAACAACAAGGGCGTGGTGGCCAAGGCCGCCGCGGTGTGCATGAACTACCCGCGCGGTGACATGTCCGTGTGGGCCTGGCCCGTCGCCCGTTGACCCGATGATTTCGGCGCGCTCGCGCTCGCGCAGCGATCGTCAGCGCGCCGAAATCACTGGGTAGGGGAGTGTGCGAGCCCGCGGAACAGCGCCACACACATCTCGGCGGCCACCGCGGCCAACTCCGCGGGCGCCAGTTGCGGATCGGACAACCAGTCCTCGATCAGCTGGTTGACCCCGCCGACGATGAAGAGCGCGCCGCGGCGCAACTCGGCCGGTCCGGGCACCTCGCCGTCGAGGACGTCGGGCGCCCGCAGGGTCACCTCGTCGGTGATGAGATCCAGGATCTTGCCGCGGTGTTCGGTCAGGCCGGGCACGGTGCTGACGTCCCCGGTGGAGATCCGATGCACGTGCGGGTCGGCGGCAATGATCTCCAGGAACGCCGTCAAGGCCGAGCGCAGTTTGTCGGCCAGCGTGCCGGGATCGCCCACACCCGCCGCGACCATCGCGGCCAACAGTTGATCGCGCACATCATCGGCCACCGCGAAGATCAATGCCTCGCGGTTGTCGAACTGCTCATAGAAGTACCGGGTGATCAGCCCGGCCTGGGCGCACACGCCGCGGACGGTGACTTCCGCCACCCCGGATTCGCCCCAGAGTTGGCGGCCCGCGGCGAGCAGGCGGCGTCTGCGATCGGCGCGACGGTCGGTTGCGCTGATCCCGCCGTAATCCCGCTCCACCTTCGCGCGGTTCATTGACAGCACCCTACCCGCGCCCTAAATTCGGACGACGCATGTAATCCAAAGTGTGTAGAACGGAGCCGAGATGAGCGTGCCGACGCGACACCCGCACCGTCCGGGTGCGGTACCTGGCGCTATCCGACTGCTTGCCGGCCTCCTCGGACTCGACCAACCCGATCACGACCAGTGGCGCAGGCTGGGTGAGCGGCTGACCGTCGGTGACGAGGCCGCCGACCGACTGGTCGAGTGGATGCTGCAAGCCGGTATGGCGGAAACGCGGCCGCTGTTCGAGCGCGCGCTGGCCCAGGGGATCGCCGGGGTCCCGGACGCGCCGGCGCCGCTGCGCGAGTTCTTCGACATTGTGGAGACGGTGCCCGATTGGGTCGACTGGAAGCTGATCCGGCGCGGCGAACGGGCCATGCGCCGCGGCGGTGCCGACGGCATGTATATCGCGCGTGATGTCTCACTGCTGGGTGGATACCAGTTCTCCGGGTTCAACAAGACCCTGGTGCGCACGGGCGCCCTTGAGAAGGGGTCGAACAAGCGATTCGCCGAGACGATGCAGTGGGCGATGGACGTCATCTCCGAAAACGGTATGGACCCCGGCGGTGTCGGCTACCGATCGACCCTGCGGGTTCGTCTGATCCATGCGATGGTGCGGCGCCACGTGGCGGCCATGCCCGACTGGCGCGGCGCGGAATGGGGTCTGCCCATCAACCAGACCGATATGGCGGCGACATTGGTCGGCGCCCTGATCGCGCCCTCTGCGGGCGGAATCGGTATGGGCCTGCTGTTGTCCCCGGGCGACTATGCCGGCATCGCACACCTGACCCGCTACGTCGGATGGCTCATCGGGGTCGACGACGAATGGTTGCCGTGCGATTACCGCGATGGCATCCGGGTGCTGTTCCACACGTTGACGGCGCTGGCGCAACCCGACGAGTCCACCAGGGCGCTGGCGGTGCCGATGGCCCAGGATCCGATGGGGTGGCACTACGAGAATCTCAGCGGTATCCGCCGTAGGGTGGCCCGGGCGCAGCACCTGTCGGTGACGAGCGCCTTCCTGGGACCGCGGGCCATGCGCGCGCTGGGCCTGCCGGCCCATGTGCTGCCGTGGTACCCGGCGTTGCGTCTACCGGTCAATATGCTGCGCAGCCTGCGGGTGCTGGTGCGGCCCGCGCTGGCCGATGCCGATGCCGCCCGGGGTGATCGAGAGCAGAAGGCGTTACTTCACACGATGATCGGCGATGCCCAGGCTCGGATCGGCGATTCCGCCGCGCACGTGGTGCAGGTCGCCTGAATCCGAGCCTTTACTGACGCGGGCGAATATTCGCCGAAGCGCTGGTGAGGGTGCGTGAGCAGGTGGTACCGAAAAGTACCGGTTGCGGGCGGTGGCGAGGCCGCCGGTGCCATGGGCGGCATGTAGCGTTGTGACCGATATAAGGGTAGGTTAACCTACGCTTGAACGCAGATCCGTAGGTCTGCGGGGAGTCGAACTCAATAAGTGATGGAGGGACTTGTGTTCCGAACCATGTTGGGGGGCAAGGTGCATCGCGCCACTGTCACCCAAGCTGACCTGCACTACGTCGGTTCGATCACCATCGACCAGGATCTCATGCGGGCGGCGGACATCCTGGACGGCGAGCAGGTCGACGTCGTCGATATCACCAACGGAGCGCGCCTGACCACCTATGCGATAACCGGCGCGGCCGGCTCGGGCGTCATCGGAATCAACGGTGCCGCAGCACATCTGGTGCACCCGGGTGATCTCGTGATCATTCTCACCTACCGCACGGTCGAGGAAAGCGAGCTCGGCGAACACATTCCGCGGGTTGTCCACGTCGACGGCGACAACCGGATCGTCGCGCTGGGCAGCGATCCGTCCGAGCCGGTGCCCGGGGCTGTCGACCAGCTCACGGGAGCCTGATGTCCAGCACCGCCGTGAACGGCACCAGCGCCAACGGTGGCCGGCGGGTTCTCGATGTCGTCGGCGTGGGCTTCGGCCCGTCCAACCTGGGCCTGGCCATCGCGATCGAGGAGTTCAACGAACAACGGCCCGCAGCCGGGCGGATCACTGCCGAGTTCGTCGAGGCGAAGCCCCGATTCGGTTGGCACACCGGGATGCTCATCCCCGGCACTACCATGCAGATCTCCTTCCTCAAGGATCTCGCCAGTCAACGCAACGTGCAGAGCCGATACACGTTCCTGAGCTATGTGACCGATCGCGGGCGTCTCAACGACTTCATCAACCACCAGACCTTCTTCCCGACGCGCTTGGAGTTCCACGATTATCTGGAGTGGGCCGCCGAACGGGTGGCGGCAACGGTGCGCTACGGCACCAGGGCGCTCGCCGTGCGCGATGAGGGACACTGTCTGGCAATCGATGTCGAGCATGTCGAGACGTCGCGTCGGGAAACCCTGCTGGCCAGGACGGTCGTGCTGGCGGGCGGCCTGAAGCCGCATCTGCCGCGCGGTGTCACCGAAACCGCGCGCCAGTTCCACAACCACGAATTGCTGACCAAGATCAAGGATGTCCCGTCGACCGCCCACGATCGATTCGTCGTGGTGGGTGCGGGTCAGAGCGCCGCGGAAGTCACCGACTACCTGCACTCCACGTATCCCGACGCGGAGGTTCACGGGGTCTTCGCCAAGTACGGATACAGTCCGGCCGACGACAGTCCCTACGCCAACCGGATCTTCGATCCCGCCGCGGTGGACGACTTCTACGCCGCGGAAACATCTGTGCGGCAACGCCTGATCGACTATCACCGGTCGACCAACTACTCCTGCGTGGATCTGCCTCTGATCGAGGACCTGTACACCAAGGAGTATGCCGAGCGCGTCGCCGGTCGTCGACGACTGTTCTTCCGCGGCGCGTCGGAGGTGCGACAAGCCGTCGAAAGTGACAGCGGTGTGCAGGTGACGATCGAGCATCTGCCGACCCGCTCGGTCGATGTGTTGGACTGCGATGCCGTGGTCTACGCCACCGGCTTCATCCCGATGCCGCTTCCCGACATGCTCGGTGAGCTGTACGATCTCGCGCGATTCGGGCCCGATCGACCCGAGCTGACCCGCGATTACCGACTCGAGGTCAGCAGGCAGATATCCGGCGCCATCTACCTGCAGGGCGGTACCGAACATACGCACGGCCTCAGTTCGTCGCTGCTGTCCAACATCGCGGTACGCAGCGGTGAGATCGTGAGCTCCATCGCCGAGCATGTCGGACTGGCCGAGCGGACCCCCGAACTGGCGGTCGGCCACTGAGGTGACCTGCGCGGATCGGTCAGATATATGGGTTGCGTTGCTGCTGTGCAGCTTTGCTAGTGTCGGGACGTTCGACCGGGCACGCGGCAGGCGCTCCGGAAACGATGCAGGCGCATAGGAGTTTCATTGTCGGGCAATCCGTTGGACGACTCGAGCTCCGATGTCACCCCCGGAGACGGTGGCGGGCGGACCCGGACCGGGGCCGCCATCCTGTGGCGCACCGTCACCCGTAACGCGCGCAGGCTGACCAGCGGGTCATTGCTGATCTGCGGCCATCAGCTCTGCGAGGCAATGGTTCCGGTACTCATCGGTGTGCTCGTCGATCGCGCCGTCAAACCCGGCGACGCCACGCAGTTGGTCATCTGGATCGGTGTCCTGGCGGCGCTGTTCGCCGTGCTGACCTCGTGCTACCGCTTCGGTGCTCGACACCTGATGCGCGCGATCGCCACTGAGGGACACCAGCTGCGCATCGACCTGGCGGCCAGGATCCTGGACCCACGGCGCCTGCGGACCTCGCAGCGCTCCGGTGAACTCCTGTCGATCGCCAGCACCGACGCCGACAACGTGTCCTACCTGCTGGACTACATCCCGCGGATCGCCGGTGCCATCACCGCCATCGTGGTGTGTGCCACGGTGCTGCTGACCATCGACGTGCCGCTCGGTCTCGCGGTGTTGATCGGCACACCGGTGATCCTGTTCGCGTTGCAGTTCGGCGGACCGGTGATCACCCGGCGAGTCGCCGAACAACAGGAGGCCGCCGGTGAGGCCACCGCGATGTCGGCCGATCTGGTTGCCGGTCTGCGGCCGCTGCGCGGTATCGGTGCCGAACACGCCGCTGCCGCGCGCTACCGCACCGTCAGCCGGGATGCCCTGCGCGCCAGCATCAGAGCGGCGCGCGCCCAGGGTGTGTATCTCGGCTTCTCCAGCGTGCTGAGCTCACTGTTGGCGGTCGGGATCGCGGTGCTGGCCGGCTGGCTGGCGCTGCGGGGGAGCATCACCGTCGGACAGCTCATCACCGTGATCGGACTCGCCCAATTCCTGCTCGAACCATTCGGCACGATGGCCGAGGCCCCGAGCTGGATCGCCGAGGCGCGCGCCTCGGCTGAACGTGTCGGCTGGATCGAGGACGCCACGTTCGCATTGACACCCGGTGCAACGACCCTCGATGGAGCTGCACCGCACGGCATCGCGCTCGACCGGGTCGGGTACGGCGGGCTCAGGGATATCAGCTTGACGGTGGCACCGGGACAGTTCGTCGGGGTGGTCACGACCAGGTCGAGTGACGCGGAGGCTCTGGTCGGCGTGCTGTCCGGCCGTGTCGCACGCGAGGAGTACACCGGCCAGATCCGGGTCGCTGGTGTGCCTCTGGAAGATCTCGGTCTCGACGAGGCGCGCCGCGCCCTGCTGGTCGAACCACACCGGACCGACCTGTTCACCGGTTCGGTGCGCAGTAATCTCGGTGCTGGGCGAGATCCGGATGTCCTCGCCGGTGCGCTGCACGCGTCGAATGCGGTGGATGTCATCGATGCCCACCCCGACGGCCTCGACCACATCGTGACCGAACGCGGCTCCAGTCTTTCGGGTGGTCAGCGCCAGCGGCTGACGCTGGCGCGCGCCTTGCTGCGGGCAGCGCCGGTGCTCGTGCTACATGAACCCACGACGGCGGTGGACGCGGTCACCGAAGATGCGGTGGCACAAGGGATCGCGGGCCTGCGCCACGGACCGGACGCAGAAGGCTTCGCCACCGTCATCGTGACGTGCAGTCCGGCCCTGTTGGCGGTGTCCGACCGCGTCGTGCTCGTCGACGACGGCCGGGTGACGCTCGAGGGCACCCACGAGGATCTGATGCTTCGTCCGGAGTATCGATCGGCGGTGTTGCGATGAGCGCCGATATTCTGCCCGTCGCAAGCGGTCGCGCGACGTGGCGATGGTTGCGCCACGAACTCCGCGGTCGCCCAGGGGTACTCGTGGGCACGGTGTTGGTCGGAATCCTCGCCGCGGGGGCCGCGGTCTTGCCGGTGTACGTGCTCGGCGCTCTCGTCGACCGGATCATCGACGGTTCACCGTCCTCGGTCATCGTGACCATCGCGGCCGCGCTGGTCGCCGCGGCACTGGTGGGCGGCGCGGCCACGGGTGCGTCGAATTATCTGATCGCCCGGCTCGGTTCGGTGATGCTGGCCGATCTGCGTGAGGCGGGTGTGGACCGCGCCCTCGCCCTGCCGACGACCACGGTGGAGCGGGTAGGACGCGGAGATCTGCTGTCGCGGGTCAGCACCGACGTCGCGACCATCGCCAAGGCCGTCAACGAGGTCATCCCGACGATGTTCTCGGCGCTGATGCTGACGGCGTTGACGCTGGCGTCGATGCTCGGCGTGGATTGGCGACTGGCCATCGCCGGCGCCGTCTCGATTCCGTTCTACCTGTTGGCATTGCGGTGGTATCTGCCGCGGTCGGCGCCGCGGTACGCCGAGGAACGGCGCGTCATCGCAGAGCGGTCGCAGGTGCTGATGGAAAGCATGCTGGGCGCGCCCACCGTGCACGCCTACCATTCGCACGCGTCTCACCAGCGTGATATCGAGGATGCCTCGGCGCGGGTGCGGGACATCTCCATCGGGGTGTTCACGTTCTTCACCCGGTTCGTCGGGCGGGTCAACGGCTCCGAATTCATCGGACTTTCCGTCATTTTGGTGACCGGCTTCTGGTTGGTCTCCGACGGCGCCGTCACCGTCGGCCAGACCACCGCCGCGGCGCTGTTGTTCCATCGACTCTTCAACCCGATCAGCATGCTGCTGTTCACCGCCGACGAGGCGCAGTCCGCCGGTGCCAGTCTGGCCAGGCTGGTCGGTCTGGTGAGCATTCCACAACCGCCTGCCGTCAGCGGGACCGAGGTGCCACCACGCGACACCTCGCTGGAGCTGACCAACCTCGAATTCAGCTATGACGGAGATCATCCCGTCCTGCGCGATGTCAGCATCCGGCTGGACCCCGGGCAACGGGTGGCACTTGTCGGTTCGACCGGTGCCGGCAAATCGACCGTGGCCGGTATTGCGGCCGGGGTCCTGCACCCGCAGCGCGGCCAGGTCCGGATCGGCGGTGTGTTGCTGGACGACATGACCGCCGAGCAGCGTCGTCGGCATGTCGCCATCATCAGCCAGGACGTCCACGTGTTCGCCGGGGCGCTCGCCGAGGATCTGCGGCTCGCCAAACCGGATGCCTCCGACGACGAGATCGCGGCGGCGCTGCACACCGTCGGAGCAGAACAATGGGTCGCCACACTCAGCGACGGTGTGCACACCATCGTGGGTGAGGGCGGCCACGAGCTCACCGCCGCCCAGGCCCAGCAGGTTGCCCTGGCGCGGTTGCTGTTGCTCGATCCGGCCGTGGCGATCCTCGACGAGGCGACCGCCGAGGCGGGCAGCCTCGGTGCGCGCGACCTGGAACGGGCCGCGGCCGCCGTCACCGCCGGGCGCACCACCCTCATCGTGGCGCACCGGTTGACCCAGGCGGCCACCGCCGACCGGATCATCGTGATGGCGCACGGCGCGATCATCGAGGAGGGCACGCACGACGAACTCGTGGCGGCACAGGGCAGTTACGCTCAGCTGTGGCGCGCCTGGACCGCCCACCACACGGCATCCGAGGGAAACTGAGCCGACCACGCCGGCACTGACCGGCGTGGTCTGCGCCATAGGCGTTCTCGTACGCTGACGGTACGAGGATGCGCGCCGAGATGGCGGGCCGGCGCCGGGAGGATGCGATGCGGATCGATTTCGCGCTGCGGTCGTGCGGTCTGCACGGGCACGCGACCTTCGCCCCCGACGAGCCCGAGTTGCGCGACCGGCTGCGGGTGGACACCCCGGTCGGGGAGGCGTGGCGCTGCCTGCGCTGCGAAACGTTCGTCGTGGGTCCGCCGCGCGGGCGCGGTCCCGCCGATACCGCCCCCGAGGTACCGCGCGGCCGGTTGCTGCGCGACCGCACCCTGATGCGGGTGCTGGCCGTCGAACGGGTCATCCGGGCGCTGATCGTCCTGCTGGGTGCGGTGGCGGTGTTCAAGCTGCGCGGCGCCCGCGCCGAGTACCAGCAGAAGTTCGAGGCCGAGTTGCCGTTGATCAAGCCGCTCAGCGATCAGATCGGTTGGAACATCGAGGACTCGAAGATCGTGCAGCACATCGGGGAGGCCTTCACGCTGTCGGAGACCACCCTGCTGTGGGTCGGCATCGGCCTGATCGGCTACGCCCTCATCGAACTGATCGAGGCCGTCGGGCTGTGGTCGATGAAACGGTGGGGCGAGTATTTCGCCGTCATTGCCACCAGTGCCTTCTTGCCTTTGGAGATCTACGAGCTGACCGAGAAGGTGACCGCACTCCGGGTGCTTGCGGTGCTGATCAACATCGTGGCAGTGGTGTGGTTGTTGTGGAGCAAGCGGCTGTTCGGACTCAACGGTGGCGGCGCGGCTTACCACGCCGAGCACCACACCGAGAGTCTGCTCAGCGTCGAGCGCGCCGGCCTGAACCGCGCCTGATCACACCGCCGCGCGGGCCTGATGGCGCACGGCCTCCTTGGCCACCTTGCCGTTGCTGGTCAACGGCAACCGGTCGACGAAGAGCACATGCCTTGG
Organism: Mycobacterium sp. VKM Ac-1816D; assembly: GCF_000416385.1. Lineage (NCBI taxonomy): Bacteria > Bacillati > Actinomycetota > Actinomycetes > Mycobacteriales > Mycobacteriaceae > Mycobacterium > Mycobacterium sp. VKM Ac-1816D. Next base: position 215,679 of record NZ_AOHQ01000144.1, read on the forward strand.
ACGTTTGAACGCAGCGAGTCGGGCGCGCACATGGGTGATCAGCTCTTCGGCGCGCACCGGTGTCACCGCCACGACGACGGCGCAGATCGCCTCGCCCCAGTAGGGATCCGGGACGCCGACGACCGCGACCTGCCCCACGCACGGATGCAGTGACAGCACGTCCTCGACCTCTCGGGAGGAGACGTTCTCACCACCGGTGATGATGACGTCCTTGAGCCGGTCGGTGACCACCAGCCTGCCGTGCTCGTCGCGGATGCCGATATCACCGGTGGGCAACCAGCCGTCGACGGTAACCGGGCTGTCCGGCCAGTACCGTGCGGCCACCTGTGCCCCGCGGACCAGGATTTCACCGTTCGCCGCGATCCGGACCTCGACCTCGGCGTGTGGTCGGCCGGCACTGCGCAGGATTGCCGGGTCCGCGCTGCGATGGTCGTCCGGTCCCAGAAATGTGACGTTGCCGCCGGTTTCGGTCATGCCGTAGCCCTGGTGGAATCCCACTCCCAACGTGTCCACGGCGCGGCGCAGCAGATCGGCCGGGATGGCCGCCGAGCCATAGCTGATATCGCGCAGGGTCGGCAGAGTCTGCCCGGTCTGCTCGAGATGGGCCAACAGGCTGTGCAACATGGTCGGGGCCAACGAACACGACGTGACACCGTGCGCGTGCACCGTGGAAACGAAGGTATCGGGCCGAAAAGCCGCCACCGGCAGCACCGTCGAGGCGCGGGAATGGTGGACCAGCATGTTGTAGCCGGCGATGTGACACATCGGGAACGGCAGCAGATAGACCCCACCGGAGGGCACCGCCCGGCCCGCCGCCGTGCCGCGCACCGCTGTGGTGATCGACCGGTGGGTGTGCAGCACCCCCTTGGGAGTGCCGGTCGAACCGCTGGTGAACAGCAGCCAGGCCGGATCGTCGGGCGCTGGGGCATCGGCGCACACATCGGCGGGAAACCGTTTCCAGTCGACATCGCCGAAAGGTACCGAGGAATGGGGGAGCGCATCCAGGTAGCCGCGGTCACCGAGCACCAGGGTCGGCTCGGCCGAGCCGAGCGCGGTGAGCTGCTCTGCGGGGCTGAGGCGTTGGTTGATCATGGTGAGGATGCGGCCGCTACGCGGGACGGCGTAGTAGAGCCGGGCATAGTCGGGACTGTTGTCGGCGACGACCGCGATGCGATCCCCGGGCGCGCTGTGCGCGGCCACCCAGGATGCGAGCCGACGAACCTGAGAGTCGAACTGCGCGAAGCTGATCGATTCACCGTCGGCACCGATGACGGCGGCGCGGTCCGGAGCCTTCGCGGCCGCGGCCGACACCAGCTCGTGGATCAGATCTATGCTCATCGCCGGTGACGTTACGCGGTGCTCAATCGATATCGGGCAAGACCAGTGCGAGCATGGTGTCCAGCCGGTCGGCCATGTCGTGGTAGGTCATGACTCCGGCGCGTACCTGCAGCAGGGCGCCCCAGAACAACGTCTCCACGGTTTCGAGTACTTCCGGCCACGCTCCGACCCCGAGCGCGGCAGCGCTGCGGCGGTGCACCTCGGCGGCCACCCGTGCGCGCACCCCGGCGACCGCGTCGTCGTCCTCACACAGCAGTGCCCTGGCGCATGCCGCCGCGAGCAGCGGCTCATCGGCCATCACCAGTGTGATCGCACGCAGTTGATCGCCGACCCTGGCGCGCATCGGTGCGGTCGGGTCGATGACCAGGGCCAGATCGTGCAGGCGGGTCAGGTACAGCTCGGCGAAGACGGTATCGACGGTCGGGAAGTGGGCCGAGACGTCGGCCGGCGTGATCCGTGCCCGTGCGGCAAGCTCGGTCAGCGACAGTTCGGCACGGGCGTCCAGGATCGCCGTCGCGGCGCCGAACACCCGACGGTGGGTGCGCTTGCGCCGGGACGCCTGGTCCCACAGGTAGGTGACATCAGCCGCCGCTGCGCTGGACATGTGTCCAAGATAGAGCTGCGCCGAATGGATCGCAATGTGGAGCTTCGACAAGGGATTATCGGCGTCGACCATGCCCGGTGCGCACGGTCGGGTTCTCCTTGCGGGCGCCGGCCAGACAACTGTCCAGTGCTGGCGGGTTGGGCTCAGCCCTGCGCGGCCGCGGGTACGTCGCGGGGCCGCCTGCCGGGCCGCCCGAGCGCGAACCTATAGAGCGTCACTCCGGGCATCATGACCGGCCAGAGCCCGCCGAACACGGCGCTCACCACGACCAACGCGAGGTTGACCCGGTGTCCACTGAGTCGGATGATGCGCCAGAACCAGGCGCCACTCGCCACGCCCACCACCAGGTAGGCAGCAACGGTGAGCGCTGAGATCTCCATGACAAGATCAGCGTACCTATCGTCAAGCGGCGATGGCAGCAAAGATCTGAGAGAAGTTCTCAGGGGCGAGTGAGCTCTGCGTATCGCATGGTGTGGCTGTCGGCGGAACCGAACTCGTACTGCATGGCCGTCAACCGCTTGAAGTAATGGCCGATAGCCAACTCCTCGGTCATCCCCATCCCACCGTGTAGTTGCACCGCGTTCTGGCCGACAAACCGGGCCGCCCGGCCGACGGTCGCCTTCGCCGCCGATACCGCTCTCGCCCGCTTTTCGGCGTCGGCGTCGAGGTTGAGTACGGCGAGGTACACCGCGGCCACCGACTGCTCCACCTCCATGTGCATGTCCACCATCCGGTGCTGCAGCACCTGGAAGCTGCCGATCGGCGTGCCGAACTGGTGACGTTGTTTGCAGTACTCGACGGTGTCGGCCAACACCTTTCGCATGCAACCCACGGTCTCCGCGGCCACCGCCGCGGCACCCTCGTCCCGCGCGCGTGCCAGCGAGTCCCAGGCCTGACCGTCGGTGCCGAGCATGATCGCCGGGACGCCGACGAGTTCGATATCAGCCGCTCGGCGGTCGTCGATGGTGCGATAACCGTGCATGCTCAGGCCGGCGGGTTGGCCGGCCAGGTCGACGAGGAACAGCGACAGCCCCGCTGACGTGGTGGCCGTCACCAGCAGATGTGTGGCCAGCGGAGCGTTGGGCACCGCGATCTTGGCGCCGTCGAGCACCCAGCCCGCATCGTCGGCGACGGCGGTGGTGGACGCGTCCTGCCAGCGATCCCCGGATGACGTTTCGGCGGTGGCCAGCGACACGATGGCCTCGCCGCCCGCGATCCGCTCCAGTAGTGCATCGGCGATATCGCCTCCGGCACGCTGGAGCAGGCCGCCGGCGACCACCACGGTGTCGACGTAGGGCTCGATGACCAGCGCCCGGCCCAGCTCTTCGGCGATCACCATCACCTCGACCGGCCCGCCGCTGATCCCGCCGACCCGCTCGGGCAGCGCCGCACCGAGGATGCCCAGTTCGTCGGCGAACGTCCGCCAGATGGCGGGCTGCCAACCCGGCCCGAGTTTTGCTGCCGCGCGGCTGGATTCGAGACTGTAACGCGATGAGAGAAACTTGTTCAGCCCGTCGCGTAGCAGGTCCTGTTCGTCGGTCAGGGTGAAGTCCATCTAGAGTCCCAACTCTGCTTTGGCGAGGATGTTTCGCTGAATCTCGTTGCTGCCCGCGTAGATCGAGCCGGCTCGGTCGTTGAAGTAACGAAGCGGTGCAACGGCCTGCCACGGTTCACCTGACACGTAGCCGTCGGCCGGAGGTTCGAAATCGGCGATCGGCCCGCCCGGGCACGTCGCGTGCGGTTGGTAGACCCGACCGCACGGTCCGGCCGCCTCCAATGCGAGTTCGGTCAGCGTCTGGCTCAGTTCGGTGGAGATCACCTTCAGCATCGAGGAGGCCGCACCGGGATTCCCTCCGCCGGCAAGTGCTGCCAGGACGCGGTATTCGAGAATCTCCAGCACCTCGGTGCGGATGCGCGCGTCGGCGAGTTTCCTGGCAAAGGCGGGGTCGTCGATGAGGACACCGCCGCCGGGGCCTGGTTGCCTCGCCGCGACCTGTGCGATGTCCTCGGCCATCACCTGGAGCGCCGGCGCCGTGGCGCCGCCGCCGCGCTCGAATTCGAGCAGGTACTTGGCCACGGTCCAGCCCTCGTCGATGTTGCCGAGGATGTTGGCCTTCGGAATGCGGACCGCGTCGAAGAACACCTGGCTCTGGACTTCTTCGCCGGAGGTCATGACCAGCGGGCGCACCTCGATACCAGGGGTGGTCATATCGACAAGGACGAAGGTGATGCCGTGCTGTTTCTTGCCCGTGCGAGAGGTCCTCACCAGCGCGAACATCCAGTTCGCCTCGGTGGCGTGGGTGGTCCAGATCTTGCTGCCGGTGCAGACCAGGTGATCGCCATCATCGGTGGCGGCCATGCTCAACGAGGCGAGGTCGGAACCGGACTCGGGCTCGGAGTAGCCCTGACAGAAAAAGACCTCGGCGGTGAGGATGCGCGGTAGGAAGAACTCTCTCTGTTCGGGTGTGCCGAATTTCACGATCGCGTGGGCGACCATCCGGATGCCCATCGGTGACAGCGACGGCGCGCCGGCGAGTTGGGATTCGCGGCTGAAGATGTAGTGCTGGGTCAGGCTCCAGTCACAGCCGCCATACTCCACCGGCCACGCCGGCGCCGCCCAGCCACGTTCGTGCAGGATGGCCTGCCACGCCAGGCTGGCCTCGTGATCGCTGTAGACGCTGGTCATCAGCCGGCCGGCCCGGGAGATCTCCGGTGTCATCTTCTCCGCCATGAACTGACGGACCTCATCGCGGAACGCGGTGTCCGCCTCTGACCAGCTCAGGTCCACGGGCTCTCCTAGTGTTCGGCTATCTAACCTAGCTATATAACTAGCAGCCCGACATGGTGTTGGGAAACCCCGGCCATGGTTGTTCTGCCGCCACGGCGACATAGGGTGGCTCGTGCGAATGATCTGTCTGCAGCCCCCGATGGCGACCGAGGCGACCGGCCGGCGACGGGGCCGATATGCCGAATGCTATCGTCAAGACGTTCCCGCGGTCCGCGCTGGCAAACTCCCCCGTACCCCCGCGCGGAACGCGGCACATCCGTTTCCGCGTCACATGGCGGGGTATATCGGCGACGTGAATGCGGTTGGAGAGGCATGACCGGCCGCGAATCGCACGGCAATGGTGCCGACTCCCACGACGAGTTCAGCTATGGCAATGGTGATAGCCATGATTGGGATTACGAGGCTGACGTCGTCGCCGTCGGTGCCGGACCGGCAGGTCTGGCATGCGCTATCGTCGCGGCCGCCGGCGACCTCGAGATCGTGGTGGCCCGGCCCGCCTCGGCGGTCCAGAGCGGCCATGCCGACGATGTCCACGGTTGGCTGCCTCGACTCGACGACCCGGCGACCGCCGATTACTTCGACGCGCTGAGCGCCGAACTGCCGACCGCCGATGCGCCCGACTTGGCGACGAGCGAGGTGTACCGCGTCGAACGCGCCGAGCCGAACCGTCGTCGCCCGATCGACACGTTCGTGGGTTCCCGGTTGTGGGATTGGGCGGCAACCTGTCTGGGGTCGCCCTTCGGCGTGCTGTTCACCAGAGTGGACTACTGGCCGACCGTGCCGATGCGCAGCACCGACGGAACGGCCGTCGATGTTGCCGTACTGGGTGAGGTGGCCACGCCGGGGCGAACTCTCGGTGATTTTCTCGACGAGATGGCCGACGACCGGGGGATCGAGATCTCCGAGGAGTGCACGTTGCAACGCCTGGTGTTCGGTGAGGATGGTTGGGTCGACGGTGTCGTTCTCGATACCCCGGAGGGCGCCTGGGCGGTGCGTGCCCGGATCGGCGTGGCGATCACGGGCACCCAGGCTGTGCCGGCCGAGCAGCGCCTCGACGCCGGCGACCGGATCGGTCTCGTCGGTAGGCGAGCGGGCCGTTTCGGCAGGCTGGAGGTGCTGCGCGAGGTCGAGCCACCGCCCGCGACATGAGCGGGTGGCGGCCCGTCAGGGTCGAAGTCCCGGGGTGAAATCCACCGGGACGTGGCCCCTGCGCAGCAGCGCCTCCATCTCCTCACCGGGGATGGGGCGAGAGAGCAGAAAGCCTTGAGCGCGATGGCAACCATGGCGTAACAGCGTCACGGCGGCGGCCTCGGTTTCCACACCCTCGGCGACCAGTTGCAGTCCGAACGCCTCGGCCAGCGCGACGATCGCGCGCACGATGGCCAGATCCCCCGGGCTGGATCCCAAGTCACGAACGAAGCTCTTGTCGATCTTCAATGCCTCCACCGGAAGGGATTTCAGCAGCGACAGCACGCTGTACCCGGTGCCGAAATCGTCGATGGCGACCTGCACGCCCACCTTGTGGAGACCGGCGAGGGTGATGCGTGTGGTGTCGATGTCCTGGACAACGACGCTCTCGGTGATTTCCAGGCAGACCGATCCGGGGTCGATGGCGTACTCGTCGAGTATTGCCGCGACCGACTCGACGAAACCGTCGGCCACCAGTTGCACCGGTGACACGTTGACCCGCAGGACGATATCGTGTCCGACGCCGGCAGCCTGCCAGCGGGCGAACTCCGCACAGGCGGTGCGCATGACCCACCGACCCAGTTCACCGGCCAGGTTGATGGATTCGGCAACCCCGATGAAGGCGTCGGGCGACAGCAGGCCACGGGTGGGATGCTGCCAGCGGACCAGGGCCTCGGTGGCGAGCACCTTGCCGGTGCGCATGTCGATCTCGGGTAGGAATCGCAGGAACAGGGCGCCGGTCTCGATGACGTTCTGCAGGTGCAATTCGATATCGTTGCGGAACTCGCTCTCCGCTGCGATCGCATCCGAGTACACCGTCACCTCATTGCCGCCGGCCTTCTTTGCGGTCAGCATCGCCTGATCTGCCCGGCGCATCAGGTCGGAGGTTGAGTGCCGGCCCGGAACGCCCACTGCGACACCGATACTCACCGACCGGGTCACCATCTCGCCGTCGATGGGCACCCGCTGGGACAGAACGTCCTGGATCTGGTGGGCCAGGGCTTCGGCCTTGTCGATGGTGGTGGGGGAGTCTGGCACCACCACGAACTCGTCACCTCCCAGGCGGGCGATCACGCCGATCCCCACGGCTTCGGTGAGACGATCGGCGATCACGCGGATGAAGGAATCGCCCGCGGTATGTCCGAGGTAGTCGTTGATCGCCTTGAGCCGGTCGATGTCGACGTAGAGGGCCGCGACGGGCCCCGGCTCGCCTTCGGTGAGCCGGGAATCCAACTGGGCCACCAGCGCGCGCCGGTTGTGCAGTCCGGTGAGGTCGTCATGCTCGGCCAGGAACCGCAGGCGGTCCTCGGCTTCCACCCGCGCCTGGACGTGGGCGAACAGGGTGGCGATCGCCACCAGGGCGTTGAGTTCCTCTGCGCTCCACTCCCGGACGCCGACCTTGACGAAGCCCAGTACCCCGGTGGTCACGTCGCCGGACAACAGCGGCACGCAGGCCATCGAGGTGGTCGGTATCTGCCGTCCCGCCTCGATGGTGTGCTGATAGTCGTCGGTGGCCTCGGGTCGGAACACCGTTGGTTCCTTGAGGTGCTCGGCCATCGCGAATACCGGGTCGGCGTCGGCGAAATAGATCAGTTCGAGCGGATCGGGATCGAGATCGGCCGGACGCGGCGGCCAGTCGGCGATCAAGCGGGTTGCATGGATCGCATGGTCGTTGTGGCGCAGGAAGCTGAAATCGACATTGAAGTAGGTGACCAGTTCGGCAAGTACCTGCTGGCTCACGCTCGCTGCGGTCGCGGCGTCGACGGCGCTGAGTCGCGTCGCGGCCGCCGTGACGACAAGTTCGAGGCTGCGGGGCACCTAGACCTCTCGATGTGGTGTCGCGGGGCGCGACGTTGTGTGGAGCAGTGGGCTCCGGCGACTCCGCAGGGACGGGCGCGGTGCACTGGTGATCTTCATGACCAATGCCTGCGCTTCCTCCGGCGGGGTTCCGGTGAGCCTGCGGAGAGTGTATTGCAGGCGCCCGAGTTGTTCGGGATATGCCGGGGCCAACTGTGCCAATTCGTGATCTGTATGGGCGTAGAGGAAGGCGGGCGACACCGGTTGCGTGGCCAAACCCGCTGTCTGGGCAGTGATCCACACCGCTTCGACCGCCGCCCCCGCCCTCGCGTAGTCGGCGAGGTCATGGCCGTCGGTGGTGATGACGGCCACGGCCGACGCTCCGCCCACCCGGTCACGTGTATTGTTGCCCAGCGCCGAACCCGCGTCCCACCGGGCCAATTCGTCCATCACGTCCGAGCGGCGCAAGACGTCGAGTACCGCCAGATCGGATGGCGCCAACTCCAGCGTGCGCACGTCGATGCCGTACTCGGGCGCCGGATCGCCGGGTGACCAGATCTCAGCAAACATTTCCGAATGGAGTCGACTGGTCAGATAGCGAATTCGATCGGCAGCAGCGAGAACCTCGGCACATTCCCGAATTTCGTCCCGCTCAGTGAGCAGCCGCAACCGACCACCGTGGGCGAGCGCCGCCGCGTGCAGCGCCTCCCGCAGGTCGGCGCTGAAGGCGACCGGTACCCCGAGATGGCGGTTCGTGCTGCGTTCGAGCATCGGCTCATACATCTCGGCGAGTGCGGGATCGGCTGTCCCCGCCAATTCGACCGAGATCTTCAGCGGTGTGTGCTCCCCGGTGCCGGTGAGCAGTCGCGTTCCGTGCCCATGGGCCGCCGCCGCGATTCGGGCGTTCAGCGCTGCGGCACCGAGTGCGACTGCGCTACCGCGGAATTCGACATCCATCTGGCTGGTGCGTCCCGGGTCGATGCGTAGATCGAGGCTGTCCTCGCGGACCGCGATCGACCATGGCTGGGAGTTGCCGCCCGAGGGTGCCCGATGCGCGGCGTAGGCCATGGCGTCCAGGACCGAACCGAATTCGGTTTGTTCGCGCTCGACTTCGACTCCGCCGTCGTGCGGGGACCGCGGTGTGCGGAGCGGATCGGTCACATTGTCAAGGGCGGCTGCGACATCCAATCGCGTCCGTCCGGATGCCAACGGTTCGCCGAGGCCGATGCGGCGAACGGACTCGGCGATGAGTGCTGCACCGAGAACCACCTCACCGGCCAATTGCGGCCAGGTCGACAGTGTTTCGCCGACTTCGCACAAGGAAGCCGCCATGCGCGGGGACAGCGACTTGGCGTCCAGCAGGCCGAGCACGTATGGCACCTTGTCGGTGCTGCTCAGCCCGGCCAGATCCGTGGTGTTCACCGTGCCCAGCATTCCGTGCAAGATCGGGCGATCGGGGTCGATGTCGAAGCGCTCGACGTCGACCAGCCCGCGGTCGCTGGTGGTCATCAACACCGGGATCCGCCTGTGCCTGGCCGCTTCGCGGACCAGCGCCTTGGTGTCCAGCGAGTCACATTCCTCGACGATGATGTCCAGTCCGTCGAGGAAGGCATCGATGGTGTCGGCGGTGACAGCCTCGGGGTGTACCTGTACCCGCACGTACGGATCCAGTTCGGCGATGCGGCGGCCCGCGATGATGGCCTTGTTGACCCCTTCGTCGAAGACTGTGGCGGGCACCCGATTGAGGTTCGCGGCTTCGAGCTCGTCGAAGTCCGCGAGGTGTAGCTCACCGCAGATCCCCTGTGCGGCAAGGGTATGGGCGATCACATGTCCGACGCTGAGACCGATCACGCCGATCCGCAGCGCTGCCAGGGTGTGCTGCTCGGAGTCGGTGATCAGGTTTCGGTTGCGATCCAGGCGCAATCGTCGGTAAGCGCGCGGACCCAACATGCCCACCACGGACCGTCGCCACGGGTAGTAGACCCATCGATGCGGTTCGGCGAGCATGTCGGCGTCGACGGGCGGTGTCAGGGAAGCCAGCGCGTTGTGTTGTCTGCCGATGTTGTCGACGAATTCGATATCGGCCCGGGCGCGCAACTGCCACAACAGTTTTGCGTCTTCGGGATGATCTTCGGCGAGAACGATGGCGGCGTGCGTGTCGGTCACAGGCCGGTCAACATCGCCGGGACTGCGTCGGTGCCCTCGAGCATCGGGGCGAGTGCCCGCGCCTCGGCGCGGATCGCGAGGATCTGGTCCGGGTCGGCGGTGCGGGTGAATTCCGCGTAGTCCCACCACATCATCTTCGTCTCATATCTCTCGTCGGGGTACGGCGTGGCCGGGATGCGGGTGGCAACGACACCGCCCGAGGATTCCCAGCGCGCCAGGACATGGGCCGCCGCGGTGGCCATGGCGAACTTAGCGCCAAGCACCAGCGTCGAGTGCAATGGCATGCGTGCCAGCGCCGGGGTGAGCAGGCGAGTGCGCTCGCGGTCGCCCCGCCGGTCGTCGGCCGTCCATGCGGTCTTGATCTCGACGACGCCGAACGGGATGCGGTCGGCGATCATCTTGCGGACCCTCGGCAAAGCGTCCTGGCCGGCCCACTCCACGAGGGCGTGCGATTCGTCGGCTTGACGGTAGGGCCCCTGGGCGCGCACGCCGCCGATCACCCGACCCGCATCGTCGATCGCGGTCAGGAACAGCGAGGTGGTGGCGGGATCGGCCACCGCGCTCGGCTCGATTGCCTGTTCGACCCCGTGTTTGCGATAACTGCGCAGGGCGCCGTCGAGGAAGTCGTCCCATAGTTCGGGTTCGGCCGCCGGCGTCGCGAGCACCAGGGTGCACTCGGTATCGCGATCCCACCACTGAACCGACGCATTGTCCGGGAGTGCGCTAACGCTGGCTTCGGCGATTGACACGCTCATAAACTTGACCCACCGATCGGTACAGGGAGGTTGCCACGCGGGCGTATGGTCCCTGGATAATTTCAAATAGTCGGGTTAAGTATCGCTATATCCTGCGCAAATGCCAGATTTAAATAAGTGTCACGGACTGACAGTAGTTGCCAGAATCGCCATTCACGGATCGCAGCAATTCACCGGCCGATAATTGAAATGGGTCTGACTCTGGCAAAATTATCGCCAGCGTCAGTTGCGGCAAATTCGATCATCATCCCGCCGAGTTTTCTACGACTCGGGTGAAAGTTGGGGCGTTCGGTCAATTCGCTGCTCTTGCACGTGAACGTCAGGTGTCGCAGGGGCCCACCCGGTGCCGACGCGGCGCGAACGGGAGGCTATGCATGACGGGGCAACCGTTGTCGACTGGAGGAGTGCGCATGAAGGTTTTCGAGAGTCTGGACGAGCTGGTGGGCGCGGCAGGCACCGAGCTCGGGCCGACCGACTGGCTGGAGATCGACCAGGCGCGCGTGAACCAATTTGCCGAAGCCACCGAGGACCGGCAGTGGATCCACGTCGAACCCGAACGTGCGGCGAGTGGACCGTTCGGTGGAACCATCGCCCACGGGCTGCTGACGCTGTCGTTGCTGCCCTACTTCTCGCACCACCTCTACGGTGTGAAGGGCATCTCGCTGGCGGTGAACTACGGCTACAACAAGGTGCGGTTCATCACCCCGGTCAAGGTCGGTGCGCGCATCCGGGCGCGCGCGGTCATCACCGATGTGGCCGAGCTGGCGGGTGCCGCTCAGTCGACGGTCACCATCACCGTGGAGATCGAGGGGTCCGAGAAGCCGGCCGCCGTCGCAGAGTCCATCATCCGCTACATCGCCTAGCGGACGGCTCAACTCGTCATCTGGCGCTGGGCATTCTTGACCAGCCCACCGCCGATGATGAGCCGCTGGATCTCGCTGGTGCCCTCGTAGAGGCGCAGTAACCGAACCTCGCGGTAGATGCGCTCCACGGGAACATCGCGCATGTAGCCGCTGCCGCCGTGGATCTGGACGGCGAGATCGGCGACCTTGCCTGCCATCTCGGTGCAGAAGAGCTTCGCCGACGACGGTGCGATACGGCGGTCTTCGCCGGTGACCCAGAGGCGAGCGGCCTCACGGACCATCGCCCGACCGGCCATCACCCCGGTCTGCTGATCGGCGAGCATCGCCTGTACCAGTTGGAAGCTGCCGATCGGCGTGCCGCCCTGGGTGGCGGTCGCGGCGTAGGAGACCGACTCGTCGAGTGCGCGCTGCGCACTGCCGACGGCCAGTGCGGCGATGTGTACCCGCCCCCGTGCCAGCGAGGTCATCGCCGCCCGGTAGCCGATGTCTTCGCTACCGCCGATGAGGGTGTCGTTGCCGACGCGCACCTCGTCGAAGTTCACATCGGCGGTCCAGGCGCCCTCCTGGCCCATCTTGGAGTCCTTGGCGCCGACGGTGACGCCCGCTGCGTCCGCGGGGACCAGGAAGACCGCGATACCGGGACCGTCGTCATCCGCGGGTCGGGTGCGGGCGAAGACGATGAACAGATCGGCGTCCGGAGCGTTGGTGATGTACTGCTTCTGGCCGGTGATCACCCATCCGTCACCATCGCGAACGGCCTTGGTGCGCAACCCGGCCGGGTTCGAACCGGCCCCTGGCTCGGTGAGCGCGAAGGACGCGACCACCGCGCCCGAGGCGATTCCCTCCAACCATCGGGTCTTCTGCTCGTCGGTGCCGAAGCCGACCAGGACCTGACCGGCGATGCCGTTGTTGGTGCCGAACATCGACCGCAACGCCAGGCTGGTGTAGCCGAACTCGAAAGCCAGCTCGACGTCCTGGACAAGGTTCAGTCCCAACCCGCCCCACTCCTGGGGAATCGCATACCCGAACAGGCCCATCTTCTTGGCTTGGTCCCGCAGGTCATCAGGCACGCGGTCGGTGGACATGATTTCGAGTTCCCTCGGCACCACCTGGGTGCGGATGAACTGCTTGGTGGCCGCGAGGATATCGGCAAAGTCGGCATCCGAGACGGTCTCTGGTGACGGTGATGTGGTGACGCTCTCGGCCATCTGGGGCCCTCCTGTACGTCCGGATGTGGTTTGATCCCACAAATATCATATTTTATGTTTTTGGAAGGCTCGTGCCTGAGGAGGGTGGTTTCATGGCTTTGTTGGATGGCCGGACCGCGGTGATCACCGGTGGTGCCCAGGGAATCGGATTCGCCATCGCCGAGCGGTTCGTGTCCGAAGGCGCCCGGGTGGTGCTCGGCGACCTGAACCCGGAAGCCACCGAGGCAGCGGTGCAGCGTCTGGGTGGTAGCTCGGTGGCCAAGGCGGTGCGGTGCGATGTCACCGACGCCGGCGAGGTCGGCGCACTCGTCGGCGCGGCCGTCGACACCTTCGGCAGCCTCGACGTCATGGTCAACAACGCAGGTATCACCCGCGACGCCACCATGCGCAAGATGACCGAGGAGCAGTTCGATCAGGTCATCTCGGTACATCTGAAGGGGTCGTGGAACGGCACCCGGTTGGCCGCGAACATCATGCGTGAGGCGAAAAGCGGTGCCATCGTGAACATCTCGTCGATCTCAGGCAAGGTCGGGCTGGTGGGGCAGACCAACTACTCGGCGGCAAAGGCCGGGATCGTCGGTTTGACCAAGGCGGCCGCCAAGGAAGTTGCCCATCTTGGTGTGCGGGTCAACGCCATCCAGCCCGGACTCATCCGGTCGGCGATGACCGAGGCCATGCCGCAGCGGATCTGGGATCAGAAGCTCGCCGAGATCCCGATGGGCCGTGCGGCCGAACCGAGTGAGGTCGCCTCGGTGGCACTGTTCCTGGCCTCGGATCTGTCGTCCTATATGACCGGCACGGTGCTCGAAGTGACCGGCGGGCGGCACATCTAGTGCGCGACACCGTCATCTGCGAGCCGGTACGCACACCGATCGGCCGCTACGGCGGGATGTTCGCGGCGCTGACCGCGGTAGATCTCGGTGTCGCCGCACTGCAGGGTCTGCTGGAACGCACGGGGATCGATCCCGACGATATCGACGATGTCGTGCTGGGGCACTGCTATCCGTCCAGCGAGGCCCCGGCGATCGGTCGCGTGGTGGCCCTCGATTCCGGTCTGCCCACCACCGTGCCGGGTATGCAGGTCGACCGTCGTTGCGGATCAGGGCTGCAGGCAGTCATCCAGGCGGCACTGCAAGTCGGCAGTGGCGGAAGCGATCTGGTGATCGCCGGCGGCGCCGAGTCGATGAGCAACGTGGCCTTCTATTCCACGGATATGCGCTGGGGCGGGTCCCGGGGCGGTATCGCCGTGCATGACGGCCTGGCTCGCGGCCGGACCACCGCGGGCGGCAGGTTTCATCCCGTGCCCGGCGGCATGCTCGAGACCGCCGAGAATCTGCGCCGCCGCTACGGCATCTCGCGGATCGAGCAGGACGAACTCGCGGTCCGCTCACACCAGAACGCCGTCGCCGCCCAAAAAAGCGGGGTGTTGGCCGACGAGATCATCCCGGTGACGGTTGCCGATCGCTCCGGCGAAAAAGTGATCTCCGTCGACGAACACCCGCGCGCCGATACCTCGCTGGAGAAGCTGAGCACGCTACGCCCCGTGCTCGGCAAGAATGATCCGGATGCCACCGTCACCGCGGGCAACTCCAGCGGACAGAACGACGCCGCGTCCATGTGCATCGTCACCACACCCGAACGCGCCGCCGACCTCGGACTCAAACCCCTTGTGCGAATGGTGTCCTGGGCTGTGGCAGGCGTCGGTCCGGACATCATGGGGATAGGGCCCGTGCCGGCGACGGCCCGCGCCCTTGCCGGCGCCGGCCTGTCGCTCGCACAGATGGACGTGATCGAACTCAACGAGGCATTCGCTGCGCAGGCCCTGGCCTGCACCCGCGAGTGGGAGTTCGGCCATGCCGACTTCGAGCGCATCAACGTGCGCGGGTCCGGGATCTCGCTGGGACATCCGGTGGGGGCTACCGGCGGCCGGATGCTGGCAACGCTGGCTCGCGAACTCGAGCGACGGGATGCCCGCTACGGGCTGGAGACCATGTGTATCGGTGGCGGTCAGGGCCTGGCCGCCGTATTCGAACGGACCGCCTGATGACCAGTGAGAAGCGAAGTGAGATCGCCCATGACTAAGCTCGCTCAGACCGCCGGACTGACCGACGTCCAGGCCGAGATCATCGCCACCGTGCGCCAATTCGTGGACAGGGAGATCATCCCGAACGCGCAGGAACTCGAGCACGCGGACACCTATCCGCAGCACATCGTCGACCAGATGCGGGAGATGGGTCTGTTCGGCCTGATGATCCCCGAGGAGTACGGCGGGCTGGGGGAGTCGCTGCTGACCTACGCGCTGTGCGTGGAAGAACTGGCCCGCGGCTGGATGAGTGTGTCCGGCGTCATCAACACACACTTCATCGTCGCCTATATGATCCGCCAGCACGGTACCGAAGCCCAGAAACAGCGGTATCTCCCGCGGATGGCGACCGGAGAGGTCCGTGGGGCATTCTCCATGTCCGAGCCCGAGCTCGGTTCGGATGTGGCCGCCATCCGCACCAGGGGTGTGCGCGACGGGGACGACTACGTGATCACCGGGCAGAAGATGTGGCTGACCAACGGCGGCAGCTCGACGCTGGTGGCCGCATTGGTGAAAACCGACGAGGGAGCCGATAAGCCGCACCGCAACCTGACGGCCTTCCTCATCGAGAAGCCGGCCGGCTTCGGAGAGGTGATCCCCGGACTGACCATCCCTGGCAAGATCGACAAACTCGGCTACAAGGGCATCGACACCACCGAACTGATCTTCGACGGCTACCGGGCTTCGGCCGATGATGTGCTGGGTGCGGCGCCGGGCCGCGGTTTCGTCCAGATGATGGACGGTATCGAAGTCGGCCGAGTGAACGTGTCGGCGCGGGCCTGCGGTGTCGGGATCCGGGCCTTCGAGCTGGCGATACGCTATGCCCAGCAACGAGAGACGTTCGGTACACCGATCGCGGGGCACCAAGCCATCGCCTTCCAGCTCGCCGAGATGGCGACCAAGGTCGAGGCGGCGCATCTGATGATGGTCAATGCCGCCCGGCTCAAGGACTCGGGCGAGCGAAACGACGTGGCCGCCGGCATGGCCAAGTATCTGGCCAGCGAGTTCTGCGCCGAAGTGACCCAGCAGAGCTTCCGGATCCACGGCGGCTACGGCTATTCCAAGGAGTATGAGATCGAACGGCTGATGCGCGACGCTCCGTTCCTGCTGATCGGTGAGGGCACCAGCGAAATCCAGAAGACCATCATCAGCAAGAATCTGCTCGATGAGTATCGGCTCTGACGAACCTGGGTTCGTCGCCCGGCCTCAGCTGTCCGACGATGTCGCGCGGGTGGTACGGAGACGGATCTTCGAGGGCACCTACCCGGCCGGTGAATACCTGCGCCTGGACCAGCTGGCCGTCGACCTCGGCATCAGCGTCACCCCGGTGCGGGAAGCGCTGTTGAACCTGCGCGCCGAGGGGCTGCTTGTCCAGCATCCACGGCGCGGATTCATGGTCGTAAGGTTCACCGCCCGCGATCTCGCCGATGTCGCCGACGTGCAGGCCTACGTCGGCGGTGAACTTGCGGCGCGGGCAGCCGAAAACATCAGTGCCGAACAACTTTCGGAACTGAAGGCCATTCAGGACAACCTGGAACGTGCCTACCGGGACGCCGACCCGGACCGCGCCGTGCGGCTCAACCACGAGTACCACCGGCTGATCAACGTCGCCGCCGACTCGCCGAAGCTCACCCAGTTCATGTCCGGTATCACCCGGTATCAGCCCGAATCGGTGTTCCCGACCTTGGAGGGGTGGCCGGCGCAGTCCATCAGGGACCACCGTCGGCTGATCGACGCGCTGGAGCGCCGTGATCCGGATGCTGCCCGGCGGGCGATCGCGGAACATTTCACCGTCGGTGTGGCGCCCTTGACCGAGCACCTGATCGCACGCGGCGTCATCGCCAAGGAGTCAGAGGGCGGCTGAGTGTCTTCGGCGTTGTCGGCCGACCGATCACCGAGGTGTGGGATTGTGCTTACCAACAAGGAGGTTGGGTGTGACGCGGTTGGAAGTGACGTGGTTGGGTGTGGCTGAATATGCCTAGGTCATTGGACGAACTTGGCTACTACCTGCTGGCCGGTGCCGGTGGCGAAGGTCCCGCCACCCTGGTCGACGAGGCCCGGCGCGGTGAGGAACTGGGGTTCGGTACCGGCTTCATCTCCGAGCGCTGGAACGTCAAGGAAGCGTCGTCGTTGACCGGCGCGGCGTTGGCGGTGACGAGCCGGATGCAGATCGCCACTGCCGCCACCAATCACAACACCAGGCATCCGCTGATCACCGGATCGTGGGCCACGACCATGCACCGGTTGTCCGGCGGCCGGTTCACCTTGGGCCTGGGCAGGGGAATCGCCGCGCTGTACGGCGCCTTCGGGGTGCCGGCGGTGACCACCGCGCAGATGGAAGACTTCGCCGCGGTGATGCGCCGACTCTGGCACGGCGAGCTGATCTTCGACCATGACGGGCCGATCGGACGGTATCCACTGCTGTTCCTCGATGCGGACTTCCGCGAGGACATCAGGCTGGCCATCGTCGCCTTCGGGCCGCAGACCCTTGCGTTGGGCGGGCGCGCCTTCGACGACGTCATCCTGCACACGTATTTCACGCCGGAGACGCTGCAGCGCGCAGTCAAGACGGTCAAGGATGCCGCCGAGCGGGCCGGCCGAGACCCGGCGAGCGTACGGGTGTGGTCGTGTTTCGCGACCGTCGGCGATCACCTGCCCGAAGAGCTGCGGCTCAAGAAGACCGTGGCGCGTTTGGCTACCTATCTGCAGGGCTACGGAGACCTGCTGGTGAGCACCAACGGCTGGGATCCCGCTGTGCTGCAGCGCTTTCGCGAGGACACCGTGGTGCAATCCATCGGTGGCGGCATCGATCACAAGGCGACGGCCGAGCAGATCGAACACATCGCCACCTTGATTCCGGACGAGTGGCTGGAGCCGTCGGCGACCGGAACGGCCCAACAGTGCGTCGACCGGGTCCGCAAGGAGTTCGACTACGGTGCCGATGCGGTGATCATGCACGGCGCGACGCCGGATGAGCTGGCCCCGATCGTGCAGGCCTACCGAGCCGCGTCGTCGTGATGTGAGGAGTCTGCGCCGCACTCATCGCGGCCGGGACTCCTCAGATCGCAGTGCTCAGCAGCAGCGCGACTGCGGATTGGACTCGGTGGCCGCATGCCGCATCCGCCAGTACTGCCGCTCGGTCGGCACCGGCGCCCCGGGATGCCGAAGCGCGAGATGCTCGACGTAGCGGCGGTAGTGATTATCGCCCATCAATGATGACCAGTACCAACCGATCTGGCGTGCGACGGTGCGAGCTCGTCCCATTCTTTCTGCACCTCCTTCTCGGCATCGGTGGCGAGGAGTCCGGACGGCGCGAAGATGCGGGAGGGCACCGCGTCGTCCTCGGTGAGCGGACGACCCGCGCCGCGGATCGACCTGAGCGCCATGACGACGCCTGCGGCGACCACGATGATCACCAGGACCGCGAAGACGATCGAGAGCGTGCCCTGGATGAACGTGTTGCGGATGACGGCATCGATCTGACCGGCGTCCTTCGCGGCACCGAACGCCGTCTTGCCGGCGTCCTTGGCGTCGCGGTACTGGAAATGCTGCGTCCAGTAGCCGACCTTCGGGTCGCCGGAGAAGATCTTCTGCCAGGACGCCGTCATGGTCACCACGAGATCCCAGGCCAGCGGAATGCCGGGTATCCACGCCCATTTGAGCAGTCCGCGCTTGATGATCACCACCGTGACGACGGTCAGCGCGATGGCCGCCAACAACTGGTTGGCGATGCCGAACAGTGGGAAGAGCGTGTTGATGCCGCCGAGTGGGTCGGTGACACCCATCAGCAGGATGCTGCCCCAGGCGAGCACCACGACCAGACTGCAGATCCAGGCGCCGACCCGCCAACTGGGGTTCTGCAGCTTCTTGAGCGGCCCGCCGAGGTTGCCCAGCGCATCCGACAGCATGAAGCGGGCCACCCGGGTCCCGGCGTCGACGGTGGTGAGGATGAACAGGGCCTCGAACATGATCGCGAAGTGGTACCAGAACGCCTTGAGGCTCTGTCCGCCGAAGACCTGGTGCAGCACCTCGGACATGCCGAAAGCCAGCGTCGGGGCGCCGCCGGTGCGCGACACGATCGACTCTTCGCCGACGCTCTGGGCGGCACCGGTGATCTCCTCGGCGGTGATATCGGCCCCGGACAAGCCGAGTCCGTTGACGTAATCGGCCGCGGTTTGGGCGGTGGCACCGGTAGACGCGGCCGGCGCGTTCATGACGAAGTACAGGTGCTGGTTGAGGATTGCGGCGGTGATGAGCGCCATGATCGCGACGAACGACTCGGTGAGCATGCCGCCGTAGCCGATCAGGCGCATCTGGCTTTCCTTCTCCAGCAGCTTCGGCGTGGTGCCGGAGGAGATCAGCGCGTGGAAGCCCGATAGTGCGCCGCAGGCGATGGTGATGAACAGGAACGGGAACAGGGAACCGGCGAACACGGGTCCGGTACCGCTGGTGGCGAATGACGATATCGCCGGTGCCTCCATGATCGGGCGGGCGACCAGGATGCCCACTGCGAGCAGGGCAATGGTGCCGACCTTCATGAATGTCGAGAGGTAGTCGCGCGGGGCCAGCAGCAACCACACCGGGAGCACCGAGGCGGCCAGGCCGTAGATGATGATGCACCACGACAGCGTCACCTTGGACAGGGTGAACCAGTCGGTGCCCCATTGTGTTTCGGCCACCCACCCGCCGGACACGACCGCGAGCAGCAGCAGTGCCACACCGATCAGCGATACCTCAGATACCCGGCCGGGCCGCAGGAACCGCAGGTACAGGCCCATGAAGATGGCGATCGGGATGGTCATGGCGATGGAGAAGACGCCCCACGGGCTCTCGGCCAGCGCATTCACCACGACCAGCGCCAGGACCGCCAGCAGTATCACCATGATGACCAGCACGCCGACGATCGCCGCGGCGCCGCCCACCACGCCGAGTTCGTCCTTGGCCATCTGTCCCAGTGACCTGCCCCGCCTGCGCACCGAGATCGACAGCACCAGGTAGTCCTGCACGCACCCGGCGACCAACGCGCCGATGATGATCCAGATGGTGCCCGGCAGATAACCCATCTGCATGGCCAGCACCGGACCGACCAGCGGACCGGCGCCGGCGATGGCGGCGAAGTGGTGGCCGAACAGCACCCGCCGGTCGGTGGGCATGTAGTCGGTGCCGTTCTCGAACACCTCGGCGGGGGTGGCGTGATCGTCGCGCGGTATGACGATCTTCATCTCGATGAGACGGGCGTAGAAGCGGTAACCGATGACATAGGTGCACACCGCTGCGATGACGAACCAGACCGCGTTCACTGTTTCGCCACGGAAGAAGGCGATGATCGCCCACGCGAGCGCGCCCAGCACCGCCACCGCCGCGAAGATGATCTTGTGCTTGGTGGTGATCGGGGAGCGATCGACGATCGCCACCGGCGGCAGGTTCGTGTCGGTTCGGACGTAGGTGATGTCGCCGCGGGTGTCCTCGGTCAGATCGGGGGCAGTCGGTGATCCCATGGGGTCGATCCTTGCACCGCGTCAGGACGACGTTGGGGACTTTCCCTCAACCGCTGCGTTCGAACAGTTCACGCACGGTGTGCACCGTGTCGGCCTGCGCGGCGGGCTTGTCGTCCCGGTAGCGCACGACGCGCGCGAACCGCAGGGCCATCCCAGCCGGGTAGCGCGAGGACGCCTGGACACCGTCGATCGCGATCTCGACGACCTGCTCGGGCCGCACCCGCACCACGCCGCCGTCGGTGCCCTCGACCGCCAGCTCGGTGAAGCGCCTCGTCTGCCAGGCCAGCATCTCGTCGGTCATTCCCTTGAATGTCTTGCCCAACATCACGAATTCGCCGGTGTCCGGGTCGCGGGCACCGAGATGAATGTTGGACAACGTGCCGGTGCGCCGCCCGGAGCCCCATTCGACCGCCAGCACCACCAGATCCAGGGTGTGCACCGGCTTGACCTTCAACCAGCCGGACCCGCGGCGGCCCGCCTCATACGGTGCGCGCGGCGCCTTGGCCATCACACCCTCATGGCCCGCGGCCAGCGTCGTCTCCAGGAACGCGTGCGCGGCGGCCGGGTCGGTGGTGACCAGTCGCTGCATCCGTTGCGCCGCCGGCACCACCTCATCCAGCGCGGCCATCCGGTCGGTCAGCGGCAGATCCAACAGATCGACACCATCGCGGTGCAGCAGATCGAAGAAGAACACCGACAGCGGCTCCGCACGCGCGGCCGCCGAGCGGCTGCCGAAGCGGGAAGCGGTCACCTGGAAGCGATGCGGACGCCCGTCGGGCCGCAGCGCGATGGCTTCGGCATCGGCGATGAGGTCGGTGACCGGCAGCGCGAGCGCGGCGTCGACCACCTCGGGCAACCGCTCGGTGACATCGTCGAGCGTCCGGGTGTAGATCGTGACCCGGTCTCCGGCGCGGTGGATCTGCACCCGCGCGCCGTCCAGCTTCGTCTCGAAGGCGGCCTCGCCGTCAAGTTTGTCCAGAGCCTCGGCGACACCTGTCGCCGTTTGGGCCAGCATGGGGGAGACCGGCCGTCCGACGCGCAGGGTGAAGCGGCCGATATCGCCATCGGTGATCGCCGAGACCGCGACCGCGGAAAGATCCCCGGCCAGCATGGCGGCGCGGCGGACCGCCGCGGCGGGTAAGCCGGCGGCCTTGGCGACCGCATCGGCCATCACTCCGGCGAGCGCGCCCTGGCGCAGCTCCCCGGACAACAACCTACGCAGGAATTGCTGTTCGGTCTCGGTGGCGGCGGCGAACAGGTCCAGCACCCGCTGGGCCCGCCGCCCCTTGGACCCCTTTCCTGCGATGTCTTTGATCTCGGTCAGCATGGCGTGCACCGCGGCGACGGTCAGCGTGGCATCGCCGGCCGGTGGGGGCAGATCGCGCAGACCCGCCCACCCGACGCCGATCTGGCGCTGGGGCAGTTCGCCGGACAACCAGGTCACCACGACGGAGATCTCATCCGGGTCTACGCGTCGCAGTGCTGCGGCGACCAAGCCGACCTTGGCCGTCCGCGACGATGTCGCACCGATATCGTCCGACGCGGCGGCGATCTCTGCGAGTTGCACGGTCCCAGGCTGCCATCCGGTACCGACAGGTCAGCGAGCCGATCGGCAGCGGTGGTCGGACCGATGACATAAGGCCCTGTTCGCGGGCAGTGTCGCCGAGCGACAATGCTCGTGGCAGCCGGGCGGCTGCCACGAGGAGGTGGCCACGATGTCGCACAGTCAGTCCCACGCCCAGCAACTCGACGTTCTCAACCGCAGGCAGTGCCTGGACCGGTTACAACAGGTCCGCGTCGGCCGGTTGGTGTTCACCGAAGACGGCCTTCCGGCGATCCACCCGGTCAACTTCCGGCTTTGGCAGGAGGATGTGGTCTTCCGGGTCGCCGGCGGGGCGAAGCTGGCGGCCGCCGCCACCCATCAGGCGGTGGCGTTCGAGGCCGATGAACTCGATCCGGATCTGCGCAGCGGGTGGAGCGTCACCGTGGTCGGCACCGCGGAGCCGATCACCGCGATCGACGACCTGGTCGAGGTCGCGGGCACATTCGTCGAACCGTGGGTGCAGGGCCGGCGCGATCATTTCATCCGGATCAGGACCGAGCGGATCACCGGCAGACAGATCCTCGACGACACCGGCCCGCAGTACCGGCCATGATGGGGCCATGCCCGTGGTGAAGGTATTTCTGGTCGACGACCATGAGGTCGTCCGGCGTGGACTGATCGACCTGCTCGGCTCCGATCCCGACCTCGAGGTTGTGGGGGAGGCGGGCACGGTCGCCGAGGCGCTCGCCAGAATTCCTGCCGTGCGGCCCGAGGTCGCCGTGCTCGATGTCCGGTTACCCGATGGCAACGGCATCGAGCTGTGCCGCGATCTGCTCTCCGAGCTTCCCGATCTGCGCTGTCTGATGCTCACCTCGTTCACCTCCGACGAAGCCATGCTCGATGCCATCCTGGCCGGCGCCAGTGGATACGTCGTCAAGGACATCAAGGGCCTGGAACTGGCCAACGCCATCAAGGAGGTCGGGGCAGGTCGCTCGTTGCTCGACAATCGGGCCGCCGCGGCGCTGATGGCCAATCTGCGCGGTGCCGCCGAGCGTGCTGACCCGCTGACCGGGCTGACCGAGCAGGAGCGCACCCTGCTGCACCTGTTGTCCGAGGGCCTCACCAACCGCCAGATCGCGGCCAGGATGTTCCTCGCCGAGAAGACGGTGAAGAACTACGTGTCCAGGTTGCTTGCCAAGCTCGGGATGGAACGCCGCACGCAGGCAGCGGTTTTCGCGTCCAAGCTGGAATGGGGAGAGAGCGGGCGCGGCCGTTCAGCACTGCCACTCGACGACCGTTGACGTCGGCATACGCGGAGTGGCGGGCAAGGGGTCGGCGTTGACCGGCGCCCAGCCGATGCGCAACAGCATCTGCGGATGGCCGTGGTCGCCGAAGACGTCATCGCGCACCGCACTCCTGGTGGCGTCGATCTCCAGCGGCTCGGTCACCGGGCAGCTGGCCAGCCCGAGCGTGGTCGCGGTCAACAGGACGAGGCTGGTGGCCTCCCCGGCCCGCAACCGCGACAGCGGGTTGTCTTCCTTGGTGCCCAGGGCCAGGACGGCGGCGCCGTCCTCGGCCGGCCCGGTACCGGACTGCGCGAGCATCGGGCCGGCGAACACCCGTCCGGGAAGTGTCGCCCGTGGATCCGAGCGTGGGGTGTTGCGGGCGGGCACGCCTGCCAGTGATGCGTAACGTCCGCTCCAGGTGGACAATTCGGTCAGGTATGCATGATCGGTGGCGTGCTGTCGGACGGCGCGCGCGACGATCTCCTGAAGTTCGGGCAGGCGCTGCACCTGACGGAGCATCACCCCGGCCCGCGCGGCCCTGGCGCCCATCATGGCGATATCGGCGTCCGGCACGGTCCAGGCGCTGAACATGCGCCGGTCGGTGCGTCGGCACGGGATGGCCGCAGCCAGTGGCACATCCGATCCGGCGGCGAGGCCGGGCCGCATCGTCACGGCTGCCAGCAGATCGGGCCGATCGGGGTCAGGAAAGCGGTGCACCTCGGCCCGCCACCCCAGTGAGGCCAACGCGACGACCGCGTGGTGCAGCGCCGCTCCGCAGCTGAGCAAGAGGTCGCGGGAATCCGGATCAGCATGGGGTAGCGCGCGATCGGCATCGGCGAACAGCAACAACCGGTCCGGTCGGACCTGCCAGCGCCACGGCTGCGAATTGTGGATCGACGGGGCCCTCGTCGCCAGGGACAACACCGTTTCGACGGTTCGGCGATCCGGGGTGTTCGGGTCCATGAACCAAGACTGCGCGGGTGAAGCGGCAGGTAGTAGTGCCGAAAGTCCTCATCGCCCGGTCGTCAGGTCACCGCGAATTCGACGCTGGGCCAACCGGTCGCGCCGTCGGGTACGACGCCGGCGATATCCTCGGTCTGCACCGCCCCGGTGTTGTCGGTGGCGCGTACGGTGATGCGGTGCAGGCCGGGCTTTTCGGCCTTCCAGTCGAAGCTCCACAACCGCCAGGTGTCGTTCGAGTACGCCGCACCCAGGGTTGCCTGCTGCCAGGGCCCGTCGTCGACCCGGACCTCGACGCCGCGCACACCACGGTGCTGGGCCCACGCCACGCCGCCGAAGCGGACCGGCCCCGGTGCGACATCCTGGCCGATGCGGGGTACGTCGATCCGCGATTGTGTCTTGATCGGACCTCGTTCGGACCATCCGAGCGGTGTCCAATAGCCCTGTGCCCGATCGAATCTGGTCAACTCCAGATCTACGACCCATTTGGTGGCCGAGACATACCCGTAGAGGCCGGGGACGACGAGGCGGGCCGGATAGCCGTGTTCGATGGGCAAGGGTTGGCCGTTCATCGTTATCGCCAACAGCGAATCGCGATCATCGGTCATCGCCTCGGTGGGCGTGCCCGCGGTGAAACCGTCGCTCGAGGTGGACAGCACCATATCGGCGTCGGCATGCACTCCCGCCGCCGCCAGCAGGTCACGCACCCGGTAACCGGTCCAGACCGCGTTGCCGATCAGGTCACCGCCCACCGGGTTCGACACACATGCCAGGGTGACGACCTTCTCGATGAGCTCGAACTTCTCCAGGTCGGCGAAGGTGTAGGTCACCTCGCGGTCGACCATGCCGTGGATGCGTAACGCCCAGGCGTCGCGGTTGAGCTGGGGGACCGACAGCGCCGTGTCGATCCGGTAGAACTCGTCGTTGTCGGTGACGAATTCGGTGATGTCGACGCCGGCCGGCTGCACCTCAGGCGGGATGGGTGGTGCCGGCTTGGCCACCGGCGGCGGTGTGTAGGCCTGTCGGTCGCCGGCAGCCGAATGCACCCGCCGAGCCCACGCCGATCCGACGGCACTGCCCAGCACGCCGAGGCCCAGCAGCCCGAGAGCGGCCAGCGAGAGTCGGCGTCCGGGATCGGCGGCGGCCGATTCGTGTGCCGACCCGTCCTCCAATCTGCCGGAGGTCAGAAACCGCAGCGCGATGATGCCGGCGAGCCCGCCGACCACCGTCGGCACCATGTCCAGCGGGCGGGCGCCGGCCCGCGACAGGATGGCGACACAGCCGGCAACCGTGGCCGCGGTGAACATGATGCTGCCGATCGGTATTCGCCGGCGCTCCAGCACACCGGCCAGTGCCGCCAATACGGCGATCGCCACGAGCACCGCGACCGTCAGGAACAGCTTGTCCGCGGTCCCGAATGTCTGGATCGCCCATTCCTTCACCGCGCCCGGGGTGCGGTCGATGATCGTCGATCCGACCGCGGAGCGGGGATCGGCGGACGCCCCGAGCGGTACCGCGACGAGGGCGCTGACGCCCAGGGTCACCGCGGCCGCGGCGACACCACACAGGACACGCGTTCCGACTGGGATGGATGCCACCAGACCACGCTAGCCGAGCCGGCGTACTACGAGGCTCCGGCGAATACAGTCACGGCTCCGAGTTTCACAGGTAGGTGTCGTAGCCCAGTTTGACGGCCAATGCGATACCGGCGATCGCGATGCCCAGTCGCAGTGGGGTCGCCGGTGCCCGCCGCACCACCACGGGTCCCAGCCGTGCGCCGATCAGGCAGCCGACGCCCATGGCGCCCACTGCGGGCCAGTACACCGGTGCGAAGATCACGAACCCCACGGCGGCAACGGCATTGGCGACCCCCAGCACGACGTTCTTGATGGCGTTGGCCTCGGCAAGGCTCTCGGCGCCGGTCCGCAGGAACAGTGCCAGCAGCAGCACCCCCGCCGCGGCGCCGAAGAACCCGCCGTAGACGCAGATCAAGGCGACGGCCACCGCCTGGGCCGCGCCGCGTGCTCGGGTCGGTTCGGCCACCGGCCCCTTGCCGCGGGGCAGCGCGATCGCGACCGACGCGACCATCAGCAGCAGCGGAACGGCATTCTCGAAACCCTCCGCGGGTATCGAGAGCAGCAGCCATGCACCGGCCGCCCCGCCGAGCACCGCCATCGGCATGAGCCGCAGCAGGCGGCCGCGCTGCCCGGCGAGTTCGGGCAACGAGCCCGCCACCGAACCGACCCCGTTGAAGACCAGGCTCACGGTGTTGGTGACATTGGCCGAGACCGGCGGCAGGCCGATCAGCAACAGGGCGGGATAGGTCGACAGGGACGCCAACCCGGCGATACTGCCGATCAATCCGCCGCCGATGCCGGCGACGAACAGCAGCACCATCTCCCACCACGTCATCGGGCCATCGTCGACCAGAGCGGGCGCGTTGCCCAAACCGGGTTGCGCCCACCCGGTCGGCGGGTCTAACCTCGCTGTCGTGCATCGCATTCTCGTAGTAGCCAGTACCCGCAGCGGGGTCTGATCCAGACCGACCCCCCGCTGTGGGTCGGACGCTACTACCCGTCGGTCGCTCCTAACGAGTGCGAAGGCCGACACACATGAACTCCACCACCCTCATCGCGACCCCCCGCTTCGCCGATTTCTTCGACTCCCCGTTGCCGCGCGGACTTCGTGACCTGGCCGCGGAGATGAGCTGGGATGACGTGGCGGCAACCTTCGGATCCAGCGCCGGACCGGTCCGGTTGTTGACCTGGGACCGGGCTGACCGGGCATACGGCAGGCACACCCACACCTATACGGCCACCATCGCCGTCGGCGACCGGATCACCGCGTGCACGGCCACGGCCGCGGGCCCTCTCGGCGCGCTGACCGCGATGCTGCACGACTGCGGGATCAGGATCGAGATGCTGAATTTCCACCAGCTGCAGGCCGGCGGTCAGACCGCCACCTTCATCCGCAGCACCGCCGGGGTGGATGCGCAGTGGGCGATCGCCTGGTCGGAATGTCCGCACCAGTCGGCGCTGCGGGCCGTTGTCGCGTCGGCGAACCGACTGGCCGCCTGACGCGAACGGCCACCTGTCGCACGCGAATTGGCTTGTTGCGTGCGACAAGTGGCCGCTGGGACGACTACTCGATCAGAGTGGGCGCAGGATGACGGGCATACCGTCCATCGGCACGGGCATGCCGCCGTAATCCAGCTTGGACTTGTACCCCTGGTAGGGCGGCTCCAGCCGGTACTTGCGCAGCAGTCGGTGCATGACGGTCTTGATCTCAAGCTGTCCGAAGACCATGCCGATGCACTTGTGCGCACCGCCGCCGAACGGGGCGAACGCGTAACGGTGCCGCTTGTGCTCGTTGCGCGGCTCGGCAAACCGGCTCGGGTCGAACTTCTCCGGGTCGGTCCACAGTTCGGGCAGGTGATGATTGATCGACGGCCAGGTGATGACGCTGGTGCCGGCCGGGATGAAGTGGCCGAGCAGATCGGTGTCGCGCACCGTGGAGCGCACGTTGAACGGCAGCGGCGTCACCAGCCGCAGTGATTCGTTGATCACCAGGTCGTAGGTCTCGAGCTTGTCCAGCGCCTCGATGTCCAGCGGACCGTCGCCGATCCGCTCCGACTCCTCGCGGCAGCGTTCCTGCCACTCGGGGTTGGCGGCCAGGTAGTAGGCCATCGTCGTCAGCGTCGATGTCGAGGTGTCGTGGGCGGCCATCATCAGGAAGATCATGTGATTGACGATGTCCTGGTCGGTGAAGGTATTGCCGTCTTCGTCGGCGGTATGGCACAACACGGTCAGCATGTCGGTGCCCTGCGAGTCGCGCTTCTCCTTGACCCGGGCCTCGAAGTAGTCGTCGAGCACCTTGCGGGCCTGCAGTCCGCGCCACCACTTGAACGGCGGCACACCGGTGCGGATGATGGCGCCACCCGCACGCGTGGTCATGGTGAACGCGTCGTTGACCTTGGTGACGAGTTCCTTGTCCGAGCCGGGCTCGTGACCCATGAACACCACCGAGGCGATGTCCAGGGTCAGTTCCTTGACCGCGGGATAGAACAGGAAGCGCGGATCGTTCTCGACCCAGTCGTTGGCGATGACGGTCGAGGCGACCCGGTCGATGTGCTCCACATAACCGGTCAGCCGGGACCGGGTGAAGGCCTCCTGCATGATGCGGCGGTGGAACATGTGCTCCTCGAAATCGAGCATCATGAGCCCGCGGTTGAAGAACGGGCCGATGACCGGATCCCAGCCCTTCTGCGAGAAGTCCTTGTTGCGGTTGGAGAACACCGCCTGGGTCGCGTCCGGACCCAGTGCCGCGACGCTGGAGAGTGCGGGGGAGTAGGCGTAGTGGACCGGCCCGTACTTCTTGTAGACCTCGAGCAGGTACTCGGGGCCGGAGCGGAACGTCTCGATCATGTGGCCGAGGATCGGCACGCCCGAGTCGCCGAGGACCGGCTTGAGCCCGCTACCGGCCGGTGGCTCGGCGAGCACGAACTGCTTGAAATCGTGCCTGCGCAGTCGCTGCTCCACCGTGCCGAGACCGGGCATGTTGTTCAGCGTGGGGGTGAACCGGCGCTTGGCCTGGTCCAGCAGATAGGTCGGCGTGCTGATGGTTGTCGCCATGGACGGAACTCCTTCGTGCGGGCAGACCTGTGGTCGACGTCACTTCGTCGACCATCTTCATGTTCGACTTGACGGCTGTCAAGTTTGTGTCCGGCGCGGTCGGCGGCCGACTCGGCCGGTCCGCCGCCGCACTTCGGCATGGCGGATACCACGCCGCAGGTCCGGGGGCTGTGTCAAACTTGACGGATGTCAAGTTTTGTTCTGGCGTGGCGCGGTGCAAAGGTTTAAGGCCATGAGCGCCACCCCTGAAGCGCAACCCGAGACCCGGCGCAGCCGCGGAGACCGCCAACGCGACGCGATCGTCGCCGCGGTGCGCGAGTTGCTGGGCGTCAAACCCTTCGCCGATCTGTCGGTGAGCATGATCAGCGAACGCGCGGGTGTGGCGCGATCGGGGTTCTATTTCTACTTCGACTCCAAGTACGACGTGCTGGCACTGATCGTCCGGGAGGCCCTCGCCGAGCTCGATGTGCTGACCCACAACTTCGCCCCGCGCGACCCCGGCGAGTCGCCCGCGGCATTCGCCAAGCGGATGGTCGGCAGTGCCGCGGCGGTGTTCGCGACCAACGATCCGATCATGGCGGCCTGCACGTCGGCCCAAACCACCGACAAGCAGATCGCCGCCATCATGAACGACTTCGAGGACATGGTGATCGACAAGATCGTCGGGGTCGTCGAGGACGAGGTCCGCAAGGGCACCCGGCCGATCTCCGACGACATCCCGGCGCTGGTCCGGATGCTCACCGCCACCACCGCGATGACGCTGTCCAATGACGCCGCCTTCGTCGGCCGCGGCACCGATCCCGCCCGGGCGGTCGACGTGCTGGAACGCCTCTGGCTCAACGCACTATGGGGAACCGCGGCGTCCTGGGACGAGTGAGCCACCCGCGCTGGGTAGTGTCGGACAGATGGGTCAGCCTGAGGGTTTTGCCGGGAAACGGATTCTGTTGACCGGCGCGGCCAGCGGTATCGGCCGCGCGACCGCGCTCAAGCTCGCCGAACTCGGCGCCGAGCTGTACCTGACCGACCGCGATGCCGACGGGCTGGCCACGCTGGTCGCCGACGCCGAATCCCTCGGCGCCGCCGTGGCGGCGCACCGGGCACTGGACATCTCCGATTTCGAGGCGGTCAGCGCCTTCGCCGACGATGTGCATGCCGCCCACGGTGCGCTCGACATCGTCATGAACATCGCAGGCATCTCCGCCTGGGGCACGGTGTCGACGCTTTCCCATCAGCACTGGAAGTCGATGATCGACGTCAACCTGATGGGCCCGATCCACGTGATCGAGACGTTCGTGCCGCCGATGGTGGCCGCGGGCCGGGGCGGTCATCTGGTGAACGTGTCCTCGGCGGCAGGCATCGTCGCGTTGCCGTGGCATGCCGCGTACAGCGCCAGCAAGTACGGCCTGCGCGGACTCAGTGAGGTGTTGCGCTTCGACCTGGCCCGGCACCGCATCGGGGTGTCGGTCGTCGTGCCCGGCGCGGTGAAGACCGGACTGGTCCAGACGGTGCAGATCGCCGGCGTCGATCGCGAGGATCCGCGGGTGGCCAAGTGGGTCGACCGATTCGCCGGGCACGCCGTGTCCCCCGAGCATGCGGCCGACAAGATCCTGGCCGGAGTGCGGCGCAATCGCTTCCTGATCTACACCTCCGCCGATATCCGCGCCCTGTACGCCTTCAAGCGGGTGGCGTGGTGGCCCTACAGCGTGGCGATGCGACAGGTCAACGTTCTGTTCACCCGAGCGCTGCGGCCCAAACCGCGTGAATGACGGTTTCTGCCGTTGGAAATATCACACCCCTTGGAACGGCGCTACCAGGGGTTTTAGGTTAGGCTAAGTCATTTGCGCGCGCCGGTGCCTGCGGTAATCGAAGGCCTCGTGCGGGACGGCTCAACGTCGAGAGGCCCACGCGGTGCGCTGGGTCGTTTGCGTCGCCAGAGGAGATCGCCGGTTGTCGGGACTTTTTGATCCGAATCAGGAAAAGAGCAGTTGTGGCGTCGGATTCCTGACGCGCAAGGATGGCCGTCAGACCCATGAGGTCATCCAGAAGCTGCACGAGGCGTTGTGCGCGGTCCCGCACCGCGGTGGCATGTCCTCAGAAGGCGTGGGCGACGGCGCGGGGGTCAATCTGGACCTCTCCCTGCGGTTCTTCCGTGAGGTCACCGGCCGGCCGGACCTGGAACTGGGTCAGTTCGGGGTCGGTAACTTCTTCCTGCCCAACGACACGGCATCCCACGGCGAGGCCGAAGCGGTGATCGAGCGCACGCTGCGCGAACACGGGTTCGACATCATCGCGAAACGGGATGTGCCGGTGGATAACACGGCCATTCGGCCGGCAGCGGTCACCTATCAGCTGCCGATTCGGCAGTGGGTGTTCACCGCCGACACGAGTGCGCGATTCGACCGCAGAATCCACGACGCCCTGATGGATATCGAGGCCGTCGCCTACACCGAACCCGCGCTGCTCGGTCTGTACCCGCTCTCGATCAGTGCCCGCACCCAGGTGCTCAAGGGCCGATTGAACTCCAATGAGGTCGTCCCGTACTTCAGCGACCTGTCGGACCCGCGGATGGAAGTGCATTCGATGTTCTTCCACACCCGTTTCTCCACCAATACGGTCCCCAATGCCACGATGGCCCAACCGTTCCGGCTGATGGCCCACAACGGCGAGCTCAACACCGACAAGAAGAACCGGCTCTCCGACAACGCCGTCGCACGCGCCCGCAACCGCGCGATCGTGCG
This sequence comes from Mycobacterium sp. VKM Ac-1816D, assembly GCF_000416385.1. Taxonomy (NCBI): domain Bacteria; kingdom Bacillati; phylum Actinomycetota; class Actinomycetes; order Mycobacteriales; family Mycobacteriaceae; genus Mycobacterium; species Mycobacterium sp. VKM Ac-1816D. Next base: position 247,125 of record NZ_AOHQ01000144.1, read on the forward strand.
GCCGGTCGGGCAGTCCGACAGCTGCCGGCTGGACCAGACCCTGCAGAACCGCGTTCTCGAAGACGACCTGGACTTGATCACCGCGGTGGTGGCGATGATGCCGCCGGCCTGGGAAAACGATGAGACGCTGTCCCCGCAGGTGCGGGCGATGCTGGAGTTCTTCAGCCTCTACGAAGAGAAGAACGACGGGCCGGCCGCCCTCATCTTCGGCGATGGCACCTACATCGGTGCGCGCCTGGACCGGCTGGGCCTGCGCCCGTTGCGCTCGGTGGAGACCGCCGAGTACCTGGGGGTCATGTCAGAGGCCGGTCAGGTCTACTTCCCGCCCGAGGAGGTGACCAAGCGCGGGCGCATCGAGGCCGGCGGCATGCTGTACTACGACCACCGTGAACAACGGTCCTACGACACCGTCGAAGCGCTGGAAAAGCTTGCCCAGCAGCATGATTACCAAAGCATGCTGGACGAGGCGCGGGTGAATCTTGCCGACCTGCCTGCAGTTGCGCCGGAGGGTCAACTCTCCCCGGCCCGGTACAACGGCGATCTGTCCAGACATCAGCGCTATGTGGCGTACTCGTTGAATCAGGAGAGCTTCAAATTCCTGATGGATCCGATGCTGGCCACCGGCCAGGAGAAGATCTCGGCAATGGGGTACGGCGCAGCCATCAACGCGCTGTCCAATCACGAAGGTGGTATCGCCCGCTACTTCACCCAGCGGTTCGCCCAGGTGACCAACCCGCCGCTGGACAGCATCCGCGAAGCCGACGGCATGACGTTGCGGGTGGCGCTCGGCGCCAAGCCCAACAGCGGCGGGAAGGCCGCGCCGCAGATCGTGGTGCCGACACCGATCCTGACGCATCTGGAGATGCTCAAGATCCGGGACCAGAAGCACACCCCCGTCGAGCGGTTCGGCATGTTCTACCGGATCGACCTGGAGGATTCGGAAGCCAACGCCCAGGCTCTGGTCCGCGGCATCGACAAGCTGTGTGACGAGGTCGAGGAGTTCGCACGGGAGACCGGCGGTATCGCCGTCATCTCCGACCGGCACGTCGAAAGCGGTATGGCGGCAATACCGTTGATCATCGCGGTGTCGGCGATCAACCAGCGGCTCATCGAGGAAGGTGTGCGACTGCGGGTTTCGGTGATCGCCGAGAGCGGGCAGATCTGCTCGTCGCATCACGTCGCCACCGCGCTGGGCTTCGGTGCCTCCGCGGTGTATCCCCTGGGTGTGCAGATGCGCGCCGAGGAGAAGTTCGGGCCTGACGAGTCCCAGGTTGCCGCGGCGTTCAAGCGGTTCGCCAAGGCCGCCGAGAAGTCGCTGATGAAGACCATGGGCCGGGTCGGCCTGTGTACCGCCGAAAGCTATATCGGCGGCGAGTTCTTCGAGCCCAGCTACCTGGATACCGGCGAGCCGGTGCTGCGCAAGTACTTCCCCAATGTGGTGTCCCCGGTCGGCGGTGTCGGGTTCTCCACGCTGGCCGAGACCTCCGCCGAATGGCATGCCCGCGCGCTGGCCGTCACCGGGGAGAAGGACGTTCCGCTGCTCGGATTGTTCAAGGAACGTGCCGAGGGTGCGGGACACTCCTACGGGACGACTGCGGTGCGCGGGTTCGTGGACATGACCGAGGAGGAGATCTCCTTCGGCGACGATGCCCGCCCCGAGAATCCGGACATGGCCGATCCGCTGTACCTGCGCCGCCTGCCACTGCACCAGCTCGAGGGTGCCTTCGGCCTGGACGACGAGGCCTACCGCAACAACAGCTTCGAGGAGATGTCGCCTCGGGCGATCAACAACTTCGACATCACGCCGGGTTACCGCAACTTCGTGATGGCGATGAACACCGAGCGAGCCCGGCGCCCCGCGGCACTGCGCGATGTGCTGGCCTTCCCCGCCGACGTCAACTTCTTGCACACCGCCGACGAATTCCGATCCGAAATGGGACAATTCGCGCTGTGGGGTAACAACGGTTATCTGGTGCGTGGGCTGATCATCTCGGGAACCGGCGACGAGTTCACCCTGAAACTGGCCCATTCCGCGGGCCGGCTCGCCGAGCTGGCGCACTCGTTGCGACAACGGTTCGGCACGCAGATCGTCGACTACGACATCGTCGGCGACCGGTTGTGGCTACGGGCATCCGGTGATGCCTTGCACTACCTGTCCCACGTGCGCACCGCACCGGACTCGATCCCGCTGTCCGCGGTGCAGCCCGCCGATGAGATCGCGGCCACGCTGGCCTCCGGGGCGATGAGCCATGGCGCGCTGGTGGCCGCCGCGCACGAAGCGGTCGCGCACGGCACCAACATGGTCGGTGGTCTGTCCAACTGCGGTGAGGGTGGTGAGCACATCACCCGCTACGGCACCATTCGCGGATCGCGGATCAAGCAGTTCGCCTCCGGCCGGTTCGGCGTGTGGGCCGGCTACCTCGCCGACCCGATGCTGCGTGAGTTGGAAATCAAGATCGGTCAAGGGGCCAAACCCGGTGAGGGCGGCCAGCTGCCCGCGCCGAAGGTGACCGTCCAGATTGCCGCGGCACGTGGTGGAACACCGGGGGTCGAGCTGGTCTCCCCGCCGCCGCACCACGACACCTACTCCATCGAGGATCTCGCGCAGCTGATCCACGATTGCAAGGCCGCGCGCGTCCGGGTGATCGTGAAGCTGGTCAGCTCGGAGGGAATCGGCATCATCGCCGCCGGCGTCGCCAAGGCCGGTGCCGATGTCATCAACGTCGCGGGTAACACCGGTGGCACCGGTGCCGCGGCCGTCACCAGCCTGAAGTATGCCGGGCGGTCGGCCGAGATCGGCGTCGCCGAAGTGCATCAGGCCCTGGTGGCCAACGGTATTCGGCAGAAGGTCGTGTTGCGTGCGTCCGGCGCTCACCAGACCGCCAGCGACGTGGTCAAGTCGGCACTGCTCGGCGCCGACAGCTACGAGTTCGGCACCACCGCCCTGATGATGCTCAAGTGCGTGATGGCCAAGAACTGCAACATCAAGTGTCCGGCCGGTCTGACCACGAATTCCGAAGCGTTCGAGGGTGATCCACGGGCCTTGGCGCAGTATCTGCTCAACATCTCCCACGAGGTTCGCGAGATACTGGCCATGCTCGGCCTGCAGTCGCTGCGCCACGCGCGGGGGCGAAGCGACCTTCTGCACCTGCTGGATCATCCCTCCAGCATCGGCAAGCTGGATCTGCGGGCCATGCTGTCCGTCGCCGAGGGATTCGTACCCGACGACCCGATCTACATGGAGAAGGACTACGCCGTCGACGACGCGTTCCTGGCGCAGCTCGACCTCGATGGTGTGGCGATGGCACCGGTGACGCTGACCAACGGCAACAAGAGTGTGGGGGGCCAGCTCGCCATCGACATCGAGCGGATGCTGAATCACCCAGGACCATCCGGGCCGCTGGACGGCCGGGCGGTGGCGGTCGACGCGCGCGGACGCCGGTTCCTCACCCCCGACAGCGTGCTGATCACCACTGACGGTTCGGCGGGGCAGAGTTACGGTGCCTTCTGCAATGACGGTATGACGATGTCGCACACCGGAACCTGCAATGACGGGGTCGGCAAGAGCCAGTGCGGTGGCACGATCACCGTCCATTCGCCCGGTGGCGGATCGGAACTGCCGGGCGGCAATGTGTTGATCGGCAACTTCGCACTGTTCGGCGCCTCCGGTGGACGGCTTTTCGTCGCCGGTGAGGCCGGTGACCGATTCGCCGTCCGCAACTCCGGCGCCACCGCTGTCGTCGAGGGTGTCGGTGAGTTCCTGTGTGAGTACATGACCAATGGCGCGGTGTTCAACATCGGGGGCTTCGGCAAAGGCGTCGCCAACGGCATGAGCGGCGGATTCCTCTATCAATACGATCCGAGCGATGTGCTGGCGGCCAAGGTGAGTGCCGACTCGGTCCTGATCGCTCCGCTGGCCGAGGCGCCCTTCCACGAGGTCGCCGCCAAGACGATGCTGCAGTGGCACGTCGAGGCGACGGGATCGACAAAGGCCGCTGCGCTTCTCGACGATTGGGACACCACCCGGGAACACGTGAAGTATGCGATGCCGCGGGCGCTGCTGCAGTACCAGGATGCCGACGCGATACTTGCGGCCAAGACGCGCAAAGAACTGCTCGACGAACTGGCCTCGGCGCTCGCCGGTCATCAGGTCGCCAAGTTCAAGCGGTCCTATCGGGACGGTGAGATGGTGCTCGGCGGTGCGGTACCCGGCTACGGGGACACCGACACCGAAGAGATGTATGCGCTGTTGAACACCTACACCGTGCTCAATCTCGCTCAGCAGCTGGCGCTGACCCGGCTGCCAGGGGTGACCGACGTTGCCGACCCTGCGGTGGGAGGTACCGTCCGCAACCTGGTGCTGACCGAGGACTTCTTCCTGATCCAGAAGTTGCAGCGGTATGCGCGTGAGGCCATCGACGGTTTCAGTGACGAGGACCTGGCCGTGTTGATCGCCAACAAGCGGATCACCGACTACAAGGACGCGCTGTCGCAGCGCAACGTGCTGTCGATGGACAGCCCCGGCACATACGGCTGGATCCTGTTCCAGAGCGCCAAGAACGTCGAGCGCATCGGGCGGCTGCCCTCCTTCGAGGAATTGTTTGCCGCCCAATCTGTTCCGGACGTGGTGGCCTCACTGACCACCTTGGAGAGCGCTTCGTGAAGATTGCCTACATTCCCCAGGATGCCCCGTTCAACGAGGACCAGCGTGCCTGGCTGTCGGGATTCCTGGCAGGCCTGCACTCGCGGTTGGCCATGAACATGGTCCCGCCGCCGGCCGCGGTGGCCGATGCGCCTGCCGCGCGTCCGGCGCTGCGGATCCTCTACGGTACCCAGACCGGTAACGCCGAGGGCGTGGCCAATGATGCTGCCGCCGCAGCCAAGCTGCAGGGTTTCGACGTCAAGGTCAGTGGTCTCGACGAGATCGAACTCGACGAGTTCGCCGGGCTGAAGTACGTGCTGATCGTGACGTCGACCTACGGCGAGGGCGAGATGCCCGACAACGCCGAACTCTTCTGGGACGCGCTGTCGGCCACGACCGCCCCCCGCCTTGAGGGGGTGTCCTACGGCGTGCTCGCGCTCGGCGACACCAGCTATGACGAGTTCTGCCAGGCGGGCAAGCTCTTCGACATCCGGTTGGAACAGCTCGGCGCCACTCGCGTGGTCACCCGCACCGATTGCGATGTCGAGTACGAGGCGCACGCCGCCGAATGGATCCAGGGCGCACTCACCGCGCTGGTGCCGACATCAGGGGCCAGCGGAACGCCGAGCACCCCGCCGCCGAGCGCGGTGGCCCGTTCCGGGTGGACGCGCAAGAACCCGTTCGTGGCCGATCTCGCGGTCAACCGATTGTTGTCCGGACCGGGGTCGGACAAGGAGATCCGGCACATCGAGTTCGCGCTTGCCGACAGCGGTATCGAGTACGAGGCCGGTGATGCGTTGGCGGTCATCCCGGAGAACGATCCCGCGCTGGTGGAGGCGATCGCCGAGCACTTCCGCGTGTCGCCGGACACCTTGGTCGACGACCGCCCGCTCGGTGAATTGCTCGGGCGTCGTTACGAGATCAGTGCACCGTCGAAGGATCTGCTCGGTGAGGTCGAGAAGCGCGCCGACAACGAGGAGCTGTCCCATGTGCTGCGCGGTGGGGTCAAGGAGACTCTCGAGCGCTGGCTGTACGGCAAGGACATCTTGGACGTACTGCGGATCGCCGGTGACGACCTGAGTCTGGAGGAGTTCATCGGGTTACTCAAACCCCTTGCACACCGGGCCTATTCGATATCGTCGAGCGCGCTGGCACATCCCGACCGGATTCATCTGACCGTCGCCGCGGTGCGCTATCAGGGCAACGGACGTGCCCGCGGCGGCGTGTGCTCGACGTATCTTGCCGACCGGGCCGGCACGGCGAAGATCTTCCTGCAGCCCAACAAGTCGTTCCGGGTGCCCGTCGATGGTGACGTGCCGATGATCATGGTCGGGCCCGGTACCGGGGTGGCGCCGTTCCGGGCCTTCCTGCAGGAGCGCGAACACAGCGGCGCGGCCGGCCGAAACTGGCTGTTTTTCGGCGATCAGCACCGCGCCCACGATTTCGCCTACGAGACCGAACTGCTCGGCTGGCAGTCCAGCGGCCTGCTGACCCGCCTGGATCTGGCCTTCTCGCGAGATCAATCCGAGAAGATCTACGTGCAGAACCGGATGGTCGAGCACGGGGCCGACGTGTACGCCTGGCTCGAAGAGGGCGGCCACTTCTATGTCTGTGGAGACGCCACCCGGATGGCCAAGGATGTCGACAAGGCGCTGCACGACATCGTCGCCACCCATGGTGCGATGAGCGCCGACGCCGCCACCGATTACGTGAATTCCCTCAAGCGCGAAAAGCGGTACGTCCGCGACGTGTACTGAGCGGATGACCGCGGGCCCCGCGGGCCTGGCGACAGGTCAGGGCGGGGACAGTTCGCCGCCGGGCGGCGGCGCGAAATCGGTCACGGTCTGTGTTTCGGTCCGGGTTTCGGTGACCGTGCTCGGCGGGACCGTCGTCGTGGTGGTGGTCGTGCTCGGCGTGGTCGTCGTGGTTGTGGTCGTCGTCGTGGTTGTGGTGGTCGTCGTCGGGTCGGTCGTCGACGTGGTGGTGGCCGTCGTGGGCGGCACCGTCTCGGTGATCGTGCCGGGCACGACCGGGGCGCCGGGTGCGGTCGTCGTCGTGCTGGTGCTGGTGGTCGCCGGGCCGGAATCTGAGTCGTCGGAGGATACGGCGCTGAAGATCCCGTACCCGGCCAGTGCCAGGACCGCGGCGGTGACCGCACCGAGGCCGACAAGCGCCGCCGGCTTCTGGTACCAGGGCTGTGCCGGTTCGGCCGCCGGGTACGGTTCGGCCAGTTCGCTGTAGTCGGCGTAGAGGGTGGGGTCGTCGTGCGGGTACTCGTTCGGATCGCCCGGGCGCTCGTTCATGAGTCCGATGCTAGGTGGTCGATGGCAGGCGGTGGCGGCCGACGGCCGGTCAGCGCTTACCCCAGTCCCACGGCGGAGCGGTCAGCATGGTCTGGCCCTCGATGAGGGTTTCACCCCACTCCTTGACCAGTTCCACGGTCAGCGCGCCGGCCGCATCGAGCCGTTCCCGCATGACGGTCGAATGGGTGACGACGATGACCTGGGTTGCCGCAGCGGCGTTGCCGATCATGCCGGCCAGAGCGGGGATCAGGTCCGGGTGCAGCGAGGTTTCGGGCTCGTTGAGCACCATCAGCGACGGCGGTCGGGGACTGAGCAGCGCCGCGGCCCACAACAGGAAACGCAATGTGCCGTCGGAGAGCTCCGCGGCCCGTAGTGGGCGCAGCATTCCGCGCTGGCGCAGCTGCAACTCGAAAAGTCCGTCGTTGGCGACCACCGATACGCCTGCGCCGTCGAAGGCATCGGATATGGCGCCCTGCAGCTCGCCGTCGCCGAGCTCGATGATGGTCTGTAGCGCGGCGGCCAGGTCGGCGCCGTCGTCGGCGAGCACCGGCGTGCGGGTGCCCACCCTGGGCTGGCGGGCCGGTGCACCGGCGTCGGAGCGGAATCCGTCATAGAAGCGCCAGTCGCGCAGGCGGTTGCGGACGGCGTTGATCTCGGGGAGCGCCCCGGCGTACTCCGCGAGGACGCTGCGGTACAACGGCAATGCGCGGGACAGATCGGTGAACCCGCGCCCGGTCTCGTCGGCAACGTCGGCGTGCGGGCCGTTGCGGCGGACCAGCGCCGAGGACGGCCGCAGTCGCGGCCCGGCGAAGATGGCCTCGCGTTTGATCTCCGGATCGCGGCCGAAAAGCGAGGCCGGCCCGGCGTGCTGGGGCATCCCGAGATCGACCAGATAGCCGAATTCGTCTGAGGCGAAGCCGAGTTCCAGTGATACCGGGCGGGTGCGCACGGTGCCCTGGGTGCTTCCGGTCCGACGGGCTCCCGAGGTCTGCTCGGGTCCGGCCCACAGCGCTGATTGCAGGCCTCCTTCGCGGGCCAACGAGGCGATGACCTCCCCGCGGCCGCAATCCGCGAGCAGCATGAGGGCGCGGTACAGCGAGGACTTGCCGGTGCCGTTGGCGCCGGTGATCACGGTCAGCTGCTCCAGCGGCAACAGGACTTCGCGCAGTGATCGGTAGCCGCGGACCGCGATCGTGTTCAGCATGGCATCTCCAGTTCCAATCGGACACCGAGCAATCGGATGGGACGGTCCAGATCGAATTCGTCGAGCAGCGCCAATGCCACACGCTGGATCTCCGCAGGGTCGTTGCCCGGTGCGGCGAGCTTGCGGATCTTGGTGCGGGTGAAAAAGGTGGCGGTGCGCACGGTGACAGCGACCCGGGTGACGGTGCGGCCGTCCGCGCTGACCTCCGTCAGCGTCGTGGACGCCAGATCGACGACGGCCGAGTCCATATCGGCTCGATCGGTCAGATCGTGCGCGAACGTGACGGCGTGGCTGCGGGATCGTGGCACCCATGCCTGCGCGTTGATGTCGGTGTCACCACCGCCCTTGGCCAGCAGGAGAAGTTGCAGGCCGGTGCTGGGACCGAACGTCGAGGTGAGCGTCGTGGCGTCGGTTTCGGACAGCTCTGCGACGGTCGATATGCCCATGGCGGCAAGCTTTTTGGTGGTCTTGGGTCCGACGCCCCACAGTGCGTCGACGGGTCGGTCACCCATCTGCGCCATCCAATTCGACGCGGTGAGTGCATATACGCCATCGGGTTTGGCGAAACCGGTGGCGACTTTCGCCCGCTGCTTGTTGTCGCTGATCCCCACCGAACACCTCAGCCCGGTCTCGGCGGCGATGACGGTCCGGATGCGTTCGGCGAGCTCGAACGGATCGGCCACATCGGCGCCGAGGTAGGCCTCGTCCCAACCCCAGACCTCCAATGGATGGCCGAGATCGCGCAGCAGGCCCATCACCTGCTCGGAGGCGGCATCGTAGGCCTGCGGATCCGCGGGTAGGAACGTCGCGTCGGGGCACTTGCGGGCCGCCGCCCGCAACGGCATGCCGGCGTGTACGCCGAACTCCCGCGCCTCGTAGGAGGCGCAGGTCACCACCTTTCGGGGTTCATGCGGATCACCGCTTCCACCGACGATCACCGGCGTCCCGACGAGTTCGGGGTGGCGACGCAGTTCCACCGAGGCCAGGAACTGGTCGAGGTCTATATGAAGGATCCAGCTCAGGTCCGTCGTCACGTGCCACAGAGTTTGCGGGCGACATCGTCCCAGCCGGCGGCGAGTTCCTCGAGCGTCTTGCCGCGGTCTGTCATCTCGTGGGCCACACGGTCGGCATCGAGCAGAGCGAACAGTGCATCGGTCTGGGCGTCGAGATCGCCTGTCGTCCCTGCGGATTCGAGCAGCATTCGGACATGGCGGCGGTGCAGGGTTGCCGGGGAGTTGTAGCGGGTATGCGGATCGCGTGCGGCATCGGAAAGCAATGCTCGGTGGGTGTGGACGAAGTGCAGTCGGCTGTATCCGTAGGCGAGCAGTCTCTCCAGTGGCGGGGCGCCGGGTCCCAGCGGGGGAGGGCCGAACATGAATGCCTGTTGCTCGGCGATCTCATCCTCGTCGAGCAGCACGATCATCAGACCGGACCTACTGCCGAAGCGACGGAACAGGGTGCCCTTGCCGACCCCGGCGGCCGCGGCGACATCGTCCATCGAGACGGCGTCGGCTCCGCGCTCGGCGATCAGGCGGCGCGCGGCATCGAGGAGCAGGGCGCGGTTGCGCGCCGCATCGCCGCGCTCGGCCGGGACGGCGGACGAGAGCGGCAGCACGGTGAGAGGTTCGGGTGCGCCCACACCTGCACTTTAACTCAGCCGGAATTATTCGGACCGTGGTCCGGTTATCCTGTGCAAGGATCACCCGACGACGGAAGGAACCTCGAACATGACCAACGTGCTGGTACTCATCGGAAGCCTGCGGAAGGCATCGATCAATCGGCAGCTCGCCGAGCTCGCCGTCGAATCCGCGCCCGAGGGCGTGACACTGCAGCTGTTCGACCGACTGGGTGAGCTGCCGTTCTACGACGAAGACATCGACAACGACGACGTGGCCGAGCCGGTGCGGGCGCTTCGCGAGGCCGCCGCTGCCGCGGACGCCGCGCTGGTGGTCACCCCGGAATACAACGGGTCGATCCCCGGTGTGCTCAAGAACGCCATCGACTGGTTGTCGCGTCCGTATGGCAGTGGCGCTCTGCAGGGCAAGCCGTTCGCCGTGATCGGCACCGCACTGGGTCAGTATGGCGGCGTCTGGGCACACGACGAGACCCGCAAGTCGTTGGCGATCGCCGGGCCGCGGGCGGTCGAAGACCTCAAGCTGTCGATCCCGTCGGCAACCCTCGACGGTAAGCATCCGCGCGAGCATGCCGAGGTCGCCGGTCAGGTACGCGAGGTGGTCGGCAAACTGGTCGCCGAGGTCGGCTGAACCGATTTGACAAGAACCGCCCGGGAGCGTTGCTCCCGGGCGGTTCTGTCGTTCCGGCGACCGCGTGGCAGGGGCATGGTTGTCGGACCCCGCCGATAGAGTGCGACGCACCCCCGGATGTGATCTGCGACACGCCGTCCGATGACACGCCCAGGGGCTTACGACCTGGGAATTTCACGAATGTTGTTCAGAACATCTTGTATCTCTTCGGTTTGTCGGACACTAGGTGTAGTGTCTGACGGACCGCGAGGCCCCAACGCCACAGGGGCCCGGCGGAGCGAGATCCACCCGGTACCGGCCACGCCGGACACCACGGATCCAGCTCCGGGGGACCGGAATTTCCGGGCCCTCCGGACCGCTGAATTGAAGTGAATTGCATAACCAGAGCAGTTGCCCGTCCCAGTCATGCACGAGCGTAGGAGCCGCTAGATGAACGTCACCGTGTACACCAAGCCCGCTTGCGTGCAGTGCAATGCCACCTACAAGGCGTTGGACAAGGCGGGTGTCGCGTACGACGTCGTCGACATCACCCTCGACAACGAGGCCCGCGACTACGTGATGGCGCTGGGCTACCTGCAGGCACCCGTGGTCGTCGCGGGCAACGAGCACTGGTCCGGATTCCGTCCCGACCGCATCAAGGCGTTGGTCGGAGCATCCGCCGTCACTGCCTAGACCATCCAGCCGACCGAGAGGAGTGCAGACGTGAGCAACCTCGTCTACTTCTCCAGCGTCTCGGAGAACACCCATCGTTTCGTGCAGAAGCTCGAACTGCCTGCCATCCGGATTCCACTCAAGGAACGGATCCAGGTCGACGAGCCCTACGTACTGGTCCTGCCCACCTACGGCGGCGGACACGCCAACGGCCCGGATCCTGACCGCGGGGGCTATGTCCCCAAGCAGGTGATCGCCTTCCTCAACAATGAACACAACCGGTCGTTGATCCGCGGCGTCATCGCCGCGGGCAACACCAACTTCGGCGCCGAATTCGGCTACGCGGGGGTCGTCGTGTCTCGTAAGTGCGGCGTTCCATTTCTCTATCGCTTCGAACTCATGGGAACGACGGACGACGTCTTCGCCGTCCGCGCAGGATTACAAGACTTCTGGAAGGACCAGACGTGCCACCAACCGTCACAGCTGCAGAACCTGTAACCACCGGCGCTCACGCGCTCCCGGGGGAGACGGACTACCACGCGCTCAACGCGATGCTGAATCTGTATGACGCCGACGGCAAGATTCAGTTCGACAAGGATGTCCAGGCCGCGCGGGAGTATTTCCTGCAGCACGTCAACCAGAACACGGTGTTCTTCCACAGCCAGGACGAGAAACTCGATTACCTGATCGAGAAGGAGTACTACGAGCGCGAGGTGCTCGACCAGTACAGCCGCAATTTCGTCAAGAGTCTGCTGGATCGGGCATACGCCAAGAAGTTCCGCTTCCCGACGTTCCTGGGTGCCTTCAAGTACTACACCTCCTACACCCTGAAGACATTCGACGGTAAGCGTTACCTGGAGCGCTTCGAGGACCGCGTGGTGATGGTCGCGCTGACGCTGGCCGCCGGTGACACCACGCTGGCCGAAAAGCTGGTCGACGAGATCATCGACGGCCGCTTCCAGCCGGCCACCCCGACATTCCTGAACTCGGGCAAGAAGCAACGCGGCGAGCCCGTCTCCTGCTTCCTGCTGCGCATCGAGGACAACATGGAGTCCATCGGGCGCTCCATCAACTCGGCGTTGCAGTTGTCCAAGCGTGGCGGCGGAGTCGCGCTGCTGCTGAGCAACATTCGCGAGCACGGTGCGCCGATCAAGAACATCGAGAACCAGTCCTCGGGCGTCATCCCGATCATGAAGCTGCTGGAGGACTCGTTTTCCTATGCCAATCAGCTCGGCGCACGGCAGGGCGCCGGCGCGGTGTACCTGCACGCGCACCACCCCGACATCTACCGGTTCCTCGACACGAAACGAGAGAACGCCGACGAGAAGATCCGGATCAAGACGCTCTCGCTGGGCGTGGTGATCCCGGACATCACCTTCGAGTTGGCGAAGAAGAACGAGGACATGTACCTGTTCTCGCCGTACGACGTCGAGAAGGTGTATGGCGTTGCCTTCGCGGACATCTCGGTGACCGAGAAGTACCACGAAATGGTCAATGACGGTCGGATCCGCAAGACCAAGATCAAGGCGCGCGAGTTCTTCCAGACACTGGCCGAACTGCAATTCGAATCCGGCTACCCGTACATCATGTACGAGGACACGGTCAATCGTGCCAACCCGGTGGAAGGCAAGATCACCCACTCCAACCTGTGCTCGGAGATCCTGCAGGTTTCGACGCCGTCGCTGTTCAACGAGGACCTGTCCTACGCCAAGGTGGGCAAGGACATCTCGTGCAACCTCGGTTCGCTCAACATCGCCAAGGCGATGGACTCACCGGATTTCGCCCAGACCATCGAGGTGTCCATCCGCGCGCTGACCGCGGTCAGCGACCAGACCCACATCTGGTCGGTGCCCTCGATCGAGCAGGGCAACAACGAGTCGCATGCCATCGGCCTCGGTCAGATGAACCTGCACGGATACCTGGCGCGCGAGCGGATCATGTACGGCTCCGAAGAAGGTGTGGACTTCACCAACATCTACTTCTACACCGTGCTCTACCACGCGATTCGTGCCTCCAACCGGCTCGCGATCGAACGCGGCCGGGCCTTCGGTGGATTCGAGAGATCCAAGTACAAGTCGGGGGAGTTCTTCGACAAGTACACCGATCAGGTCTGGGAGCCCGCCACCGACAAGGTGCGCACGCTCTTCGCCGATGCCGGTATCCGCATCCCGACCCAGGATGACTGGAAGCGGCTGAAGGAGTCGGTGCAGACCCACGGCATCTACAACCAGAACCTGCAGGCGGTCCCGCCGACGGGCTCGATCAGCTACATCAACCATTCGACATCGTCGATCCACCCGGTCGCGTCGAAGATCGAGATCCGCAAGGAAGGCAAGATCGGTCGCGTCTATTACCCGGCGCCGTACCTGACCAATGACAACCTGGAGTACTACCAGGATGCCTATGAGATCGGGTACGAGAAGATCATCGACACCTACGCGGCGGCGACCCAGCATGTGGATCAAGGGCTTTCGCTGACGCTGTTCTTCAAGGACACCGCGACCACCCGCGATGTCAACAAGGCGCAGATCTACGCGTGGCGTAAGGGGATCAAGACGCTGTACTACATCCGACTCCGCCAGATGGCCCTGGAGGGCACCGAGGTGGAGGGCTGCGTGTCCTGCATGCTGTGAATTGAGTCGACTGATCGGCGGGTCGGGGGAGATATCCCCCGACCCGCCTTTCGTTTTCGGCGGGCTCGTCGGCGGGCAGGAGGAAAATTGCCGACATCGGTGCCCTGGTGCGGCGGTTAGGCTGACACCAGTGCGGCGCCACATCAGCTGCGCCGGTGAGGGGGACACCGTGACTACCGAGTTGGTGATGGTGCTGGCAGATGATTCCGATCCAGAACGTGTGATCGGCCTGGTCATCGGACGGTTACTGATCCTGGGCCTGATCATCTGGGGCATCGTGCATCTGATCCGCAAGCGTCGCCGCCGCGGGCAGCTCGCTCGATCGCCGCAGCCGTACTGGGATGGGAGCGCATGGCGTCATCCCCAGCAGGGCCAGCAGCCGCAACCGTACTGGGATGGAACGGCCTGGCGGAACCCGCAGGAGCAGTACCCGCCGCAGCCCGGTCCGCAGTGGCCGCAAGCCAGTCCGTCGTATCCGCCGGCCCAGCCGCCGTATCCGCCGGCCGGTCCGGGATCGCCGCGCTAGGTATCGGCTCAGCAGGTCGAGTCGCAGGTCACAGCGCGTCAGCTCCGACTCCGGGTGTGGCCGTGACGTTAAACGATTGACAGGTCAGTCACCTATATGTCAGTCTGATCTTGTAGGCGGTGCCGATGGCCGAAGGCCGTATGCGCCGGGGTCGGGGTTCGTGTCAGGGGGGCGCGATGGTCGAGATGTGTGCAGGCGGGTCATCGCGGTGGCGGCCGTGCTGCGGTGTGGCCACATGATGACCGTGGGCGTTGTTGTGCTGTGCGCCTGCGTCGTCGTTGTGGTCGGCACCTTGGGGGGTGTGGCACGGCCGTCACGCACACGTACATCTGTGGTCTCTCGCGACTGCCCGTGCCGTGAACAACGCCCGGAACACTGCCTGAACCGCCACGCGCTCTGAGTCATTCGACGGTGGCGGCGAACCGGTCCCGTGTGCGACTGGGGGGATCGCCGCCAGGGATCTCTTTGTTCGCTTCGCCTGGAAAGGACGGCCACGTGCCTTCATCGACACTCACGAATCGCGACATTGTCTGTCCTGCAATGCCGTTAGGTGAATCATGGTAACGCCGGGTCGGAAAGAAGATCGTGCGCCATGCCCGGTGATCTCGTTGCCGGTGCGACGGGTTGCCGCCCCCGCTGCGGCACCGGCCGAGGAGCGGCATCGCGCCTCGGTCGCGCGACTCGACTCCTTTCACTGGTTCTCCTCGTGCACCTGCGGATGGAGCGGGCGGCCGGTGATGTTGCCTTCGGTGGCGGTGGTCCAAGCGCTCGAACACTGCGCGCGGGGGACCTGTCTGCCCGCCCAGCCGCTCCGCGCGCGGCGCAATCCGGTGTGCTCGGTTGTCCCGCTGCCTCTTTCGTCCGATGGCGAACGGCAGGCCGGCGCGATCGAACGACGCCGACGTCAGCAGTCATGGTCGACCGTCAAGGGAACGGGAATCTGGTGAGCGTGCGCAACGGGAACGTCATTCGTTCGTCCAAATGGAAAAGGCAGACACCAGAGGGGGCGGCCGACGTGCGCGATGACTTCGCCGACCGATTGAACCGCCTTTTTCAGGTGGTGCACCCGCTTTGGCGTGGACCGTACACCAGCCGAGAAATGCTGCAGGAGTTGTCATTACGCGGCCACGTACTCTCGGCGCCGTACCTGTCGCAGCTTCGGTTGGGGCGCCGGATCAATCCGTCGCGCGCGACCATCGATGCCATCGCCGATTTCTTCGGCGTACGTGCTGACTACTTTCTGGCGCCCGGCGGCGGGTATCAACGCCAGGTGGACGAGGATCTCTACTGGCTCGGCGTGGCACGCGACCCCCTCGTGCGTCGCATCGTATCCGGGCTGCTCGAACTCCCTGCGGAGTTGAGTGACGAGCTTCTGGCTGCGGCCGAGGCCCGGGGCGCAGCCTCTGTTACCGAGGGTGCTGCCGACCGGGCCGAAGCGGGGTAGCGACCTGTCCTAGTATGTGCGGTCGCCCTCAGTCGAGATACCCGAGCGTGTACTCTTTGCCGGTGCGTCGGTCAAGCGGATCCGCGGGAGAGGGGCGGCGCGTTCGCGGCCGCCCACCGAATCCGCAGCTCCAAGAGGAGCGACGAAACGCCATCATCGAGTCCGCTTACGCGGTGCTGACACAAAAGGGCTACGAACGCACATTGATGTCCGACGTGGCCCGCCATGCGCACGTGTCGAACGGGACGCTGTATCGGTACTTCGAGAGCAAGCGTGAACTGGTCGACCGCATCTTCGACTACGCGGTGACCAAGGCGATCGCAGCGCTCAACGTCGACTCCGTTGTCGACGAGATTGAAGCCACGGACCGTGAGCCGTTGGAGCTGATCACCGCTTTTGGCTCGCGGTTGTTCGCGCTGGTGGATGAAGATCCGGCCATCATTCGTGTGCTGACCGTCGAAAGCAGCGCCATCGACGCTGAATTGCGTTGGCGGGTAATCGGTCTACTCGGTGTGATCGATGCCGGCGTAGCGCAATTGTTCGAGCGGTTCGCGCCGGAGAGCAGCGCAGACCGCGACGTGTGGAAGATGTTGAGTCGGATGATCGTGGGAATGGCCGGGCCGGGTCTGGCGATGTCGCTGGCCGGTGACGGCACCGCGACCATGCGGACCGAGTTCCTTTCGATGATGAAATCGGTTGCGACGGAAGGGCTTCTCGGGCAGGTCGATGAGGGAGACGACAATGCCTGATCGCGCGAGGCAACTGTATGAGGCGGCGGTGGCCCTGTTCTTGGAGCGTGGTTACCGCGACGTCGACGTCGACGATATCGTCGCCGAGTGCGGGGTGAGCCGAGGCACGTTCTACGGGTCCTTCCGAAACAAGCGTGACCTGCTGGACGCGATCATGATTCGTTCCCTGGATGACCTTGGGGCCGCTGTCTTCGTCGATCGCGACTGGTCGGCGGTGGCCGATCGGGACGCCTTCGTCGACGAATTTCACGCGCTGGTACGCAGAGCGTTACAGCATGCCGTCGACCATGCCGAGTTGTTGTCCTTCGTCATTCTTGCCGCACCCGGCGTCGATGCCGACGCGCTCAAGGCCATGCTCGGCGGCTATCGTCAGCTCAGTGCTCAGGTGACCGATATCCTCTCGATCGCTGCCGAGCGGGAGTGGCTACGGTCGGATGTACCGATCAACATGGTGTGGGCCGGTCAGCTCGTGGTATCGACACTCACCCAGGCCGCTTCGCCGGTTCTGCTGGGTTCCGGCGAGCCGTTCGATGTCGACGAGATCAGCACTTTCGTCGCGAACTATCTGCTGGGCGGACTCCCCGCAGTCTTGCCTGCCGGCTAAGGCCGGCCTCGACGCGCTGCGTCCTCGTACTCGGCTATCGCCCGGCCCATCTCGGTAGCCGGCGGATGGCCGAATGCCCACTCGGAGGCGATGTCATGCCAGTTGTTGGCCGATTGAAGTGTTCCCAACAGCGCGCAGACACTCATTTCGGTGCGCCGGGCGAACGCGTGCGGTCCGAGCATCCGTTGGGAGAAGATGCCGTCCCGGAAATCGGACCGTGGCAGCATTGCTTGCGACAAAGCCTTGTACGCCACCTTCTCGGTGATCTGGGCTACGCCGGGCAACAGATACCACCCGGCGACCGCATGCATGTAATCCATCGTCATCTCGGGCGGCATCGCCTCGGCATCGGTGAGGAACCCCGCCCGGCGCGTCAGCTCGTGCACGGTGGCGGCGTCACCCTTCATCGCGGCGGCCAGGATCGAACGCTGGCAGTCCAGATCATCGGGGGACATGCGAACGTAGAGGCCGAAGTCGAGAAAGGCCAGACGGCCGTCCTCGAGGACCAAGATGTTGCCCGGATGCGGGTCGGCGCAGAACCGACCGGTGGTGTAGATGTTGCCTGCGTAGAAGCGATAGATCGCCTCACCGAGACGATCGCGATCGGTCTGGTCGGTCGGTGAGAATGTGTGCAGCGCCCGTCCTTCGACATATTCGGTCACCAGAATGCGCGCCGAACACAGCTCGTCTATCGGCTCCGGTATGGCGAAGACCGGGTGCTCGCGGTTGCTCTCGTAGACCGAGCGATGATTGTCCAATTCCAACCGGTAGTCGAGCTCGGATTCGATCTGTTGGCGTACCTCCTGCATCACCTCGTCGAGACCGGGTACCGGATAGAAGGGTCGGCGCAACCGAACAAGCATGGCCATGTTCTTCAGATCGGCCCGCACCGCGTCCCGCGCGAACGGGTACTGAATCTTGACCGCTACAGCGCGTCCGTCGCTCAGGGTGCCTCGGTAGACCTGTCCGAGCGATGCGGTGGCCACCGGCACCTCGTCGATGTGCGCGAGCAACCGCCGGCTGGACGGGCTGATCTCCTTGTCGATGAGCTTGAACATGGTGGCGTTGGGGACCGGAGGTGCGGCGTTGAACAGCGGTTCCAGGCGGCGGCTGAACTCGGCGCGCGATTCTTGGGAACTGAGTCCGAAGTTGAGTACCGAAATGATCTGGCCCAGCTTCATCGCCGCCCCGCGCATAGTGCCCAAGGTCTCCACCAAATCGTCGGCAAGACGCAGCATCTGCTCGTCGCGCGCGCGAGCCTGCTCCTCCTCGGATTGAAATGGTCGACGCGCCGCGTCGACGGCATGGCGGGCCGCCTGACGGGCGGCGACCTTGCCCAACTGTGTTGTGCGGCTCACCCGGGACGCGCTCTTCGGGGAGCCCTTCACTCGGGTGCACCGTGCAACTGGGGAATCTCAGTTAACGACCTCGTCGACCCGGCAGAGATGCAGAGATAGTTGCTGAACTTGCTGGCCATTGCGTTCTTCGGACGGCGCGTCCCGGTCCTCTTTGGCTCTACGTGCACAACAACCACCATCTGCGCAATTCCCCCCAACGATGCACTGTTGCCCCGAAGTCCCGTTGCCGTACGTTCTCCGTGTGGTCGGCAACCGTTGGCGCAATGCTACCCGCACTTGATCAGTGCGTCCGCAGGCTTTTCAGCCTCGCGCCGGGCGGTGCGCCGCCCATAGCCTCGTGGGGCAGCGGCGACTGCCGCCACGCAATTCGTGTCGGTGGGGAGAGACCGGTGGGTGTGGAGGAAGACGGGGCGGTGGCGCAGGGTGACTGGGAACCCTGGACTCCTGCCGAGGTGGCTCAACGGCTCGCATTCGTCGATGCGCCATGGGCCGTGGCAGCAGGCTGGGCGCTGGACCTTTTTGTCGGTGAGGTCACCCGCACGCATGAAGACCTCGAGATCGTCGTTCCGGCAGCCCGCTTCGCCGAGATCGTGGCTGCCCTTCCGGGATTCCAGTGGAAGGTGGCCGGGGACGGGCGGATCTGGCCGTACCCGCGATATCTCGACCGGCACTTCCAGACGTGGCTGTGGGACGTCGAGCAAGACTGCTTCCGGCTCGATGTCTTTCGCGAGCCGCATACCGAGGGTCGATGGGTGTGCCGACGCGATCCGAGCATCACCCTCGACTACGCGGAGCTGATTCTGCGAACCCCCGCCGGGGTGCCCTATCTCATTCCCGAGGTCGCCCTGCTGTTCAAGGCCAAGCATGTACGCGACAAGGACGAAGCCGACTTCGCGCGGGTGCTTCCGGAATTGAGTTCGCCGCGACGAGACCGGTTGCGCGGCTGGCTGACTCAGGTACATCCCGGTCACCACTGGATCGATGCGCTCTGCGGGCCGCCACATCCACCATTGGTAGGTTGGTAGTCGAGTCGGTGAAGGAAAGGTGGAGCCAGCGTGGCGGGCAAGTTGTGGAAGGACCTGCATCCGGCGGGCAAGGCACTGATAGTTGTTCTGACGGTGCTCGATGCGGGGCTGCGGGCCATGGCGCTGCGCGATCTCTCTGGCCGCGACGCTCAACAGGTCAACGGGCCGCGCTGGCTGTGGCGCGCCGCGCTCGGGTTGGTGACATCCTCGGGCGTTCTGCCGCTGGCGTACTTTGTGAAGGGACGCAAGCGGGCTGTCGTCACACCGATCAGGTAGGCCGTCGGCCCGCTAGCGTCGGGTGGCGCGCTGCGCTTTGATGCGACGCTCCTCGGTCAACACATTCTGGAAACTCTCGCGCTCGGCGATCAACCAGTCCGGCTTGTCCTCCAGCAGTGCGTTGATCTGCTCGGTGGTCAAGGCTTCGGTGATACCGCCGCGTGCCAAGCCCGCGATGGATACACCCAACTTGGCGGCGACCAGATTCTTCGGGTGCGGCCCATTCTTGCGAAGGTCCTTCAGCCACTGCGGCGGGTCCTCTTGCAGAGCGGTGAGCTCGGCACGGGTGATGGTGTTCTCCTGGAACTCCGCCGGGGTGGCAGGCAGGTAGACATCCAACTTCTTGGCCGCGGTGGCGGACTTCATGGACTGCGTGTTCTGCCTACTCATGAATCCAGCGTATCGGTAGCCTGACCAGGTGACCCAGCCCAGCCTTGCCGTCGGGTACATCCCCGGCGCGACCCCGGCGAAGTGGGCACGGGTGTGGGCCGAGCGGCATCCCGATATCGCATTGCGGCTGAGCGCCGTGGAGGCGGCGGATGCGGTCGACGCCGTGCGAACAGGAGCCGTCGACGTCGCATTGTTGCGACCGCCCGTCGACCCCAGTGGGTTGGCCGTCATCCCGCTCTATGCCGAGACCACGGTGGTGGTGCTACCCGTCGACCATCTGATGACAGCCCTCGACGAGGTCTCCGCCGCCGATCTGGCCGATGAACCCGTCGTCATACCGCTCGACGATGTCGTCGGCTGGTCGGCCGGCGTTCCGGTGGAGCACCGGCCGGAAACCACCAAGGACGCAACGGAACTCGTCGCCGCCGGGATGGGGTTGTTGGTTGTGCCGCAATCGCTGGCGCGGCTGCACCACCGCAAGGACCTCAGCTATCGGCCGATATCGGACGCTCCCGCCTGTCCGGTGGCGCTCGCTTTTCCCGACCGTGAGCAGACTCCGCTGGTCGAGGAATTCGTCGGCATCGTGCGTGGGCGTACATCGAGCTCGTCGAGAGGTCGCGCCGAACCGGCGCCCAAGCGCACCGCGCGTGAGAAAACACTGGCCAAGCAAGCCGCGCGCGCGGCGGCAGGCAAAACCGCGGGTAAACCCGTCAAGCGTGGGCGCCGGTGAGCGCCGAACCGCTGGCCGCGGGTCAGGCCGAGTAGTAGTCGTTGCCTCGGGAGAATTCGACGAAGACACAATCGTGCTCTCCGACGGTCCACGCGTCGTGGCCGGGCGGCAACAGCATCACATCGCCGGCGGAGAAGATGTCCTCCGTGCCGTCGGTCATGCGGACCGCGAGCTTGCCGGCCAGTACCAAGGCGACGTGCGGTAGTCCGCACAATTCGGTGCCCGCATAATCCTTCAGGTCGTTCGACCACCGCGCGCCCCGCGCGAAGGTCACTTCGGTGACCGAGACGCCATCCAGCTCGGCGGTGCGCTTGGAGATCAAGCCGTGGACATCGCTCGGGATGTCGGCAAGCCGAGCCTTCTGCATCGTCGGGTTGGCACGCACCATTGCATTTCTCCATTCACCGCGGAAACGGTCCTGAGACCAGCTGATTTACTGCGTCGATGAGTTTACGTGGCGGCACTGTCGCAACACGTGCCCGGCGAATCTCGCGACCTTGGGGTAGTGGCAGCTCAAATCGTCAGCGTGCCATCGTCATTGATGGTCCAGTCCGGGTTGAGGGCGACCTCCCAGACGTGGCCGTCCAGATCGGCGAAGTAGCCGGAGTAACCGCCCCAGAACACCTTTTCGGCAGGTTTGAGGATGGTGCCGCCGGCGGCGGCTGCCTGCTCCAGCACGGCATCGACATCGGCCTCGGAGCGCTGATTGATGGCGATGGTGATGCCGGAGAACCGGCCGTCGACCTGATGCTGGGCGTCCGCGGCCAGTTCCGCGCGCCCGAACAGCCCCAGCGCGATGCCGGGAAGCTGGTAGAAGACCACCCCGCCGGGCGCGGCGGCGGGCTTCCAGCCAAGCCCCTGCTCGTAGAACCCGCGGGCCCTGTCCAGATCGTCCACCCCGAGGGTGATCAGGCTGATGCGCTGTTCCATATGCCGAAGGCTACGCACGTACACCGACACATCCGGTGTCACCGTTCGTCCGGTCGCCCATGGCCTCGGTCCACCCGAGGCCACCGACATCTATTTGGTCGAGTGCTGCGGACCCTGGGCCTTCTTGTACAGCGCCTTGAGCATCCGATCCCGGAACGCGGCATTGTCGATGAGCTTGATGCCGGCATCGGCGAGCTTCGGGTAGCCGATCAGCTTGTGCATGTACCGGCCCCGGCGATACTCCTTGCCCCACGCCGCTTCCATGCGCTGGGCGTAGTTGGTGAAATCGTCGGGCCCGCCATTGTTCAGCGCGGCGAGCGCACACTCTCCGGCGGCCAGCCCCGATTCCAGGGCCTTGGAGATGCCCGCACCCGAAGCGGGCTTGCCCGCGCCCAGTGAATCGCCGGTGAACAGCACACCGGGCCGCCACGGCGGCCAGGCGGTGAAGCCCATCGGCAGGCGCCACGCGCGCACGCTCTTGTTCTTCTTGAGCTCTTCGATGGGCGGTGCTTCCCATTCGGCAGGCAGGCTGCGCAGGAACTCGCCGAGGAACTGGGTGGCGTTGATGGCCTGCCAGTTCTTGTAGCTGTTCACATATCCCAGACCGATGTTGAAGACGTTGTTGCCCATCGGGAACACCCACCCATACCCAGGCAGCTGGTCGCCCTGGAACAACAGCTTGAGATAGATGTCGAGGCTGTCGTTGTCGGGCCGGTTGAGGTGCATCTCGGACCGGATCGCGATCGCGGAGTAGCCGTTGTAGTCCGAATCGATCTTCAGCGCACGCTTGATGGGGGAGTAGGCACCGTCGGCGGCGATCACCGCGTCGCCGAGCACCTTCTCGCCGCTCTTGAGTACGACGCCGACCACGCGGCCGCTGGCGTCGATCTCGGGTCCGGCCACCTCGGCGCCCTGGCGGATCTCGGCACCGGCGGACTCGGCATGCTTGAGCAGCACGGTGTCCAGGTGCTCGCGAGCCACGGTGTGTCCGTGGTCGGGCATCCCCGGTCGGCGCGGGAACGACAGTTCCCAGGCGCTTGGGCTGTAGACCGTGACCTTGTTGACCCGGTGATAAGTCGCGACCTCGTCGGCCAGGCCCATCTTCTGCAGATAACTCACGGCGCGGGCGGTCAACCCGTCACCGCAGGGTTTGGATCGCGGGAACTCGGCCTTGTCCAGCACCACCACGCGGGCACCGGTCTGGGCGGCCTGCCACGCAGCGGCTGAGCCGGAGGGGCCGCCACCTGCGATCACTACGTCATATCGGGGTGTCATTCGCTCGTCTCGGTGAGTGTGGGCATGACATGGCGATGCTACTCGTAAGGTTCGCCGAGTGTCGCGCGAGCAAAGTCTCGGTAGGTACCGACTGCCGGGCGATGCGGGGCTGTCCGAGCAGGTCAGCGAACCCTCCCGGTACAGTAGACGGGTGCGTAGACCATCCATTCCGCTCACCGGGCAGCCCGGGGTGAAGGTTGACGCGCGCAGCGAGCGATGGCGCGAGCACCGCAAGAAGGTCCGCGCGGAGATCGTCGAGGCGGCGTTCCGCGCCATCGACCGGCTCGGACCCAACGTCAGCGTGCGCGAGATCGCCGAAGAGGCGGGGACGGCGAAGCCGAAGATCTACCGGCACTTCACCGACAAGTCCGACATGTTCGCCCAGATCGGCGAGCGTATGCGTGACATGCTGTACGCGGCCGTCATCCCCTCGATCGATATCGAATCAGACTCGGCACGTCAGGTGATCGGTCGTGCCGTCGAGCACTACGTCGAGCTGGTCGACCAACATCCCAACGTGGTCCGTTTCCTGCTGCAGGGCCGGTTCGCCGACCATTCGGCGGCCGCCATGTCCACGGTCAACCGCGGTCGGGACATCACGCTGGCGATCGCCGAGATGGTCAGCGGCGAACTCAAGGACATGAACCTCAAGCCCGAGGTGTTCGAACTTGCGGCGTTCGCGCTGTTCGGCACCGCGGCCTCGGCCACCGATTGGTGGCTGGGTGGCAACGATGACAACAGCCGCCGGATGCCCGCCGAGGACTTCGTGGCGCACATGACGACGATCATGATGGGTGCGGTCAACGGCACCGCCGAGCTGATGGGCGTCGAGATCGACCCTGACCAGCCGATCCACGACGCGGTGCGGCGCCAGGACAGCTCCGAGCACGCCGTCGGTTGAGTCCGATCAACGACACGCCAGACACAAGTTCTGGTGTTGGCGCGCGTTGTCGGCCCCCAGTTGTAGTGTCGTGGCAGCCACTCATCACGTAGCGAATTGGGGTCCAAGGTGTCCGATGGAATCAAGCTGATCGACCGTGTCTCGGCCATCAACTGGAACCGCCTGCAAGACGACAAGGACGCCGAGGTCTGGGAGCGACTCACCGGCAATTTCTGGCTTCCCGAGAAGGTGCCGGTGTCCAACGACATCCCGTCCTGGGGCACGCTCAACGACCACGAGAAGCAGCTCACCATGCGGGTGTTCACCGGGCTGACGCTGCTGGACACCATCCAGGGCACCGTCGGCGCGGTCAGCCTGATTCCCGATGCGCTCACGCCGCACGAAGAGGCCGTCTACACCAACATCGCGTTCATGGAGTCGGTGCACGCGAAGAGCTACAGCAACATCTTCTCGACACTGTGCTCGACGGCCGAGATCGACGAGGCGTTCCGCTGGTCGGAGGAGAATCCGAACCTGCAGCGCAAGGCGCAGATCGTGATGGACTTCTACAAGGGTGACGACCCGCTCAAGCGCAAGGTCGCCTCCACCCTGCTGGAGAGCTTCCTGTTCTACTCCGGCTTCTACCTGCCGATGTACTGGTCCAGCCGGGCCAAGCTGACCAACACCGCCGACATGATCCGGCTGATCATCCGCGACGAGGCCGTGCACGGCTACTACATCGGCTACAAGTACCAGAAGGGTCTGGCCGCCGAGACCGAGACGCGTAAGCAGGAACTCAAGGATTACACCTACGAGTTGCTCTTCGAGCTCTACGACAACGAGACCGAATACACCCAGGATCTCTACGACGGTGTCGGGCTCACGGAGGACGTGAAGAAGTTCCTGCGCTACAACGCCAACAAGGCGCTGATGAACCTCGGCTACGAGGCGCTGTTCCCCAAGGACGAGACCGACGTCAACCCGGCCATCCTGTCGGCCTTGAGCCCCAATGCCGACGAGAACCACGACTTCTTCTCCGGCTCCGGGTCCTCCTATGTGATCGGAAAGGCCGTCGTCACCGAGGACGAGGACTGGGACTTCTGATCTTGTTGCCACAGCAAAGACTGTGGCAAGCCTGGGCATCGCAGTCTTTCGCCCGATGAAGTGGACTTCTGTGTGCTAGACACGCAAGAAGTATCGGCAGTCCGCTAACGGAGTCGAGGATCGGGGGATCGGCGATGACCGATGTCGACGGCGCGTCGCCCGCCGAGGAGACCCAGACCCCGTCCTCGGGCTGGCGCAACCTGGTGAAGGCTCTGAGCCCGAGAACCGTGTGGCAGATGGCCGACGGTCAACCGGTGGTGCTCAAGCAGTTCGTCCAGTTCTGCCTGATCATCGTCTATCCAGGGTGGGTGGCCGGGATCCTGCTGTGCTTGGCGGTCTACGGATTGTTCTACGTCACCGTGTATCCCGTCCTGTGGGTGGTGTTCTGGCCGGTGCGGGCGTGGATGAAGAAGAACCGTCCCGTCGAGTACGCGGAGAGCCAGCGCAAGAAGTGAGCGTTTGTGCGTCGTCTCACGTGGGCATTCTCACGAAGTTCACGGCTTTCGTTGAGGTCCCTCATCGGTTCGCAGCGGAGTGTGGACGGTGACGGTCGGACACCGGCGCAAGGAGAACATCATGGCTGCGTCCAGCATCAGCGATAGCAACGTCGTCGAGCTTTCCCCCCGGCGCGCCCAGCGCAACCTGCGGGCATTGCGCGAAGCCCAACGTCGTCACCCGTCCTACCTGGGACAACTCGCCCGGGAGCGGACGGCCACGCCGCCCTGTCGGGTACTGCCGTTCAGCCGCTGACCGGCGCGGGGACCACCGCAGTCACGGTGGTGCCGCCGCCGGGTGGGCTGTCGATGTCCAACTGACCCGACAGCGCCTCCACGCGGTCGCGCAACCCGCCGAGCCCCGAACCGGCGCCGGCGACAGCACCCCCGACACCGTCGTCACTGACCGACAGCGTCAGCACCCCGTCGGCGGCGGCAACACGAACGATCACGACCTCGGCCTCGGCGTACTTGGCGGCATTGGTCAGCGACTCGGCGACCACGTAATACGCCGCGACCTCGACGGATTCCGGCAACCGGGTGTCGACGTCGATATCCAGCTCGACGGGAATGGTGCACCGGCGCGCCAGGGCCCGCAGCGCCGGGCGCAAACCCCCGCGCGACAAGACTGCCGGATGCATGCCGCGAGAAAGCTCCTGCAGATCGGTGTGCAGTTCGGCCAGCCCATCGACGACCCGCCCCAGCTCGGCGCGCAGGGACGCATCCGTGGCGGCCGCTTCGACGGCGCGCAGTTCCAGACTCAACGAGACGATCCGCTGCTGGGCACCGTCGTGCAGATCGCGTTCGAAACCGCGCCGGGCCTCGTCGGCGGCCGCGACCAACCGGGCCCGGGAGGCCGTCAAGGCGGCGCGCGTCTCGGTGTTGGCGATCGCGGTGGACACCAGGTCGGCGAAATCTCCGAGATGGTCCTCGCAACTGCGGGAGATCGATGCGGGTCGACGAGCCCCGACCAGCAGCGCGCCGCGCACCGCGCCCCCGACCATCAGCGGCGCACCGGCACCGCACCGGACTCCCAACTGGTGCAATCGCTGGGCGATGGGCCCGGCGGCACCGGCATAGTCGTCGATGCGTGCCGGCGCTCCCGATGCGTAGATCTGACCACTCATATTGTCGCCTGACAACGAAAACTCTTCACCCACACCGAAACCTGGCACCTCGGGAAGATCGTGCGCGGCCATCACCAAGCAGCTGCCGTCCGGGCGGAAACGCACCAGGGTGACATGATCGACGGCGAGACTGTGCGCCAGTTCGCGCACCGCGACCTGGTAGATCTCGGACAGGTCTGCCGCCCGGGCCACCAAGGTCGCCAGCCGACGCAACGCGGCCTGCTGGCGAGCCAGACCCAGGGCCTCCTTCCGACGCTGTTCGGCCTCGGCCGCACGCAGCCGGGCCTGTCCCACCAACACGTTGGTCAGCAGCGCCAATGTCAGGAACACCGCCAACGCCGGAGCCAGCGAATCGCGCCCCTCCAGATGCAGGTATGCATACACCGCTGCGCTGGCCAGAGATGTCGCGATGGCCAGCGGGAAATCCCAGCCGGCCGAGACCACGAGCACACCCAGCAACAACAGTGCCCCGAAGGCGTTCTCCGGGGCGACGATGCGAAGTGCCGCAACCAGGCCGACCTCGGCCGCCAGGAATCCCAGCGCGACGAGGATGCCGACCCACAACGGTCGCGCGGTCGGGCGCACGACCTGTGCCAACGCCCGGCTCGAAAGGGTTCGCCAGTTCACGCCGATGATCGTAGGAGTTGGCAACCGTACTGGAGGTGGCGGAACCAGAAGATTCCCGTTAACAGGAATGCCGGCGCGGCAACGGCCTGCCACCCTGGAGTCATGGATGCCGCACGCTGTTTGATCGTCGACGATAGTGCCGCATTCTGTGCTGCCGCGCGCAGCATGTTGGAACGCGGGGGATTCGAGGTCGTGGGGACCGCCGGCGACGCGGACGAGGCAGTACGCATGACCGCTCAGTTGCGTCCCGATATCGCGTTGGTGGATGTCGACCTGGGAACCGACAGCGGGTTCGACGTCGCCAGGCAACTCGACGGGGTGCGGGTGATCCTCACCTCGACCCACGACGAACAGGACTTCGCGGACCTGATTGTGGCCAGTCCCGCGCTCGGATTCTTGCCCAAGTTGACCCTGTCACCGGACCGCATCCGGGAACTGATCGGTCGCTAACGTGATTCCAGGAACATGATCACGGCGCGCACGCGGCGATGATCGTCACCGGTCTCGGGCAGATCGAGCTTGGTGAGGATGCTGCGGACGTGCTTCTCGACGGTTCCCTCGGTGACCCACAGCCGCCGGCCGATACCCGCATTGGACAACCCTTCGGCCATCAGCGTCAGCACCTCGCGCTCGCGGGCACTCAGCGCAGCCAACGGATCATTGCGGCGGCGCGCCGACACCAATTCGGCGACCAGCGCCGGGTCGACCACGGATGCGCCATTGGCGATGCGGCGCACGGTGTCCACGAAATCGGACACGTCGGTCACCCGGCTCTTCAACAGGTATCCGATGCTGCGCCCACCGGCGAGCAGTTCCATCGCATGGTCGACGTCGACATGAGCCGACAACACCAGGATCGCGGTCTCCGGTGAGCGTTCCCGGATGGTGCGGGCTGCGTCCAGGCCCTCGGCGTCATGGTTGGGCGGCATGCGGATGTCCACCAGGACGAGATCCGGTTGCTCCTTGTCGACCAGTGCCAACAGCTCGGTGGCGTCCCCGGCCTGCCCGGCGATCTCGAAACCTTCGCGTTGCAGCAGGCTGGCAAGCCCCTCCCGCAGTAGTACATCGTCATCGGCGATGACTACTCGCAATGTGCTCATGCCGTCCTCTCAGCCTCGCCCGTTCGGCGCGGCGATATTGTCGCACCCGGCGGCCCGCCGCACCGGTCGGACGACCGAACATGGGGGCTAGCCGGTACGTCCGTGTCGGGAAATCCGTTGCCGCCAATGCAGGTCAACTTCGTCGACCGGGCCGCCGGCGAGGAGCATGCTGACATTCATGACCACCGCACCGTGCCGCAACACCCACCGCATCTCGCTGCTCGGCAGCGATGATGTCGAACGCAGTGAACTCGGATCGATCCAGCGCGTGACCGCCGACAGTTTTCCGATCCTGAAGAATCTCTCCATCAAGAGGCTGGTGCTCAACCCGGGTGTCATGCGCACTCCGCACTGGCACGCCAACGCCAACGAACTGACCTACTGTGTTGCCGGTACCGCGCTGGTGTCCGTGCTGGACAACGGCAGCCGATTCGCCAGTTTCGTGGTCACGGCCGGACAGATGTTCCACATCGATTCCGGCGCACTGCATCACATCGAAAACATCGGCACCGAGCCGTGCGAGTTCATCATCGCCTTCCGCAACGAGCGACCGGAGGACTTCGGGTTCGGGGCCACCATGGGCGCCTTCAGCGATGCCGTGCTGGGCAACACCTACGATCTGCCGACCGCAGATATCGCCAAGATCCATCGCGACACCCGGGACCGCACCCTCGCCGCAGTGGCAGGGGAGCCCGATGTTCCGCCGAGTGCCTACTTCAAGGATCCGCACCGATTCGACATCGAGGCTCAGCCACCCGGGCTGACCTACGCCTACGGCAACGCCCGGTTCGCCAGAGACCAGTTCTGGCCCGCGCTCAAGGACATCTCGATGTATTCGCTCCGCGTCGGCGAGGATGGCATGCGCGAGCCGCACTGGCATCCCGTGACCGCCGAGATGGGCTATGTGCAGAGTGGCGAGGCCCGGATGACCATCATGAATCCCGATGGGACACTGGACACCTGGAACCTGGCGGCCGGTGACGTTTACTTCATCCCGCGCGCGTACCCGCACCACATCGAGAACATCGGTGCCGATGAGTGGCACTTCCTGATCTTCTTCGATCAGCCGTTCCCCGCAGATATCGGGTACAAGGCGTCGGTGAGCGCGTATTCGCGTTCGGTGCTGGCCGCCGCGTTCGACACCCACATCGACGACCTGCCGGACTTTCCCCGAACGACCGCCGACCCGCTGATCGTGCCGCGCAGCAATCCGCTGGACCGGTGACCGCGCAGATCGGCCGCCCCATCGACCGGGTCGAGGGGCGCGAAAAGGTCACCGGGGCAGCGCGTTACACCGCAGATCACCCGGTTTCCGATCTGGCGTACGCCGTACTGGTGCAATCGGAGGTGGCGCACGCGACCGTGACGGCCGAGTCGGTGGCGGCCGCCACGGCCCGCGCGGCCGCGGCGCCCGGCGTGCTGTACGTCCTGACACCGCTGAACTGTCCGCCACTGCACGTGCTGCCCGAGGACCTCACCTGGGACCTGCCGCTGGAACGGCGTCCGCCGCTGTCGGATCTCACCGTCCAACACGTGGGTCAGCATCTTGCGGTCGTGGTGGCCGAAACCATGCAAGACGCCGTCGCGGCCGCGGATCTGATGGAGTTCACCTATCGCGACGCCCCGGCCCAGCTCAGCGCCGCCGCGGTGATGGCGCAGCCGGTGCCCCCCGACCAGAAGGACGGCCAGATCCGGCACGGCACATATCGTCCCGACCACTTCGTCAAACTCGACGAGGAGAAGCTGCAGGATCACCGCGGGTCGGCCGTGGAACCTTCCGGCGTGCGGGTGGCGGGAAGGTTCACCACGCCGGTCAACACCCACTATCCGATAGAGCTCGCCGCCACCATCGCGTCGTGGGACGGCGAGGACCTGACCGTGTACGACGCCACTCGGTGGATCACCGGTGAGCGGCGGGCGCTGGCGGCCTATCTGGGCATCGACGAAGACCGGGTCCGCATCCTCTCACCGCTGGTCGGCGGAGCGTTCGGTTCGAAGAGCTTTCTGTGGATGCATGTCGTGTTGTGTGCCGTGGCCGCCAAGGAGGTGGGTCGCCCGGTGAAGCTGGTCCTGACCCGCGGACAGATGTTCACCTCCACCGGTCATCGCCCGCGCACCGAACAGCACGTGGCGCTGGTGGCCGATGATGACGGCACGCTGCTGAGCACCGAACAGCACACGGTCACCGAGACATCCACGGTGGCCCACTTCTGCGAGCCCGTCGGTCTGTCGGCGCGTTTCCTCTACCATTCACCGCGCATGGCGGTCTCGCATACCGTGGCCAGGATCAACGCTCCGACACCGTGTTTCATGCGCGGACCGGGGGAGGCGCCCGGCCTGTTCGCGCTGGAAGTCGCAATGGACGAACTGGCGGACGAGCTCGGCGTCGATCCGGTGGCGTTGCGGATGTCCAACGACCCGGACACCGATCAGCCGACCGGTCGCCCGTGGTCGGGCAAACATCTCCGCGACTGCTATCTGCAGGGCGCGGAACGCTTCGGCTGGGCGGACAGGCCATCGGTCCCAAGGGCGATGCGGCGCAACGGTGTTCAGGTCGGCTGGGGAATGGCTACGGCAAGCTATCCGGGACGGCGGATGCCTGCCGGTTGCCGGGTCACGACCACCGACGATGGTCGGGTCCGGTTCGCGGTCGCCACTCACGAGATCGGTACCGGGGTGCGTACGGTGATGACGCAGATTGCTGCCGATGCGACTGGGTTGCCGCTGGATGCGCTGAGTTTCGAGTCAGGGGATTCGGCCTTCGCCGATGCCCCCTACAGCGGAGCATCGCAGACGACCGCGACCGTCGGCTCCGCGGTCGATCTCGCCGGGCGGCAGTGGCGGCAGCGACTCGGGTGTCCGGTCACGTCCGCCGCCGAGTTGCGTGATGTTCTCGCGGCCACGCCGGGACTGGCCGACCGACTGAGCTTCACGGCCGTCAGCGATGGACCGGCCGACACGGGTCCGCTGTCCCAGTCGTTCGGTGCGCACTTCTGCGAGGTCGAGGTCGACGAGGAGATCGGGCGAGCGAGCGTCACCCGATGGACCGCCGTGATGGACTGTGGGCGGGTGCTCAATCCGAAGCTGGCGACCAATCAGGTGATGGGCGGCATCATCTTCGGCCTGGGCATGGCACTGCTGGAGCAGGTGCCCTTCGACGAGAATTCGGGCGTTCCGCTCGGTGAGTACTACGTGCCGACCCACGCCGATATCCCGGACTTCGACATCACCTTCATCGACACCCCGGACTACGGCCTCGATCCGGTCGGGGTGCGCGGAATCGGCGAGATCGGGACCTGCGGGGTACCCGCCGCGATTGCCAACGCCATCTATCACGCCACCGGTAAACGGATACACGACCTGCCGATCACGGTGGAATCGCTCCTGGAGGCACAGCCATGACCGAGCTCGACCTGACGATCAATGGAACGCCACGGCAGCTGTGCGTCGATATCCGCACCACTCTGCTCGATCTGTTGCGGGAGAACTTGGGTCTGACCGGGACCAAGAAGGGATGCGATCACGGACTGTGCGGTGCCTGCACGGTGACCGTCGACGGTGAGCGGGTGTTGAGCTGCCTTACCCTTGCGGTGTCCATCGACGGATCAACCGTCGAGACCATCGAATCCGGCGACGAATTGGATTGTGTGCAGCAGGCATTCATCACCCATGACGGCTTTCAATGCGGCTACTGCACGCCCGGCCAGATCACCTCGGCGCGTGCATTGCTGCGTGAGCATGCGCGCGGGGATCTGTCCGCGGCCAGTTTCACCGGTGCCCGATGCAACCTCGCCGAGGGGCCGAAAGAACTGTCCGACGACGAGATTCGGGAGCGGATGGCAGGCAACATCTGTCGCTGTGGTGCCTACGCCAACATTCTCGCCGCCATCAAGGAGGCTGCCCGGTGAAGACCTTCGACTTTGCCCACGCCACCGCCGTCGACGACGCGGTGCGCCGGGGCGCCGACGGTGGCCGGTACTACGCCGGTGGCACCAACCTGCTCGATCTGATGAAACTCGGTGTGGAGTCACCGCCGCTGCTGATCGACATCGGCCGGCTGGATCTGCGTTCGATCACCTCCACGGCGGCCGGTGGCGTGCTGATCGGTGCCGGGGCGACCAACAGTGCGGTGGCCAACCATCAGCTCATCCGGCGTTCGTATCCGATGCTCGCCCAGGCCATCCTCTCCGGCGCCACCACCCAGATCCGCAATATGGCCACCGTCGGTGGCAATCTGATGCAACGTACCCGCTGCCCTTACTTCATGGACGCGACATTCACCCAGTGCAACAAGCGGATTGCCGGCAGCGGGTGCGCGGCGCGGACGGGTTTCAACCGAGAGCATGCACTCTTCGGGGCCAGCGCAGCGTGCGTGGCCGTGCACCCCTCCGATATGGCGGTCGCGCTCGCGGCACTCGATGCGCGGGTGCACGTGCAGGGAACCGACGGCCGGCGGGCCATCGCGATCGCCGACTTCTTCCTGCTGCCAGGGGAACACCCCGAACGCGACAACGTCGTGTGCGCAGGCGAATTGATCATCGGTGTGGAGCTCCCGCCGTCGCCATATGCCCGGCACAGTTGGTACCTGAAGGTGCGCGACCGGCACAGCTACGCGTTTGCCCTGGTGTCGGTGGCCGCCGGAGTGCATCTTGTCGAAGGGAAGATCACCGCGGCCGCCGTGGTGCTCGGCGGGGTCGCCGCCGCACCGTGGCGCGTGGCCGGTGCCGAGCAACAGCTGATCGGCACATCGCCGTCGGATACCGCTTTCGGTGCGGCGGCCGATGCGCTCATTGCCGGTGCTGAGCCGCTGGCGCAGAACGGGTTCAAGATCGGACTGGCCCGCAACAGCGTCGTGCGGGCATTGCGACGGGCCACCGATACACTCGACGAATGAGCGTCTCATCGCTGATGGCGTCAGTGCTGAACTGGTTGCGCGCCGGTTATCCCGACGGCGTTCCCGGCCCCGATCGCGTGCCGCTACTCGCATTGCTGCGCAGCACACCACTGACCGATGACGAGATCAAAGAGGTGGTATGCAACATCGCCGAGGTTGCCGCGCCCGCCGATAACGACGACCCGATCACCCGCGAGGAGATCGAGGCGTTCATCGCCCAGAAGACCCATCACGACCCCGGGCCCGAGAACGTCGCGCGGGTGGCGGCGCGACTGGCAGCAGCGGGCTGGCCACTGGCGGATTTCAGCCAGAGTCCTTCGACGCCCTGACGTTCTCCGGACCGCCGTGCGTGGCCGGCTGTTCTCGCCGTAGTCAAAGCTCCACTGCACCTTCGCAACAGGCGTGTCACGAGTGCGGGTGCCACGGGCGTTCGTTACCCGCGACCCGCTGCCGTTCCTCGGTCTGTTCCTCGGCCCAGAAGTCCTCGAACTTCTTGCCGGGGTGCACATTCGGGAGACGATTGAGGATGTTGCCGAGCCATGCGGGTGGCCGTGCGGGTTTCCACTGCGGCAGTGCGTCACTCAACTGTGCCATGGTCTTCAGGACGACGAACACCCCGAAGAAGGCGGTCGGTGCATCGGTGACGGCGATGGCGACGAACCCGATCAACAGGGTCATGTGCACGACCATGACGCGACCGAGAACTTGGCTGCCGATCTGCTCAAGCTGTCGGAACGGCCAGGTGCGCAGCTGGGTCAGATCCACCAGGAAATCGACCGCCATGAAGGCGAACACGGACAGGCAGCCGAGACCGACGCTGCGCCAATCGACCTGTACCAGGTGCCCGACACCGTTGTGGTTCAGCAGCAACAGCACCGCGCCCAGGAAGACACCGTGCACCGCGGAGAAGCTCAGGCTGATGACCGCGAAGCTGGACATGTAGGTCGACAACGGTTGGCCCCTGCGTCGCCGCCCGTTGACGGTGTAGCGGTAACGACCGTCCTCGTTGCCGGGTGCGTTGTAGTCGAAGTGACCGCGCTTGGGTGACCAGCGTTGGTGCAGTGCGATCCGGCCGAGGATGAACAGTGTGGCGGCTACCGTCTCGAACCAGTACACCGCCAGCGTCGTCGCACCGGACCAGTCCTGGGTGAACCACCCGAACACGGGCACCGCGATCACCCCGAGCATGGACACCAGGTGCACGACGCGGTTCACGCCGAAAATCGTCGCACGCGCGCGACGAAACGGCGGCTCGGTGGGACTGGCTATCGAGGCGGAGAGGGAACCGTCGACCGTGGGCGAACAGTTTCGGCGAAGTGTCTACACAGGTGTCAAAAAGGGCTAGCTTGACGGGTGTCCAGCTAGTCATTCTTGGAGGCAGTATGTCGCACATTTCGGCGTGGATGGGTGCTGGTGTGGTCGCAGCGGGGGTGTCCGCCGCAATGATCGCCGGAGCAGACGTGGCCAGCGCAGACACCGGAAGCGACGCCTCGTCGGACTCGTCTGCGAGTTCCTCCGATGGTGACCGGACACCTGCGGGTGGTACGCGAGCGGTATCCGGCAGCGACGCGTCCGAGAAGGCATCGGACACCGACACCGATTCCGGTGACGGCACCGATAGCGATGCCGACCTCGATGGCGAGCTGGACAACGACGCGGCCGTCGACGCCGAGGACGATCCCCTGGTGGACGACGACGCCCTGGTGGACGACGACGCCCTGGTGGACGACCACGCCCTGGTGGACGACGCCCTGGTGGACGACAACGTGAGCGGGTACGAGCCATC
Organism: Mycobacterium sp. VKM Ac-1816D; assembly: GCF_000416385.1. Classification (NCBI taxonomy): domain Bacteria; kingdom Bacillati; phylum Actinomycetota; class Actinomycetes; order Mycobacteriales; family Mycobacteriaceae; genus Mycobacterium; species Mycobacterium sp. VKM Ac-1816D. The sequence continues at coordinate 282,141 of NZ_AOHQ01000144.1, forward strand.
GGGGGCGGGCGGCAGAGTCATCGACTCCGGGGAGCCCGCGGACGTCGACGTCGACGTGGAAAGCCCGGCCGCTTCCGAGGTCGGGCACGGCCCGTCCGCGGTCACCGAAGGGTCCGGCACCGGCGAATCGGTCGTGGTGGAATCCGCGGTCGTGCGATCCGATGGTGACGGCACCGATCCCGCAGCGAAGGTGTGGACCCCGAACGTGGTGCCGGCGGCGGCATCGACGGCGGCGGCCATCACCTCCGCGACGGTGAGTTCGGCAGCGGCGGTACCGCAGCGGTCCCTACTGGACATCATCGCGTCGTTCGTCTTCGACTTCGTCGGGGCGGCCGTGACATTCATCGCCGGACCGCCGGTCGCACCGCGCGGCAGCACGGTCACGGTGAAGACCTCGACGTTGGCGATCGACGGCCAGCACACCGTGCCCGCCCACTGGTACTACCCCGCGGGTGATGTGCCGCCGGAACGGATCATCTACCTGCAGCATGGCTTTCTCGGTGTCGGTGCGATGTACAGCTACACGGCGGCGAACTTGGCCGAGAGCACCAACAGCATCGTCGTGGTGCCGACATTGACCTCGAACCGCTACGTCGAGGACGGATTCTGGTTGGGCAGCGACGTGGCGCTGCGGGCCACGGCCGCACTGTTTCTCGGTGACCGGGAAGCCTTGACCGCCAGTGCAATTGCCGCCGGGTTTGCCGAGCGATATGGTGCCGGGACAGCCCTGCCGGACCGGTTCGCCTTGGTGGGGCACTCGCTCGGCGGCAATCTGGTGGCGGGCGCCGCGGGTTACTACGCCGACGCCGTCACCGCCGGCGGGCACACCAGTAACCTGGCCGGGGTGATCCTGCTCGACGCGGCACCGCAGGGCAGTGTGCTCTCCGATGCGCTGGTCAAACTGGACAGCATCGGCAGCTATGTCCCCGTCTTGGAACTCGGTGCCCCCAAGGAGCCCCGCCGGGTGGACGAGGCCCTGAACACGCACCGGCCCGGAACGTTCAACGGCATCGTGCTGGAGAACGGCAAGCACCTGGATTCGATGGATGGCGGCACCTGGCTGATCCAGTTCATCTCGCATCTCTACCAGGGCTTCCCGACGGCCCAGAACCAGGCGGCGGCGCAGGTGATCGTCGACGGCTGGGCGAAGGACATCCTCGACGGCCGGATCGACCCGCTGACCGGCCGATGCAGCGGCGCGGAGTGTGCCGGCATCTACGGCGATCCGGGCCAGATCCTGGATCTGGAGACCTCGGCCGGGCCGACACGCGGTTCGGTGATCGGCTCCGCCGTGCCGGTGCGAACGGCGGAGTTCCAGCCGGTCCCCGTGACGGCGACCGTCGCGACACGCTGGCCGGCGGGCCGGAACCTGATGTTGAGCATGTGATTTCGCGCGGCCGGACCGCGCTGGAGACAGCGAGCGCCCCGCCGATGACGACATCGGCGGGGCGGCTCGGGGGAGTGCTAGATCGTGGCGGTGTCGATCACGAACCGGTACCGCACATCGCTGGAGAGCACGCGGTCCCAGGCCTCGTTGACGTAGGACGCCTCGATGACCTCGATCTCCGGGGTGACGCCGTGTTCGGCGCAGAAATCGAGCATCTCCTGGGTCTCCGGGATACCGCCGATCATCGAGCCGGAGATGCTGCGTCGGCCACCTGCCAGCGGGAAGAAGGGCACCTCGAGCGGATGCTCGGGCGCTCCCAGCTCGACCAGCGTGCCATCGATCTTGAGCAGCGAGAGGTACTGACCGAGATCGAGATTGGCCGATACGGTGTTCAGGATCAGATCGAACTTGCCGGCCAGCTTGCTGAAGGTGTCGGGATCGCTGGTCGCGTAGTACTCGTCGGCGCCGAGTCGCAGGCCGTCTTCCATCTTCTTGAGCGACTGGCTGAGAACGGTCACCTTGGCGCCCATCGCGTGGGCCAGCTTGACGCCCATGTGGCCGAGGCCGCCGAGTCCGACGATTGCGACCTCCTTGCCGGGGCCGGCGTTCCAGTGCTTCAGCGGGGAGAACAGCGTGATGCCCGCGCACAGCAGGGGAGCGGCCTTGTCCAGCGGAATGCTGTCCGGGATGCGCAGGACGAACTTTTCGTCGACGACGATGGCCTGGCTGTACCCACCCTGGGTGATGGTGCCGTCCCGGTCGGTGGCGCCGTAGGTGCCGATCATGCCGGTGCCCAGGCAGTACTGCTCCAGGCCCGCCGCGCAGTTCTCGCAGTTCTGGCAGGAGTTCACCATGCAGCCGACGCCGACGTGGTCGCCGACCTTGTACTTGGTGACCTCCGAGCCGACCTCGGTGACGACGCCGGCGATCTCGTGACCGACGACGAGCGGGTAGCTGGGGGTGCCCCACTCGGCCTTGGCGGTGTGGATGTCGCTGTGACAGATGCCGGCGAACTTGATGTCGAAGGCCACATCGTGCGGGCCGACGTCACGGCGCTCGATGGTGGTCTTGGCCAGCGGATCTGTCGCGGAGGTGGCGGCGTAGGCGGAAACGGTTGTGGTCATCGAATAATCCTCTTCACATGCGTCTTTTCGTATGGTCACGTGCGAATTCGTGCATCTTCACCCGACAGTAGTGAACTCAGCACAAGCGGGCACCGAGAAGTGCCCTCGCAAAATCACAACGACTCAGGTGCCGTGTCTAGTCCCGCCGCCGGCTGTGAATTCGGTAAAAGAATCCGGTCAGAGTCCGGGTGCCCGGAATCCGGCGTTGAAACTGACCCGCTCGTAGCGGGCCACGCCGGCCAGGGTGTAGGGGTCGGCGGCGGCGATGGCGTCGGCCTCCTCGGCCGACATGTCCGCGGCGACGAGCACCGCGCCGTCCTGCGATTCCAGCCGGCCGGCCAGCAGAATCCGGCCTGCCTCGACCTCGCCCTTCAACCATTCCAGGTGGGCCGGACGGCTCTGGTCGATGACGTCGAGCGGTTTCAGATAGGTGATGTTGAGGACGTGGAACACGTCGCCAAGACTAGTTGATGGGGGCATTGAGCCAGCGCAGGTCGTCGATGATGCCGCGCGCGGCGACGACACCCTGCCCGGTCTGCCACACCTCGTTGTTGACCGCGAACACCCGGTCGTCCCGGTTGGCCGACAGCTTGCGCCACGCGGCGCTGTCGAGTACCCGCGGAGCCGCGTCCTTAGCGGCCGCGGAGTCGAAGGACAGGTAGACGATATCGCCGTCGGCGGCCGACAGATCGGTGTCGTCGGAGAGGTCGCTGATATCGATCTCGACGTACGGGCGGTCGGTGAATCGTTGTGCGGCAGGGCGGTCGACGCCCACGGCGGCCAGCACCGAGGCGGGGAAGTTGGCGGCCCCATAGACGCGCACGGTGTTCTCGGTGAACTGCACGATCGAGGCCTGGAAGTGGCCGGCGTCGATGCGTCGGCCCGCCTCCTCGGCCGTGCGTCGGAACTCGCCGAGGATCGCATCGGCGGCCCCGGAACGTCCTGATGCCGCGGCGACCGTCCGCAGGGTCTCCTGCCAGTCCGCCGCGGTGCCGGTGAACACCGTCGGCGCGATCGCGCCGAGCGCGTCGAACCCTTCGAGGCTGTGGCCGGCCGAGGCGAGGATCAGATCGGGGTTGGCGGCGCGGGCGGCCTGCATGTCGGTGATGACAGGTGCGTTGTGCAGGACGGTACCCAGATAGGACGGCTGGGGCGCGGCGGTGCCGACCACACGGCCCTGCAGCCCGAGCGCGCACAACGCGTCGAGCTGACCCGGAGCGAGCGCGAGGAGCCGTTGCGGATCCCCGCGCACTTCGGTGACCGCCGGTACGGCCGGGGCCGTGGCGTCTTGCGGCGGGGCGTTGCGCACCGGGCGGGCGGCATCGACGGCGCCGGGTCCGGTGCCGGCCGGTTCGGCGGCGCAGGATTCGTCCGGCTTGCGTTGGTTACCGAGTACGCCGGCACTGGCGATCCGCGTCGTGCTCGTGATGGGGGCGTCCGGGCCGGGGGTGCGGGCGGGCTCGGTGCCTCCGCAGCCGGTCAGCAGGACCAATGTGGCGGCGGCACCCGCGGCGAGCAGGCCTGTGCGCGCAGAGGGGAACAGCACGCCGCCGACGGTATCAATGTCGGCGACGGGTCCGGCGGATCCCGCGCTCGGAGGGTTCCGACAAGCGAATACGACACTTTGTAGGACACCCATGTCGCAGCCGACCGGGATGAGGATAAGATCACCCACAGAACAGTGCCGGGATCTGACCCGTCGACTTTTTATGGAGGATCTGTTGGTAGCCGAAGCGCCCCCAATCGGAGAACTCGAGGCACGGCGTCCGTTCCCGGAGCGCATGGGGCCCAAGGGCAACCTGATCTACAAGCTGATCACGACGACCGATCACAAGTTGATCGGCATGATGTACTGCGTCGTCTGCTTCATGTTCTTCTTCGTCGGCGGCCTGATGGCCCTGCTGATGCGTACCGAGCTCGCCATGCCGGGCCTGCAGTTCCTCTCGAATGAGCAGTTCAACCAGCTGTTCACCATGCACGGCACGGTGATGCTGCTGTTCTACGCAACCCCGATTGTGTTCGGTTTCGCGAACCTGGTGCTGCCGCTGCAGATCGGCGCGCCGGACGTCGCCTTCCCGCGGCTGAACGCCTTCTCGTTCTGGTTGTTCCTGTTCGGCGCGCTGATCGCCATGGGTGGTTTCATCACCCCCGGCGGTGCCGCCGACTTCGGCTGGACCGCGTACTCCCCGCTGACCGACGCCATCCACTCCCCGGGCGCCGGTGGCGACCTGTGGATCATGGGCTTGGCCGTCGGTGGTCTGGGCACCATCCTCGGTGCCGTCAACATGATCACCACCGTGGTCTGCATGCGTGCCCCCGGTATGACCATGTTCCGGATGCCGATCTTCACCTGGAACATCCTGGTGACCTCGATCCTGGTGCTGCTGGCCTTCCCGCTGCTGACCGCGGCGCTGTTCGGCCTTGCCGCCGACCGTCACCTCGGCGCGCACATCTACGACCCGGCCAACGGTGGTGTGTTGCTGTGGCAGCACCTGTTCTGGTTCTTCGGCCACCCCGAGGTGTACATCATCGCGCTGCCGTCCTTCGGCATCGTCTCGGAGATCTTCCCGGTCTTCAGCCGCAAGCCGATCTTCGGTTACACCACCCTGATCTACGCGACGCTGGGTATCGCGGCGCTGTCGGTCGCGGTGTGGGCACACCACATGTACGCCACCGGCGCGGTGCTGCTTCCGTTCTTCTCCTTCATGACGTTCCTGATCGCCGTTCCGACGGGCATCAAGTTCTTCAACTGGATCGGCACCATGTGGAAGGGACAGCTGACCTTCGAGACGCCGATGCTGTTCTCGGTGGGCTTCCTGATCACCTTCCTGCTCGGTGGTCTGTCGGGTGTGCTGCTGGCCAGCCCGCCGCTGGACTTCCACGTGACCGACAGCTACTTCGTCATCGCGCACTTCCACTACGTGCTCTTCGGCACCATCGTGTTCGCCACCTACGCGGGCATCTACTTCTGGTTCCCGAAGATGACGGGCCGGCTGCTCGACGAGCGCCTCGGCAAGCTGCACTTCTGGCTGACCTTCATCGGCTTCCACCTGACCTTCCTGGTGCAGCACTGGGTCGGTGACGAGGGCATGCCGCGTCGCTACGCGGACTACCTGCCCAGCGACGGCTTCACGACGCTGAACGTCATCTCGACCATCGGTGCGTTCGTGCTCGGCATCTCGACGCTGCCGTTCGTCTGGAACGTCTTCAAGAGCTGGCGCTACGGCGAGCCCGTCGTGGTCGACGACCCGTGGGGTTATGGCAACTCGCTGGAGTGGGCCACCTCGTGCCCGCCGCCGCGGCACAACTTCACCGAGCTGCCGCGCATCCGGTCGGAGCGTCCCGCGTTCGAGCTGCACTACCCGCACATGGTCGAGCGGATGCGCGCCGAGGCGCACATCGGCCGGGCACACGGACCCGACGACGGTGATGTCACCCGGATCGACGACGTAGAAGTTCGCAGCTGACCCGATAGCCGATCCGAGGCATTTCAACGGAGGTAATTGTGCCGACGGCCTCGCAGTCAGTCGACGCTGCGCGCGGACGTTCCTCGCTGCTGATCACCGTCACCGGTGTCGATCAGCCGGGTGTGACGTCAGCATTGTTCGAGGTGCTCTCCCGGCACCGTGTCGAGCTGTTGAACGTCGAGCAGGTCGTCATCCGCAACCGGCTTACACTGGGCGTCCTTGTCTCGGTGGACACCCCGGTCGCCGACGAGGCCCGGTTCTCCGACGAGATCCGCGTCGCGATCCACGGCGTGGGACTCGACGTCACCATCGAGCGCAGTGACGACAAGCCGGTGATGGTGGAGCCCTCCACCCACACCATCGTGGTGCTCGGTCGGCCGATCACCGCCGAGGCGTTCGGGGTGGTGGCTCGCGAGGTCGCCGACCTCGGGGTCAACATCGACTTCATCCGAGGCGTCTCGGACTACCCGGTGACCGGCCTGGAACTGCGTGTCTCGGTTCCGCCGGGCGCGGTGTATTCCGAACTGCAGAACGCGATGGCGCGCACCGCTGTCGACCTCGGTGTGGACATCGCGTTGGAGGACTACAGCCTGTCCCGGCGCACCAAGCGCCTCATCGTCTTCGATGTCGATTCCACCCTGATCCAGGGTGAGGTCATCGAGATGCTGGCCTCGCATGCAGGCGCGGAGGCCGCGGTGGCCGAGGTGACCGAGGCGGCCATGCGCGGCGAACTGGATTTCGCCGAGTCACTGCACAAGCGGGTGGCAACGCTGGCCGGGTTGCCTGCCGAGGTGCTCGACGATGTCGCCGAACAGATCGAGCTGACCCCGGGGGCGCGTACCACGATCCGCACCCTGCGCAGACTCGGGTATCACTGCGGCATCGTCTCCGGCGGTTTCCGTCAGGTCATCGATCCGCTGGCGCACGAGCTCAAGCTGGACTTCGTCGCCGCCAACGAGCTCGAGATCGTCGATGGCAAGCTGACCGGTCGGGTCGTCGGCACCGTGATCGACCGGCCCGGCAAGGCCAAGGCGCTGCGTGACTTCGCCGAGCAGGCCGGCGTGCCGATGGCCCAGACGGTGGCCGTAGGCGATGGCGCCAACGATATCGACATGCTGTCCGCGGCCGGTCTGGGTGTGGCGTTCAATGCCAAGCCCGCATTGCGCGAGGTCGCCGACGCGTCGCTGAGCCATCCCTACCTGGACACGGTGCTGTTCCTGCTGGGCGTCACCCGCGGTGAGATCGAGGCCGCCGACGCCGTCGACGGGACGGTCCGGCGCGTGGACATCCCCGGATAACTCAGACCACCACCGCGTGGGTTTCGGGGGCCACCGACACGCCGGTGATCGACCGCCACGCCCGAGCCATCAGGTCGACGGCCGCCTCCAATTGTGGTTCGGGCAACGCATAGGGCACCCTGATGAAGCGTTCCAGGGTGCCGTCGACGCCGAAGCGCGGGCCGGCGGGCAGATCGAGACCGAGCCGGGATGCCGATGCCGAGAGTGCGGTGCTCATCGGCGACGGCAGCTGCACCCATAGCGACATTCCGCCGCGGCCCGGGCCCGGACGCCAATCGGGAAGCTCGCGTGCCAACAGGTCGATCAGGAACTGCCTTCTCTTGCTCAGTATTTCGCGTCGCTCTGGCAGGATGTGCTCGCGGATCCGCAGCAGCCGCGCTGCCGCCAGTTGCTCGAGGATGGGGGTGCCCAGGTCGACTGCCGCGCGGGTGGCCGCGACGGCGGCCAGGGTGGCCGGTTCGGCACGGATCCAGCCCACTCGCAGGCCGCCCCAGAAAGATTTCGACATCGATCCGATGGTCAGCACCAACTCACGGCGCTGGGTCATCGCCGCGGCCAGGGGAGCCGGCGGTGCGGCGTCGAGCCACATGTCCATGATGGACTCGTCGATGACGGTCCGGGTGCGGGTCTCGGAAATGATGTGGCCCAGTCGTTTTCGTTGATCCTCTGGCATGGTGAAGCCGGTCGGATTGTGGCTGTCGAGGACGAAGTAGGCCAGTACCGGGGCCAGTTGGCGGATCGCGGCGTGCACTGCGTCCAGTTCCCAGCCGCTGTCGTTGTGCGCCACCGGCACTGCTCGTGATCCAGCGGCCGAGATGGCTGCGAGTGCGCCGTGGTAGGTCGGCTGTTCGACCAGCACCCGGTCGCCGGGTTGGGCGAACGCGGCGAGGATCAGTCCGATGGCATGTTGGGCGCCGGTGGTGATCATGATCTGCGTTGGATCGGTGGGAAGCCCACGGGCGGTGTATCTTTCGGCCACCGCTTCGCGCAGTGCGTACACCCCGGACAGTTCGTGGCCGACCTCGGCCAGATAGGGGGTGATATCGCGGGCGGCCTCGGAGAAGGCCTCGCGCACCGCCGTACTGGGCGCCGAGAGGGCAGCGGCGGCCAGGCTCACCGTCGGTGTGCCCGCGTCGGTGGGCAGTGTGGGGCGGACAGGCAGGGCGGCCGTGCTGCGCGCGCCGCGCCGCGCCTGCAGATACCCGTCTTCGCGGAGTGCGGCGAAGGCGGCGGTGACGGTGGTGCGCGACACCCTGAGCGCGTCGGCGAGTGCGCGTTCGCTCGGTAGCCGGGACCCAACCGGGAGGCGCCCGTCGACGATGAGCAACCGGACCGCATCGGCCAGGCCGAGGTAGGCGGGACCGGTCGAACTGGATGTGCGCCAGTTGCCGAGTTCACGGGCCAGAAGATCCACATCGAGCGCTCTGGACCCCATATCAATCGACATGGAAGCCAGTATTCGTCAACTGGCTATTGATCGGCAAGCCATTGACGCCGGAAGATCGCACCGTGAGAGAGAACTGGATGTCTTGGATGGCGGGGAAGTACCGGCGCTCGGGCGTCCGCAACCCGCGGCGGTTCGGCGACGTGGACAACGCGGATGCCCGCCGGGTGCGCAACGAACTCGACGCAATCCGCGCACGATTCCCTGACCACGCATGAGCACCCGCGTCGGAAACACTCCCCGGAACGGCGCGCTCCTCCCCGCCGGTCTGCTGCTGCTGGGCCTTGTCGGTTACGGCTTCTCGATGGCCGTTATGGTGCAGGCCGGATTGGGACTCGACCCGTGGGACGTCTTCCACCAGGGCCTCAGCCGACACACCGGGCTGACCATCGGAACGGTGACGGCGCTGGTCGGCATCATCGTGCTGCTCGCCTGGATTCCGCTGCGCAACCGCCCAGGTGTGGGCACCGTCGCCAACGTCATCGTCATCGCCGTGACCGTCGACGTCGGTATCGCGCTGCTGCCGGCGCCGACCGATCTTCGGGTGCGGGTGGCCATGATGCTCGCGGCGGTGGTGCTCAACGCGGTGAGCACGGTGCTCTACATCGGCGCCGGACTCGGACCCGGACCGCGCGACGGGCTGATGACCGGCTTGGTGGCGCGTACCGGACGGTCGGTGCGGCTGGTCCGCACCGCCATCGAGTTGACGGTGTTGACTCTCGGCTTCCTGCTCGGCGGCACGGTCGGTGTCGGCACGGTGATCTATGCCTTCGGTATCGGCCCGCTGGTCCAACTGATGTTGAGATCCATGCCGAGGCGTCTGCTGTTCCATGATTTCGGCGCACGAGCCGTCGAGCGAGGCGATGCGGAAACAACTCTCGGTGGCGCGGGGCGTACCCCGGCGGTCGATCCGGGCGACACTACGATGAGCGGGTGCCAGCAGACGAGCCGACCGCAGCCGAAGTCCCCGGGGAAGACCTGCTGATCGAATTCGCCAAGGTCACCCTCCGTCGCGGCGGCAAGACCCTCGTCGGGCCCATCGACTGGGCCGTCGAACTCGACGAGCGGTGGGTGGTGATCGGGCCCAACGGCGCGGGTAAGACCTCGTTGTTGCGCATCGCCGCGGCCATCGACCATCCCTCCTCGGGGGCGGCGTTCGTACTCGGTGAGCGGCTCGGTCGCACCGATATGGCGGAGTTGCGGTCTCGGGTGGGGTTGAGTAGTTCGGCTCTGAGCCAACGGATCCCCGATGACGAGATCGTGCGGGATCTGGTGGTCTCGGCAGGTTACGCGGTGCTGGGGCGCTGGCGTGAGAAGTACGACGACGTGGACTACGAACAGGCCGTCGACATGCTGGAGAGCCTGGGTGCCGAGCATCTGGCCGACCGCACCTACGGCACGTTGAGCGAGGGGGAGCGCAAGCGGGTGCTGATTGCCCGCTCGCTGATGACCGACCCGGAATTGCTGCTGCTCGACGAGCCCGCCGCGGGTCTGGATCTCGGGGGCCGTGAGGAACTGGTGGCCCGGCTGGCTGACCTGGCAGCCGATCCCGATGCCCCCGCCATCGTGCTGGTGACCCACCATGTCGAAGAGATCCCGCCCGGCTTCTCGCACTGTCTGCTGCTCTCCGAGGGCAGCGTGGTGGGGTCCGGTCTGCTCTCCGATGTGCTGACATCGGAGAATCTGTCCGCGGCGTTCGGGCAGTCCATCACCCTGGACTACATCGACGGCCGGTACTTCGCGCGGCGCACCCGCAGCCGCGCCGCACACAGGAGGCGCGCCACATGAGCGAAGCTTGCGAGCGAATCATCGGCATCGAATGCGCCGACCGAGCCTGCGAGGTGGGTGCATGAGCGATAAGTCGGACCCGCTGGTTCCCCGGCCCGCGTCCACGGTGATGCTGCTGCGCGATCAGGGCACGGCCGAATCGCTGGAGGTCTTCCTGATGCGCCGGCATTCGGCGATGGATTTCGTCGCCGGGGTGATGGTCTTTCCCGGCGGGGGTGTCGATGAACGTGATCGCGGGACGGGTATCGCCTGGTACGGCCCCGAACCGTCCTGGTGGGCCGAGCGGATGAACGTCGATGTCGACCTGGCCGAAGCGCTGGTCTGCGCGGCGGCGCGCGAGACGTTCGAGGAGTCCGGGGTGCTGTTCGCCGGGGCCGCCGACGATTCTGATGTGCTCGTCGACGATGCGTCGATCTACCGTGAGCAGCGAGCGGCGCTGGCCAACAACTCGCTGTCCTTCGCCGACTTCCTGCGCGATGAGCAGCTGGTGCTGCGGGCCGATCTGTTGCGGCCGTGGGCCAACTGGGTGACTCCGGTGGAGGAGCGGACCCGCCGCTATGACACCTATTTCTTCGTGGGTGCGCTCCCGGCGGGCCAGCGGGCCGACGGCGAGAACACCGAGAGTGACCGCGCGTTCTGGTCCAGCCCGCAGGCCGCCCTCGACGAGTTCGCCGAGGGCCAGTCGTTCCTGCTGCCGCCGACGTGGTCGCAGCTCGACTCGCTCAACGGGCGCACGGTGGCCGAGGTGCTGGCCACCGAACGCGCGATCACGCCGATGATGCCGACCCTGTCCGCCGATGCGGCCGGCGGTGATTGGAACATCGAGTTCTTCGACGGTGCGCGCTACAACGAGGCGCGCAACCGGCGCGCCCCGGGCGACCAGCAGGGCGCGCCGAGTACATGAGCGAGTTTGTATCCGCGGCGGGCCGCGAGTTTGTATCCGCGGCGGTCAGTGACGGCGTCGGCACGCTGGTGATGTCCCGGCCGCCGACCAATGCGCTGACCCGTCAGATGTACCGCGAGCTCGCCGACGTCGCCGGTGAGCTCGGCCGTCATCCGCAGGTGCGCGCTGTCATCCTCTTCGGCGGTCACGAGGTGTTCAGCGCCGGTGACGACATTTCGGAGCTGCGCCGCCTGGCACCCGCCGATGCGCGCAGTGTGACCATGGCCTGCCGAACGGCATTGGACGCGGTGACCGCCATCCCGCAGCCGACGGTCGCCGCGGTCACCGGCTATGCGCTGGGATCGGGGCTGGCGCTGGCGTTGGCCGCGGACTGGCGGGTGGCCGGTGACAACGTGAAGGTCGGCGTCACCGAGGTCCTGGCCGGGCTGCTTCCCGCCGCGGGAACCGATCGGCTGGTCGCGGCGATCGGTGCGGCGCGGGCCAAGGACCTGGTGTTCAGCGGCCGGTTCGTGGGTGCCGAGGAGAGCCTGACGCTCGGGCTGGTCGATGAGCTGGTGGCTCCCGACGGTGTCTACGACGCCGCGCTGAGCTGGGCGCGCCGCTACCTGGAGGCGCCGGCGCATGTGCTGGCAGGCGCCAAGGCGATGATCGATGGCGCCGGTGAGGGCGTCGAGCGCTACGTCGAGGTCTTCGGGGCGGGCACCGGCAGTTAGGCTGCCCATATGACGAGCACGGACCACACTCCCGCCGAGGCACTCGCCGCCGCCGACGGAGAACTCACGCCCGATGTCGCCGCCGGAGCGGCTCCGGAGCCCAACCCGCACGCCACCGCCGAGCAGGTCGAGGCGGCCCTCAAGGACACCAAGCTGGCCCAGATCCTGTACCACGACTGGGAGGCCGAGACCTACGACGACAAGTGGTCGATCTCCTATGACCAGCGCTGCATCGACTATGCGCGCGGTCGCTTCGACGCCATCGTGCCCGAGCACGTTCAGCAGGAACTGCCCTATGACCGCGCCCTCGAGCTGGGCTGCGGCACCGGATTCTTCCTGCTCAACCTCATCCAGGCCGGGGTGGCACGGCGCGGCTCGGTGACCGACCTGTCCCCGGGCATGGTCAAGGTCGCCACCCGCAACGGGCAAGGACTCGGTCTGGACATCGATGGTCGCGTCGCCGACGCCGAGGGCATCCCGTACGAGGACAACACCTTCGACCTCGTGGTCGGGCACGCGGTGCTGCACCACATCCCGGACGTGGAGAAGTCGCTGCGCGAGGTGGTCCGGATCCTCAAGCCCGGTGGGCGGTTCGTCTTCGCCGGTGAGCCGACCAGCGCGGGCAATGTCTACGCGCGCAACCTCTCGACGCTGACCTGGCACCTGTCGACGAGCATCACCAAACTGCCAGGGTTGGAGAACTGGCGCCGTCCGCAGGAGGAACTGGACGAGTCGTCACGGGCCGCGGCGCTGGAGGCCGTGGTGGATCTGCACACCTTCGATCCGCAGGATCTGGAGCGGATGGCCACCAATGCCGGTGCCGTCGAGGTGGCCACGGCCAGCGAGGAGTTCACCGCGGCGATGCTGGGCTGGCCGATCAGAACCTTCGAGGCGTCGGTGCCGCCGGGCCGGCTGGGGTGGGGATGGGCGAAGTTCGCGTTCAACAGTTGGACGACGTTGAGCTGGGTGGACGCCAACGTCTGGCGCAAGGTCGTGCCCAAGGGCTGGTTCTACAACGTGATGGTCACGGGCACCAAGCCGTTGTGATGTGGCGGTAGCTTTCTCTCTCGACGACGTCGCCTACCTCGTTGGTGACGACGGGCGTCGAGCGCTTGCCGAGATCGCCGAGTTGTCGTTGGGCGATGCCGGCCGGGTGGCCGATATCGCCTCGGTGCGTGGACGTTTCGGCGATCGCACGGCGGTGCTGGTGGAGACCACGCTGCTGCGGCGGCGGGCGCAGACCAAATTCGCCGACGCGTCGTCGTGGTTGTTCACCGATGACGCCATGCAGCAGGCGACCGCCGAGCCGGTGGCGCTGCACCGGGCCGAGCGGCTGGCGGGCATGAGTGTCCACGATGTGACGTGCTCGGTGGGTGCCGAGCTGGCCGCGCTCCTACCGCGAGCCGAATCGGTCCTCGGCAGCGATCTGGATCGGGTGCGGCTTGCCATGGCGCACAACAACGTTCCCGAGGCGGCCGTGGTGCTCGCCGATGCGCTCGTCCCGGTGAGTCGTGACACCGTGGTGCTCGCCGATCCCGGAAGACGTGCCGGCGGGCGCCGACGGTTCGATCCACGGGCCTATACGCCACCGTTGGACGCCTTGCTGGAGGTGTATCGGGATCGGCACATCGTCGTGAAGTGCGCTCCGGGAATCGATTTCGGCCAGCTCGATGAATTGGGGTTCACCGGTGAGATTGCGGTGACGTCATGGGGTGGCAGCGTGCGGGAGGCCTGCCTGTGGTCCGCCGGTCTTGCCGCGACCGGGGTGCGCCGGCGGGCGGTCGTCCTGGATCGGGCCGAGGAGGTGACCGATGCCGATCCCGACGATTGCGCAGTCGGACCGGCCGGCCGGTGGATCATCGATCCGGACGGGGCGGTGGTGCGTGCCGGTCTGGTGCGCCAGTACGCCACGCGGCACGGGTTGTGGCAACTCGATCCAGATATCGCCTATCTGTCCGGGGACGCGCTGCCGGCGGGGGTTCGCGGATTCGAGGTGATCGCCGAGATCGGATTCGACGAGAAGCGGTTGCGCCGCGAACTGGTGTCACGTGACTGCGGTGCGGTGGAGATCCTGGTCCGCGGCGTCGATATCGACCCGGACGTCCTGCGGCGGCGGTTGAAACTGCGGGGCGCGTCTGCGCTGTCGGTGGTGCTCACCCGCATCGGCACCGGCGCGGCCAGTCGCGCGGTGGCATTCATTTGTCGTCCGTCGCGATAGTGCCACAGGTAATCTTGGTGTCGGCGGCGCCTGTGCCGCTCCAGTTCCCCGGAGGATCTCCCAGATGCGTGTACCCCCGCTGGCCGTCACCGTGCTGGCAGCAACCACCACGGCCCTGCTGGGCATCGCGGGTGCGCCGGTCGCCGCAGCTGCGCCGCCGGGATGCAGCGACGTCGACGGTGTCCTGGGACCCGACTCGATCTGCACCATTGCCCAGACCGATCCGGCCTACACGCTCAACATCTCATTTCCCGCGAACTTTCCCGATCCCAAACCGGTGATCGAGTACGTCAAGCAGACCCGTGACGGCTTCCTCAACGTCGCGAAGTCCCCGGACTTCCGCGGGATGCCCTACGAACTGGACACCACCACCGTCCAGTACAGCTCCGCGGTCCCGCCGCGGGGAACCCAGTCGGTGGTGTTCACCACCTACCAGAACGTCGGTGGTGCCCATCCTCAGACGTTCTACAAGTCGTTCAGCTGGGATCAGGCGTATCGCAAACCGATCACCTTCGAGAAGCTCTTCCGTGAGGGCGTCGACCCACTGCCGGTGATCTTCCCGGTGGTGCAGGCCGATCTGGCACGGCAGTCCGGTTTGCCCGATCCGGTGTTACCGGATGCGGGTCTGGACCCCGCCAACTACCAGAACTTCGCCATCACCGACGATGCGGTGATCTTCTTCTTCAGTCAAGGTGAGTTGCTACCCGAATCGGCGGGCGCCGTTCAGGTTTCGGTGCCGCGCGCGACGGTGGCCCCGCTCCTGGCCTGACGCGAGCCTAGGCCGGAGCGAAGCTGTAGATCTGGCCTGCGCTGGTGGTGACGACCACCCGGCCGTCATGACCCACCGACACCCCCAGCGGCGCACCGTTGGCCTCCGGCAGCGGGTACTGGTTGAGCGTGCGTCCGTCGGCGGTGTCGAATACCAGCAGTGCCTGCCCGGCATCTCCGTCGCGGATCACCGCGTATCCGGTGCCGCCGCCGCTCTGCGTCGACGTCGTCAACGGTTCGACATCGTCACGACTCCAGGCGATCTCTCCGCTGTCGGTGACCGACACCAGACGCGAGCCGGGTCCTCCGCCGGCGATGATGTGTCCGTCGGGAGTCACCGACGGCGGAGTCCGCGGGGTGGAGTCCAGTGCCACCGACCATTTCGCGCTGCCGTCGGCCGTGTCGATCGCCCACAGTCGGTGGTCGCGGCCGGTGACGTAGGCGATGGTGCCGTCCGCCGAGAGCACCGGGCTGGCGATCGGTCCGCCACCGACGGCGGTGCTGGTCCACGCCGTGCTGACCATCGCGGTGGCATCCGGGCGATACTTCAGCCCGGTGAGGACCGGGGCGGGGGCCCCGGGTTGCCAGAGCCCGGCGACCAGGATGCCGGTGTCGGTGCTGAACGCCGGCGCCGCCGCCACCGGGCACCCGCTGCGCGCGGTGACGCAGTCGTCGAGTCCGCGTTGCGAATCGGTGGGATCGACACCGGCGACCAGATCCAGCGGCGTGCCGATGACGGTTCCTCGGTGTGCGTCGAACACCAGCACCTGGCCCAGATGGGTGAACACCAGCAGATGTCCGGGATCGAGCAACCGCGGTGTCATCGGCATGCCGATCACCGGCTGCCGCCAGCGGATCCACTGGGTCGGCGGGAACGACATGATCGCGCCGGGCTGGCCGATGTAGAGATTGTCGAAGCCGTCGAACAGGGGGCTGGACAAGCCGCCGCCCTGCCACAGCCGGGTGCACCACCGCTGCCGGCCGTTGTTGTCGTTCTCCCACACCATCAACGAGCAGCCGTCCGAGGTCTGGCCGTTCACCGCCAGATAGGCACCCGAACCCAGGGCGGCCTGCGCACCCAGCTCGCCCTTGACCGAGCGCTCCCAATCCAGGCTCAGGTCCCTGGCGCCGTCGACGGGGCTGTAGCTGCTGTTGGCGGCGTCGGCGTACTGGGCCGACCATCCGGTCGCGGGATGGGCCTCGACCCAGGAGTCGGTGTTCGCGCACGCCGAGACCAGCAGTGTGGTCATCGACAGGACGGCAGCAAGCCGGCGCGCAGATTTTCGGAGTGCAGGCATCGAGTCCCGAGACTAGCCCGTGGCGGCCTCGCGTAGGCTGACCGGCCATGACGACGATGTGGGGCGCGCCGTTGCACAAGAGGTGGCGAGGTTCGCGGCTGAGCGATCCGCGCCAGGCTCGGTTCTTGACCCGCGATTCACTGCGCTGGGTGCTGGCCAACAAGGCGTACACGCCGTGGTACCTCGTGCGGTACTGGCGCCTGCTCAAGTTCAAGCTGCGCAACCCTCACATCATCACCCGCGGCATGGTGTTCCTCGGCAAGGGCGTGGAGATCGAAGCCACGCCGGAGCTGTCCACCATGGAGATCGGCCGCTGGGTACACATCGGCGACAAGAACACCATTCGATGCCACGAAGGATCACTGCGCATCGGCGACAAGGTCGTCCTCGGCCGTGACAACGTCATCAACACCTACCTCGACATCGAACTGGGCGATTCCGTACTGATGGCCGACTGGTGCTACGTCTGCGATTTCGACCACAAGATGGACAGCCTCGAACTACCGATCAAGGACCAGGGCATCATCAAGAGCCCGGTGCGGATCGGTCCGGACACCTGGGTGGCGGCCAAGGTGAGTGTGCTGCGCGGGACGTCGGTGGGCCGCGGTTGCGTGCTCGGTGCGCATGCGGTGGTCAAGGGGGAGATCCCGGACTACTCGATCGCTGTCGGGTCGCCGGCCAAGGTGGTCAAGAACCGCAAGGTCGCCTGGGACGCGTCGGCCGCCGAGCGTGCCGAGCTGGCCGCCAACCTGGCCGATATCGAACGCAAGAAGGCCGCTCGCTGACGGCACGGCCCGATCAGCCGAAGGTGTGCTCCAGCAGCCGCTGCCACGCGGTGCGGGTGACCTCGGCATCGTGGTGCGCGTCCTCGCCGTAGAAGAACGCGTCGAGGCTCACCACCGCTTTCCCGCCCGGTGCGGACATGCCGAACAGCACGAGGCCGGGGAGCGGCTCGGCCAGACGCACCAGCACCTGGCGATGCTGATCGTCCTGCTGGACCCGCTCCACCTGCCCGTTGATGTTGTCGATCGTGATGCCGACCGTGCGCAGATCACCCACGTCGACACCGTGCAGGTGCATGGCCTCGGTGAACCGCTTCCAGGTTTCGTACGGGAAGTCCCGGGATGTCGATGAGAGGTGATGGCCCACCGCGTGGCGGCCGGCGAAATGCCGCAGATAGCTGCCCAGCACCGCGAAATGCCCCGTCCAGCCCGCTTCGAAGCCTTCGAGGTCGGTGTCCCAATCGGTGCGATCGGTCACCAGCGAGTGGGCCATCGCGATATCGCAGCGTCCGTCGAGTCGGTCGGTCACGGTGATCTGTGTGGTCAGCGGCGGAGCATCACCGGACCAATCGCGTTCGATGTAGCCGAAGCGGCGTGGCGGATCCCACTCGGTGACCTCACCCGCCGAATTGCCGGCGGGCCCGAAGTCGAATCGGATTGCCCCACCGACCTTCTCCTCGATCTCGGTGCGGGTGAACCAGGCCGAGTTGCCCGCGCCGGTGGCCAGCGCGTGCCAGACCTGCTCGGGACCGGCATCGACGGTCAACCCCAGCTCGATCCAGCGCTTCTCGTCGTCGTGGCGCACCGGCATACCACCAAGCCTACGACCGGGAACGGGATATGGCGCCGGTTGATTCAGTCCGGGGACCGAGGTGTTCGCGAGCGCGGATCAACCGTAGTCGGGCAGCGGACGCTCGACGATCAGCCGGCGCGGCTGCGGCTGGCGTTCGCCGCGCTTGGCGGCGAGGTAGACCTGCGCGGTGTGGTCGGCGACGGTCGGCCAGGAGAAGTCACCGAGCCGGTCCCGGGCCGCCAGCGCGCGCTGCTGTGCGGCGGTGGGATCGTCGAGCACCCGGCGCACTGCATCCGCGAGTGCGGCGACATCGCGCGGCGGGCAGGACACCCCGGTGATACCGTCGATGACGGCCTCGCCGAGACCGCCGATATTCGAGGTGACCAGTGGTGTGCCGGTGGCCGCAGCCTCCAGGGCGACGATGCCGAACGGCTCGTAATGCGATGGCAGCACGGCGACATCGGCCTTGTGCAGCAACCGAACCAAGCCCTCGTGGTCGACGCGTCCGATGAACTTGGTCGCCTTGAGCACCTTGTGCTTGCGGGCCTGGGCGCTCAGGAAATCCAGCTGGGTGCCGTCCCCGGCAATGGTCAGCGTGGTGCCCGGGTGGGTTCGGCGGATGCGGGGTAGTGCCGCGATGGCGTCGTGAACGCCCTTCTCGTATTCCAGCCGGCCGAAGAACAGCAGCTCGGGCGCGCCGTCGTGCGGGCGACGCGTGGCGAACGGCCAACCGTCGGTGTCGATCCCGTTGGGGATGACCGTCGTCTCGGCCAGGCCCGGTCCGAACAGTTCGGTGATCTCCTCGCGCATGGACGCCGAACAGGTGATCAGCGAATCGGATTCGTGCACGAGCCACGATTCCAGGGCGTGCACCTGTCGGCTGACCGCGCCGGAGACCCACCCCGAGTGTCTACCGGCCTCGGTGGCGTGGATCGTGGAAACCAAAGGCACGTCGAAGAATTCGGCCAGCGCGATCGCCGGGTGCGCGACCAGCCAGTCGTGGGCATGCACCAGATCGGGCTGCCAGTCACGCAGGGTGAGCCCCGACCGGATCATCGAATGTCCCATGGCCAGCGTCCAGGCCATCATGTCGGTGCCGAAGGCGAATTCGTGTGGATCCTGGGCGGCGGCGATGACGCGCACGCCCTCGGACATCTCGTCGGTGGACGGGTGGGTGCTCGGGTCGGTACCGGTAGGCCGGCGCGACAGCACCACGACCTCGTGGCCGGCGTCGACGAGTTCGGTGGCCAGATGGTGCACATGCCGGCCGAGCCCACCGATGATCACCGGCGGGTACTCCCAGGAGACCATCAAGACCTTCATCGTCGGGCACCTCCGACGGCGTGCGAGCGTGCGTCGACTCTGGGCGGAACATGGCGTGTCGGGCTGCCGACGCGCACGCTCGCCGGGAAGGAGGCGGTCATTGCGGCAGCCTCCGGGCGTCCAGTGCCCCGAACAGTCCGTCGGCGCGGTTCCAGTCCTCGGCCAGCCGCTGGGCCTGGGGACGGCGCCCGGAGGCCAGCGCGGCGCTGATCTCGCGGGTGGCGTGGGCATGCAGATGCGCCCGATATCGGGCGTATTCGGCGGCCGAGTCCTTGCTGACCATGAAGGGCCAGTCGCTGGAGACCGTGAGCAGCGTTTCACGCAGGATCTGGTCGGCGACCACATCCCGTCCGCCCGCGTCGGGGTGCATCATCGCCTTGTCGACCGCGGCCAGTGCGGTGTCGACGACCTCGGCGTTGAGCTGGACCAGATCGGTGACCTTGGGGCCGTTCCAGACCTGCCAGTCCTTACCGGAACCCCATGAGCTGGGCGGCAATTCGACCGGCCCGCCGACGAAGCCGTCGGCGATGGCATCGGCGAGGGTGCCGACGCGGATACCCGCGGCGGGCAGCGCCCGCAGCAGCCGCTCCAGCCATTGCGGGCCTTCGTACCACCAATGCCCGAACAGCTCGGTGTCGAAGGCGGCCACCACGTGCGCCGGACGCCCGATCCGGTCGGACTCGTCGATCAGCCTGCGCCGCACCACCTCGACGAAATCGGCGACGTGCACATCGATCGCGCGGTCGGCGCGCTCGGGGTCGTACGGCGCCTTGGCCTCCGATGCCACGTTGCGCCCGGTCACCCTGGCCGGCTTGAGGCCGGTGAGGTGGTCGTAGGTGTGGAAGTCCCGGTAGGCGGCGTGGCCGGGATAGCCGGATTTGGGGGACCAGACCCGATAGCTGACCTGGAGGTCGCGGCCGAAGGCCACCACGTCGCTGTCGCCGACGGTGCGCCCCAGCGCGGTGTCGCCGTGCAGCGAGGGGCCGTCGACCATGAAATGGCCGACACCGGCTGCGGCATAACCGATTTCCATTCCCGGTGCGTAGGCGCACTCGGGGGCCCAGATGCCGGTCGGGGTGTGGCCTATGCGGTGCCGGGCATCGGCGAGGCCTTCGCGCAGCGCGAACTCGCGCAGCCGCGGGTTGAGCAACGGCTGGAACGGGTGCGCCAGTGGACCGCCGAGCAGCTCGATGGTGCCGGCCTCGACGAGTGGGCGCAGCAGCGGGCTGCCGCCGTGCCGCCACAGCGTGGTGAAGTCGGACATCGCCGCGGTGGCGGCGTCGTATTGGCGGATCCCGAACTGCCGCATCGCTTCCGGCGATGCGTAGCCGGTGTCGGGACCGCTGCTGACCGTGGTTGCCTCCTGAGCGCGCAGCTGCCAGTTGGCCAGCCAGTGGTGCATGCCGGTCAGGCAGTAGGGGTCGTCGAGTTGGGCGGTGACCACCGGTGTCATGCCGAGCGACAGCAGGTGGCCGCGGCCCTCGTCGGCCAGGGTGCGCAGAACCCGCACCAGCGGCAGATAGCAGGCGGCCCAGGACTGGTAGAGCCACTCTTCGCCCACCGGCCAGCGGCCGTGATGGGCCAGCCACGGCAGGTGCGTGTGCAACACCAGCGTGAACATCCCCGGGGTGGGGTTGTGCTCAGTCACCGCGCACCGCGATCGCCACCAGGTCCAGGCTGTCATCGATGGCACGGTTGTCCTGGCAGTCCTCGACCAGGTCGAAGTCCTCGGTACGCACCGCGGCGACATCGGCGAGCAGCTCCGCCGACCACGGGGCATCGGCCACCGCACGCTGGATCTGCGCCTCGATGATCGAACCGCCGTGGCGCGCGTCGAGCTCGGCAAGACCGGGGCCATGGAAGACCCCGAGCATGGACTCGACGCGGAAGCCGCCCGCCACGAGCAGTTCGGTGAGTTCGGCGGCATTGAGCTCACGGGTGTGGAAGGGGTTCAGCGGGGTGTCGCGGCCCGGGGAGAAGGTGATGCGGTTCGGCGTCGACATCAGCAACAGCCCACCGGGGCGCAACACGCGTGCGCATTCGCCGACGAACTGCCCCTGGTCCCAGAGGTGCTCGATGACCTGGAAGTTGACCACCACATCCACCGACCCATCGGCCAGCGGCAACTCGGCGAGGTTGCCGAGGGTCATCTGTACCCGCGGGTACTTGGCCCGGATGTGCGCGACGGCCTGTTCGTCGTAGTCGACCCCCACCACGGAGCGGGCCACCTGCGCGATCAGGTCGGCGCCGTAACCCTCGCCGGGCCCGGCTTCCAGCACGTCACGGCCGGCGCAACGGTCGGCCAGACGCTGGTAGACGACCTCGTGGCGGCGGAACCAGTAGTTCTCCTCGGCAAGGCCCGGAATGGTCCGTTCACCGGTCAGGGGCAGACAAGGGTCGACGCCGGTGCCCGCCTTGGCGGGACCACCGGAGTTCTCGACCGAACCGAATGTGCTCATTGGAAGGCAGGCTAACCCGTGATGGCCGGTTCGCGAACGGATGCCCGACCGACCGTGCGGTCGGTAGATGGCGATTGACCAGTTATGGTGTCCGTACGTGCCGCTCAAGTTACCGGCGAGTAACCTGGGGGCCGTTGCGTGAAACGTGATATTGCCAGGCCGGCAGACGGCCTCATCGAGGAGGACGAACCACACTCATGACGAACATCGTGGTCCTGATCAAGCAGGTCCCTGATACCTGGTCGGAACGCAAGCTCTCCGACGGTGACTACACGCTCGATCGCGAGGCGGCCGACGCCGTGCTCGACGAGATCAACGAGCGCGCCGTCGAAGAAGCG
This sequence comes from Mycobacterium sp. VKM Ac-1816D, assembly GCF_000416385.1. Classification (NCBI taxonomy): domain Bacteria; kingdom Bacillati; phylum Actinomycetota; class Actinomycetes; order Mycobacteriales; family Mycobacteriaceae; genus Mycobacterium; species Mycobacterium sp. VKM Ac-1816D. The sequence goes on from NZ_AOHQ01000144.1 coordinate 304,245, forward strand.
CTGCTCATCAAGGAACGTGAGGGTGGCGACAGCACGGTGACCGTGCTGACCGCCGGCCCCGAGCGCGCCACCGAGGCCATCCGCAAGGCACTGTCCATGGGCGCCGACAAGGCCGTCCACCTCAAGGACGACGGCCTGCACGGCTCGGACCTCATCCAGACGGGTTGGGCGCTGGCCCGCGCGCTGGGCACCATCGAGGGCACCGAACTGGTGATCGCCGGTAACGAGGCCACCGACGGTGTCGGCGGCGCCGTGCCTGCCGTCATCGCCGAGTACCTCGGTCTGCCGCAGCTCACCCACGTGCGCAAGCTCAATGTCGAGGGCGGCAAGGTCACCGCCGAGCGCGAGACCGACGACGGTGTCTTCGGCCTGGAGGCCACCCTGCCGGCCGTGGTCAGCGTCAACGAGAAGATCAACGAGCCGCGCTTCCCGTCCTTCAAGGGCATCATGGCCGCCAAGAAGAAGGAAGTCACCGTCCTGACCTTGGCCGAGATCGGTGTGGAGCCCGACGAGGTCGGCGTGGCCAACGCAGGCACCAAGGTGCTCTCGTCGACCCCGAAGCCCCCGAAGACCGCCGGCGAGAAGATCACCGACGAGGGCGAAGGCGGCACCAAGGTCGCCGAGTACCTGGTCGCCCAGAAGTTGATCTAGTAGCTGACCCTCAGACACACACTCAAAGGACAGATTCATGGCTGAAGTACTCGTGCTCGTCGAGCACGCCGAAGGTGCACTGAAGAAGGTCAGCACCGAACTCATCACCGCTGCCCGCGTGCTGGGTGAGCCGTCCGCCGTCGTGGTGGGCGCTCCCGGCACCGCCGCCGGCCTGACCGACGGCCTCAAGGCCGCCGGTGCGGCCAAGATCTACGTCGCCGAGTCGGCCGACGTGGACAACTTCCTGGTCACCCCGAAGGTCGACGTGCTGGCCGCGCTCGTCGAGTCCGCATCGCCTGCCGGTGTGGTCATCGCCGCCAGCGCCGAGGGCAAAGAGGTTGCCGGCCGGCTGGCCGCGCGCCTGGGCTCCGGCCTGCTGGTCGACGTCGTCGGCCTGAAGGACGGCGGCATCGGGGTCTACAGCATCTTCGGTGGCGCGTTCACCGTCGAGGCGCAGGCCACCGGCGAACTGCCCGTCATCACCATCCGCCCGGGTGCCGTCGACGCCGAGCCCGCCGATGGTGCCGGTGAGGTCGTCGAGGTCGAGGTTCCGGCCCAGGCCGAGAATGCGACGAAGATCACGTCGCGCGAGCCGGTCGTCGCCGGTGACCGCCCCGAGCTCACCGAGGCCAGCGTCGTGGTCGCCGGTGGTCGTGGTGTCGGCAGCGAGGAGAACTTCAAGGTCGTCGAGGAGCTGGCCGATTCGCTCGGCGGCGCCGTCGGCGCCTCGCGCGCCGCGGTGGACTCCGGTTACTACGCCGGTCAGTTCCAGGTCGGCCAGACCGGTAAGACCGTGTCGCCGCAGCTGTACATCGCGCTCGGCATCTCCGGTGCGATCCAGCACCGCGCCGGCATGCAGACGTCCAAGACGATCATCGCGGTCAACAAGGACGAAGAGGCGCCGATCTTCGAGATCGCCGACCTCGGCATCGTGGGCGACCTGTTCAAGGTCACCCCGCAGCTGACCGAGGCGGTCAAGGCCCGCAAGGGTTAAGCAGCTCGACAACCAACAGAGGCGCCCCGGGACACCAGTTCCCGGGGCGCTTTTGCGTGTGTGTGGTCACCTCGAGATCGATGTTTCTGCGCTCATAAAGGCCTGCAGACCGCAGAAACGTCCATCTCGGCGCGCCGTGGCAGGTGTGTTCATGTGGCGTGCACGGACACGTCACGCTGGCGATGCCGTCCGGAGATCCGCAGGCGCGAGCGTGCTGCATATGAGCGACGCTTGCGGAGCGAACCAACAGGTGGCATGCGGGACCCGAGCCTGCGAGGGAATCGCATGAGCACCGCATCCGTACTCATACCCGCCGATGACACCGCGCAGGCGATTTCGGGCGCCCCGGCGCCGCGTTACACCCTGCTGCTGTCCACCGAACCCGAGCACATCGAGGCGGCCCAGCGGCTGCGTCACGAGGTGTTCACCTCCGAGCCCGGTTTCGCCTTGACCGCGAGCCCCGACGGCCTCGACGCCGACCGCTTCGACCAGTACTGCGATCACCTGCTCGTCCGCGAAGATGGTTCCGGAGAGTTGGTCGGCTGCTACCGTATGCTGCCGCCGCCGGGTGCCATCGCAGCCGGAAGTCTCTACACCGCAACCGAATTCGATGTCCGCTCGCTGGACGCCCTGCGGCCGTCACTGGTCGAGATGGGGCGCGCCGTGGTGCGCTCGGACCACCGCAACGGCGGTGTGGTGCTGCTGATGTGGGCGGGCATCCTGGCCTACCTGGACCGCTGTGGCTACGACTACGTCACCGGGTGTGTCTCGGTGCCGACGCACCCCGCCGGTGAGGTACCCGGCAGCGAGCTGCGCGGGGTGCGCGATTTCGTGATGCGCCGCCACCGCGCGCCCGCCGAGTACACGGTGCGGCCCTACCGCCCGGTGGTCATCGACGGCCGCGGGCTCGACGACATCGCGCCACCGGCCCGGATCAGCGTGCCCGCGCTGATGCGCGGCTACCTGCGCCTCGGCGCCCAGGTGTGCGGCGAACCGGCCCACGATCCCGAGTTCGGCGTCGGTGACTTCCCGGCCCTGCTGGGTAAGCGCAACGCCGACATCCGCTATCTGAAACGCCTGCGCTCGGTGTCGCAGGCCACCGAGGGGGAGGCACGCTCGTGACCGTCACCGGAAATCCCTGGCTGCCCAAGGCAACCTGCGACGAAGGCTGCATGCACGCCGGTGCCGCGGCGCTGGGCTCACGACGGGCCGTCTGGACCCGCACCACGCTGCGGGTGACCGGTGCGGTGCTGCTCTTCCTCGCCGTGCCGCTGCTGGCCGTGCCGCTGCCCGGCCGCTCACACCTGCAACGCGCCTACTGCCGGCTGATGCTGCGCTGTGTCGGCGTCCGGATCACCGTGTCCGGCGGCCCCATCCGCAACCTGCGCGGTGTCCTGGTGGTCAGCGGGCACGTGTCCTGGCTGGACATCTTCAGCATCGGTGCGGTGCTGCCGGGATCGTTCGTCGCCCGCGCCGATCTGATCGACTGGCCGGCCCTGGGCGTCGTTGCCAGGATCATGAAGGTGATCCCGATCGAGCGGGAGAACCTGCGCAGGCTGCCCGCGGTCGTCGGTGCGGTCGCGGCCCGGTTACGCGGCGGGCACACTGTGGTCGCCTTCCCCGAGGGGACCACCTGGTGTGGCCTCGGCTACGGTCCGTTCCGCCCGGCGATGTTCCAGGCCGCCGTCGACGCGGGGCGCCCCGTGCAACCGCTGCGGCTGACCTACCACCACCGCGACGGCAGCCCCTCGACGGTGCCCGCCTATATCGGCGAGGACACCCTGCTGGCCTCCATCCGCCGCCTGGTCACCGCCCGGCGCACCGTCGTGCACGTTCAGGTGCAGTCCCTGGAGCTGCCGGGTGCCGATCGCCGGGATCTGGCCGCTCGTTGCGAGGCCGCCGTGCGTGGTCCCGGGGCGGTCTCGGGCCACCGGCGCCCCGCCAGGACCGCCGAGACGGGCGCCGCGGCCGGTGAGGTATTGGTGGCCTGACCGCGCTGGATCGGGCGAGCGCCCGCGGCGGCTATCCTGGATGGGCCATGAGCGCCGCTTACCTGGACCACGCCGCCACCACACCGATGCACCCCGCTGCCATCGAGGCGATGACGTCGGTGCTGAGCACGGTGGGCAATGCCTCCTCGCTGCACACCTCCGGTCGGGCCGCCCGGCGCCGCATGGAGGAGGCCCGTGAGACGCTGGCGCAGCTGCTGGGCGCGCGCCCGTCGGAAGTGATCTTCACCGCAGGCGGCACCGAATCGGACAACCTCGCCATCAAGGGCATCTTCTGGGCGCGTCGCGACGCCGATCCGCGCCGCCGCCGCATCGTCAGCGCGCCGGTGGAACACCACGCTGTGCTCGATGCCGTCGAGTGGCTCGTCGAGCACGAGGGTGCCGACGTCAGCTGGTTGCCGGTGGACGCCGAGGGTGCGGTGTCGGCGGAGGATCTGCGCACGGTGCTCGCCGCCCACGACGATGTGGCGTTGGTGTCGTTGATGTGGGCCAACAACGAGGTGGGCACCATCTCGCCGATCGCCGAGCTGGCTGCCGTCGCCGCCGAGTTCGATGTGCCCATCCACAGCGATGCCATCCAGGCGGTCGGGCACATCCCCGTCGACTTCGCCGCCAGCGGCCTGTCGGCGATGAGCCTGGCCGCGCACAAGTTCGGCGGCCCGGCCGGTGTCGGCGCGCTGTTGCTGCGCCGCGACACCGCGTGCGTACCCGTGTTGCACGGCGGTGGTCAGGAACGCGATGTCCGCTCCGGGACACCGGATGTCGCCGGCGCGGTCGGCATGGCCGCCGCGGCGAAGGCCGCTGTCGACGAGCTGGCCGACAACAGCGCCCGCGTCGCGGCGCTGCGTGACCGGCTGATCGCCGGTGTGCGTGCCGGCATAGAGGACGTCGACGTCAACGGCGCCGATGGCGACCGCCGGCTGCCGGGCAACGCGCACTTTACCTTTCGCGGTTGCGAGGGCGACGCCCTGCTGATGCTGCTGGACGCCAAGGGTATCGAGTGCTCGACCGGTTCGGCATGTACCGCCGGGGTCGCCCAGCCCTCCCACGTCTTGATCGCGATGGGCGCCGATCCGGCGGCCGCGCGGGGATCGTTGCGATTGTCGCTGGGGCACACCAGCACCGAAGCCGATGTGGATGCCGCGCTGGCCGTGCTGCCCGCGGCGGTGCAGCGCGCCAGGGAGGCCGCGCTGGCCAGTGCGGGGACCCGCGCATGAGGGTATTGGTCGCGATGAGCGGCGGAGTCGATTCCTCGGTCGCCGCCGCGCGCATGGTTGACGCCGGACACGATGTCGTCGGCGTGCACCTCGCGTTGTCGTCCGCGCCGGGCACGTTGCGCACCGGGTCGCGGGGGTGCTGCTCCAAGGAGGATGCCGGCGACGCCCGGCGCGTCGCCGATGTTCTCGACATCCCGTTCTATGTATGGGATTTCGCGGATCGCTTCAAGGAAGAGGTGATCGACGATTTCGTCGACTCCTACGCCCGCGGCGAGACGCCCAACCCGTGCGTGAAATGCAATGAGACGATCAAGTTCTCCGCGCTGTCCGCGCGGGCCCTGGCCCTCGGTTTCGACGCGGTGGCCACCGGCCACTACGCCCGGCTGTCCGACGGCCGGCTGCGCCGCGCCGTCGATACCGACAAGGACCAGTCCTACGTGCTGGCGGTGCTGACCGCAGAACAGTTGCGCCACGCCGTCTTCCCGATCGGCGACACCCCGAAGTCGGAGATCCGTGCCGAGGCGGCCCGCCGTGGGCTCGCGGTCGCCGAGAAACCGGACAGCCACGACATCTGCTTCATTCCCTCCGGTGACACCCGCGCCTTCCTCGGCGCCAAGATCGGCATCCGGCCCGGCGCGGTGATCGACGCAGGGGGGACCGTGCTCGCCGAACACGAGGGTGTGCACGGCTTCACCATCGGCCAGCGCAAGGGCCTGGGCATCGCCGGTCCCGGCCCCGACGGTCAGCCGCGCTACGTCACGGGCATCGATGCCGTCACCGGCACGGTGCGTGTCGGCCCCGCCGAAGATCTCGATGTCCGCGAACTTGTCGGCGACAAGCCGGTTTTCACCGCAGGCGTCGCGCCCGGGGGACCGGTAGCGGGTGTCATCCAGGTGCGCGCACACGGCGGGCTTGCCGCGGCCGTGGTCGACGTCGCGGACGGCAGGCTGATGGCCGACCTGCGCGAACCGCTGCGCGGGGTGGCACCGGGCCAGACGATGGTGCTCTACCGGCCGGACCCCGACGGTGACGAGGTCATCGCCAGCGCGACCGTCGCGCGCGCGTGAGCGTTTTCGCCGCCGCCACCGGGATCGGCTCCTGGCCGGGCGTCTCGGCACATCAGGCCGCCGAGATCATCGTCGGCGAGTTGCACTCGCTGGCGCATGTGGTCGAACTTCCGGGCCGCGGTGTCGGCGCCGACATGATCGGTCGTACCGGTGCGCTGCTCGTCGACATCGGTATCGATACCGCGCCGCGGGCCTACCGCATCGCCGGTGGCCGCAGCGCGGTGCTCCGGCGCGCGGTAAGCCTGCTCAACGAGGACCTCGATGCGCTCGAAGAGGCGTGGGAGAAGGCCGGATTGCGTGGGCAGGGCCGCACCGTCAAGGTGCAGGCCGCGGGGCCCATCACGTTGGCCGCCGAACTCGAGCTACCCAACGGTCACCGCGCGATCACCGATGCCGGAGCGCTGCGTGATCTGGCCGGATCGCTGTCCGAGGGCCTGGCTGCCCATCGCGCCGAGGTGGCCCGGCGACTGGACGCCGACGTCGTCGTGCAGCTCGACGAGCCAATCCTGCCCGCCGCGCTGGCCGGCCGGTTGACCGGTGTCACCAGCCTGTCGCCGGTGCACCCGGTCGACGAGCAGCTGGCCGCGGCGCTGCTCGACGAGGTGATCGGCGCCGTCGACGGACCGGTTGCCCTGCATAGCTGCGCCGCCGACCTGCCGTGGATGTTGTTGCAGCGCAGCGCATTGGCCGCGATCTCGGTCGATGCCTCGACGCTGCGGGCAGGCGATCTGGACGGGGTGGGGGAGTTCATCGAGTCGGGCCGCACCGTGTTGCTCGGGGTAGTTCCCGGCACCGCCCCCGCGCAGCGGTGGGTGCCCGAACACGCCGCCGCCGCGGCCGCGGCGGTGACCGACCGGCTCGGATTCGCCCGCACGATCCTGCGGGATCGCGTCGGCATCACCCCGGCCTGTGGACTGGCCGGCGCCACCGAGGGCTGGGCACGGGCCGCCCTTTCGCTGGCGCAGAAGGCGGCCGACGGACTGGCGGCCGATCCCGAAGCGATCTGACCGCCGGCCCCCTCAGCTGCCGCGTAGGTCCTTGCGCAGGATCTTCCCGGATGCCGATTTCGGGATGGCGTCGATGAACGCGACCTGCCGCACCTTCTTGTACGCCGCGACCTGGCCTGCGACGTAATCCATCACGGCCTCGGCGGTGAGGTCGGTATCGGGCTGGGGCACCACGAACGCCTTGGGCACTTCCTCACCGGACTCGGTGTCGACGACACCGATGACCGCGGCATCCGCGATCGAAGGATGGCCGAGCAGAACGGCTTCCAGCTCGGCGGGGGGCACCTGGTAGCCCTTGTACTTGATCAGCTCCTTGAGCCGATCGACGATGAACACGCAGCCGGTCGGGTCCACCCGGGCCAGATCGCCGGTGTGCAGGAAGCCGTCGGCGTCGATGGTCTGCCGGGTGGCCTCCTCGTTGTTCAGATAACCGGCCATCACATTCGGCCCCTTGAACCACAGTTCGCCGGTGTCGGACAGGCCCGACTCCGGGAGCCCGATCTCGGCGCCGGTCTCCGGGTCGATCAGCTTGCTCGACGAGTTGGGCACCGTCCAACCGCACGAACTCATCGGTGCGCTCGTGCCGAGCGCCTCCTTGCCGCCGTCGAACGGGGTCAGGTGGCTCACCGGGCTGAGTTCGCTCATGCCATAGCCCTGCACCAGCGGGGTGCCCAGTCGGGCGGTGACGGCCTTGCCCAGTTCCTCGTCCAGCGGTGCGGCGCCGGACATGATGCCGTGCAGCGAGGACAGGTCGTAGTCGTCGACCAGCGGATGCTTGGCCAATGCCACCGCGACCGGTGGGGCGATGAAGGCGTGCGTGCACTTCTGCTCGGCGATGTTGGACAGGAACTCGGTCAGATCGAAGCTGGGCATGATGACCAGTTGCGCCCGTGCGTGCAGGGCGGCGTTGAGCAGCACCGTCATGCCGTAGATGTGGAAGAACGGCAGCACCGCCAGTACCCGGTTGCCGGCGGTCATCTTCTGCAGCGGGCGGATCTGGGCGACATTGGCCACCAGGTTGCGATGGGTCAGCATCACTCCCTTGGGATTCCCGGTGGTTCCCGAGCTGTAGGGGAGCACCGCCAGATGCGTGGCCGGATCGAATTCGACGGTCGGTGCGGCGTGGCCGGCACCGAGCAGGTCCGCGGCGTTGGGATGCCCGTCGGCATCGGCCCCGGGGCCGTCGAGCACGACGACCGCCGACGGGTCGAGGCCCGCACCCTGTGCGCCCTGTACGGCCTGCGGCTTGAGCGCCGAGATCGTCACCAGCAGTGCGGCTTTGGAGTCCTTGAGTTGTTTGGTGATGTCATTGGCGGTGAACAGCGCATTGATGGTGGTCGCGGTGGCGCCCGCCCGCAGGATCCCGTGGAACGCGACGGCGAAGGCCGCGCTGTTGGGGGCGAGCAGGCCGACGACGTCGCCGGGTCCGAGACCGCGGTGGGCCAGCGCGCCGGCGAAGGCGTCGATGCGCCCGATCATCTCGCGGTAGGTGGTCGGGGTGTTCGATTTGGTGTCCAACAACGCGACCTCGTCGAGCACCGCCGGATCGATATCGGCGAAGAGGTAGTCGTAGACGCTTGACGTGGGAATCTGCACCTGGGGGAAGGGGCTGTCGATACTCATGGTGTCGCCTATCTCATCATGACTCGCCCGCTCGTGTGGGCGGCTCGCGCGGATGATCGCCAATCGCTGTGATACCGGCGGTACCGCATAACGTACAGTGTCGTGATGCCCGTCGTCACAGACAGCCCGCCCGATCTTCCCGGCGTCGAACACCGCTATGTCGACCTCGGTTCGGGCGTCCGGATCCATGTCGCCGATGCCGGTCCCGCCGACGGTCAGCCGGTGATGTTCATCCACGGGTTCCCGCAGAACTGGTGGGAGTGGCGCGAACTCATCGCTCCACTGGCGGCCGACGGCTATCGAGTGCTGTGCCCGGACCTTCGCGGGGCGGGGTGGAGTTCGGCACCGCGGGATCGCTATCTGAAGAACGATATGGCCGATGATCTTGCCGCGGTCTGCGATCGTCTCGGCGTGGGCCCGGTGAAGCTCGTCGCCCACGACTGGGGCGGACCGGTGGCCACCATCTTCATGTTGCGCCACCCGGCGAAGGTGGCGGCGTTCATGGGGATGAACACCGCCGTGCCGTGGCTCAAGCACGACCGGGAGGCGATCCTGAACTTCTGGCGCATGTGGTACCAGGTCCCGATGATGCTGCCGGTGATCGGGCCACGCGTCATCGCCGATCGCAAGGCGCGTTATTTCAACCTGCTCGGACCGTGGGTGGGTGGGCAGTTCCAGACACCGCCCGCCGATATCGCGTTCTACGTAGACTGCATGCGTCGTCCCGGCTACGCCGAGGCGGGCTCGCGCTGGTACCGCACGTTTCAGCGGCGGGAGGCAATCCGTTGGCTGCGCGGCGAATTCGACCACCACAAGGTGAACGTCCCGGTGCGGTGGCTGCACGGCACCGACGACAAGGTGCTGACACCGGAACTGCTGCGGGTACTGCCCGAACACTGTTCGGACTTCGAGCTCGAGCTGGTGCCCGGCGTGGGGCACTGGATCGTCGAACAATGTCCCGAGCTCGTCCTCGACCGGCTGCGGACGTTTCTGAAGACCACTTAAGATCGGGCGGATGAGGTTGTCCGCGCTGGATCTGGCGACGCGCAAGTTCTGGCGCGCGACCGGCCGGGAGGTCGACCCGCAGGGTGACGAGTCATGGCTTGCCGCCCCGATGGGCGTCGCGGGCTGGATGCAGGCCGAAGCGGTCCGGCGCGGCGGAACGCTGGTCGACGACGACCCCGACGCGGGCCTGCAGCCGTCGCTGTCGGTGCTGGCGGGGCCGGGCTTCGATCCCGCCGTGGTGCACCCGGTGATCCATGACTTCTATACCCGCACCGCCCGATGGCGGATGGAGGTGTGGAGCAGTTGGTCCCCGCTGTTCTGGCCGGCCGGTGAAGCGGTGTCACGGCTTTTCGGCAGGCGAGTGCAGCAACTGGCGCTGCCGATGCGTCCGCTGGACGTGGCCTACGGCATGGACGGCAGGGTGTCGGTGATCAGCGATGCCTCCGGTGACCAGGCCGCCGCGGCGTGGGTGCGCACCCTGCGCCGCAGCGGTGACACGGTGTTCAGCGGATGTTACTCGCGCGCAACGCTTCCCGGTGCGCGACGGCCGAGTGTGCACGTCGCCTTCCCGCTGGAGGACGGCAACCTGCAGGTCTTCCTGCAGCCGCAACACCGGCCCGGTGGCGGTCTGCGCCTGGTCTCGCCGGCCGGTTCATGGGGCACCGACGGCGCCTACATCCTGGTTCGTGACCGCGGCCGGCATTTCGCCCGCCGGGTGCCGTTGCACGAGACGTTCGATCTCTACCTCGACGACGAGGCGGTGTTGCGCACCGACCACGTGCTGAGGATCTGGAACATGCCCGCGGTCCGGTTGCACTACAAGTTGGAACGCCACGGGACGTAACCGGTGCGACCGTTCCAGAACCCGTGCTCGGACAGCGGCCGAAACCGGTAGGTGGCGAATTCCCGGTGGAAGTCGCGGCGGCGCCGTTCGGTCATCGCGTCCGCATGGCGGCCGGGGTGCTCGATCCCGGCCGGCGCCCGCCCGTGGACCATATCGGTCATCGACTGCACCGACCGCCAGATCGAGAAGGTCGATACCGATCGCGGCGGGCGCATCGCGGCCAGCGCCAGCGTGGCATCGGGATGATCGCGCACCAATCGCTCGACCGGGCGGCCCCACGACAGGAAGCGCGGCAGTTCCGGCAACCGCATCCGGGCCAGTGTGACGGCGACGACGGGCTCGTCATCCTCCCAGCGGGTGGTCTGCGGGCGCAGATCAGACAGCTCGCTCACCGTGGACCAGCGGCGCAGGAAGGTCATCCGGACATGCCAGCCGGCGCCGAACCAGCCACCCTGCGGACCGGTCAGGAAGGCCTCGACGGCTGCCTCGTCGTCCCAGCGGGCAAACATCGCCATCCGGCGTAGCTGCATCCGCTCGGGGGACAATGCCGGCGCGCCCAACCGCATCAGGGCCAGGCACTCGGCGTGCCGCAGACCGTCCACCACCGGCGGCCGCCGCAGCAGCGGCATGCTCACCCGCGCGGGCATCTGGGCGAGGTGAAACGTGAAGATCCCGGTCATCGCGCGTCGAGCTCGCGGATCAATCTCTTGGCCGCCACCAACCGGAACGATGCGTCGACCAACTCCCGCACCTCGTTCCAATCCACCTCTGTCGCCGTGAGATCCAGGCCCAGCCAGCCGAACGGGCCCATGTAGGCGGGGAAGAAGAACCGGGCGTCCTGTTCCAGCGAGCGCCGGTCGGACTCGTCGACCTTGATCAACAGTGAGTAGGGGTAGACGATCATCCCCGCGTCGGATTTACGGCTGCCGCCGTACATGGCGAACATCTTCGGAGCGCAGAACACCGGTCGGCCCCAGGACACCTTCTCGAAGGCCTCCGGGAAGCCGAGGGCCACTCTGCGCAGCTCGGCCAACCCGAAATCATCGTCGGAGAACACGACCGGATGCGGCACAGGTGATGAGTTTAATCGCTCGCTGCCCCACCTCCGGCGCCCTTTTAGCTGGTGGGCCGGAGCCGTCGGTGCCCTGGACTAACCTGACCAGAGTGAGCTCACCGGATGCAGAGGCGCGTGGTCGCTGGCAGGAACTTGCCGAGGAGGTGCGTGGGCACCAGTTCCGGTACTACGTCAAGGACGCCCCGGTCATCTCCGACGCGGATTTCGACGTACTGCTGCGCCGCCTGGAGGCGCTCGAGGAGCAATACCCCGAACTGCGCACCCCGGATTCGCCCACGCAACTGGTCGGGGGTGCCGGCTTCGCCACAGATTTCGCCGCGGCCGATCACCTGGAGCGGATGCTCTCGCTGGACAACGCCTTCGACACCGACGAACTGTCGGCGTGGGCGGCGCGGTTGGGTGCCGAGATCGGTACCGAGATCGACTATCTGTGCGAGCTCAAGATCGACGGTGTCGCGTTGGCGCTGGTGTACCGCGACGGTGTGTTGGTGCGCGCCGCCACCCGCGGCGACGGCCGCAGCGGTGAAGATGTCACCCTGAATGCCCGCACCATCGACGATATTCCCGAACGACTCACCGGCACAGACGAATTCCCCGTTCCTGCGGTGCTCGAGGTGCGCGGCGAGGTGTTCTTCCGGGTCGCCGATTTCGAGGACCTCAACGCCGGTCTGGTGGCCGAGGGAAAGCCGCCGTTCGCCAACCCGCGCAACAGCGCCGCCGGATCGTTGCGCCAGAAGAACCCCGCGGTGACCGCGCGGCGGCGGCTGCGCATGATCTGTCACGGTCTCGGCAAGGCCGAGGGGTTCACCCCGACCTCGCTGCACGATGCCTACCGGGCGCTGGGCGGCTGGGGGCTGCCGGTGTCCACCCACACCACCCGGGTCCGCGGCATCGCGGCGGTCGCCGAACGCATCGCCTATTGGGGTGAACACCGCCACGACGTCGAGCACGAGATCGACGGCCTGGTGGTCAAGGTCGACGACGTGTCGCTGCAGCGCCGCCTCGGTGCCACCTCGCGGGCCCCACGCTGGGCGATCGCCTACAAGTACCCGCCCGAGGAGGTCACCACCAAACTCCTCGACATCCGGGTCAATGTCGGACGCACCGGACGGGTCACCCCGTTCGCCTACATGGAGCCGGTGAAGGTCGCCGGGTCCACCGTCGGGCTGGCCACCCTGCACAACGCATCCGAGGTCAAGCGCAAGGGTGTGCTGATCGGTGACACGGTGGTGATCCGCAAGGCCGGCGATGTCATCCCCGAGGTGCTCGCTCCGGTGGTGGACCTGCGTGATGGCAGTGAACGCGAATTCGTCATGCCGACGCATTGTCCGGAGTGTGGGACTGCCTTGGCGCCAGCCAAGGAGGGCGATGCCGACATCCGTTGCCCGAACACCCGAACCTGCCCGGCACAGTTGCGCGAGCGCGTTTTTCACGTCGCGGGCCGGGGTGCGTTCGATATCGAGGGCCTCGGTTATGAGGCGGCCAGCGCGCTGCTGCAGGCGGGGGCCATCACCGACGAGGGCGACCTCTTCACGCTGACCGCAGACCAATTACTGCAGACCGACCTGTTCACCACCAAGGCCGGTGCACTCTCGGCCAACGGTAAACGGCTGCTGGCCAACCTGGACAAAGCGAAGTCCCAGCCGCTGTGGCGGGTGCTGGTCGCCCTGTCCATCCGGCATGTCGGCCCCACCGCGGCCCGCGCGCTGGCCGGCGAGTTCGGCAGTCTCGACGCCATCCGGGCGGCCTCGGAGGCGGAGCTGGCCGCCGTCGAGGGTGTCGGGCCGACCATCGCCGCCGCCGTCATCGAATGGTTCGACGTCGACTGGCACCGCACCATCGTCGACAAATGGCAGGACGCCGGCGTGCGCATGGTCGACGAGCGGGACGCCGGTATCGAGCGCACGCTGGAGGGCTTGTCCATCGTCGTCACCGGCTCGCTCACCGGCTTCTCACGCGACGAGGCCAAGGAGGCGATTCTGGCCCGCGGTGGCAAGGCCGCCGGATCGGTGTCGAAGAAGACCTCCTATGTCGTCGCCGGTGACGCGCCGGGCTCCAAGTACGACAAGGCGATGGAGCTGGGTGTGCCGGTGCTCGACGAGGACGGGTTCGTGAAGCTGCTGAGCGAGGGGCCGGAGCCGACGGACGAGTCCTAGCGGTATCCCTGCCGCATGTCCTCGACGATGCGCGGGTTCTCCAACGTCGAGGGCGGCAGCACCCGCGGCGCGTTGTCCGGCGGAAAGACCGTCGCCGCGCGCAACACCTCCGGTGTCATGAAGCGCAATGCCGGCGCATCGGCGGGCAGCGTGGGCTGAGGTGCCGATGCGCCATACCTCGCCAGCGCGAAACCCCAGTCGCCGAAGGTGGGGACGTGAACGTGATAGGGCGTCACCGCGAAACCGGCCGCACCCAGCGTGGACACCGTCCGCCAGAATGCGTTCGGCGTCGAGAACGGGCTGCCCGACTGCACCACCACCAGCGCATCGGGGGCGAGCACCCTGGTGAGCATGGCGTAGAACTCGACCGAGTACAGCCGGCCCAGGACCGGATTGTCGGGATCGGGCAGATCGATGATGACCGAGTCGAAGCCACCTGCCGGCCGCACGGTGGGTTCGCGTAGCCAGGTCATCGCGTCGTCGATGATCACCTGCACGCGAGGATCGTCCAGCGCGCCGCCGTTGGTATCGCGCAGCGGACCGCGGGCCAGCTCGATGACCGCCGGGTCCAGTTCCACCTGCACGATGGTCTCGACGCGGGGCATCCGCAGCAATTCGCGGGCGGCCAGGCCGTCGCCACCGCCGAGGATCAGTACTGCCCGTGCGCCCTCGCCCACGGCGGGATAGACCAGGCTTTCTGTGTAGCGGTATTCGTCACGCGTCGAGAACTGCAGCCCGCCATCGAGATACAGCCGGGTGTCGGTGCCGCGGCGGGTGACGACGATCTCCTGATAGGCCGATTGTTGGTAGGCGATGATCGGGTCGGCGTAGAGCCGCTGCCGGGTGGTGGTCTGGATACCGTCGGAAGCGACGATCAGCGCGGTCAACGTCACCGCGGCGGTGGTCAGCACGGCCAGCGCCGCGCCGAGCTGGCGACGACCGATGATGCTGCGCAGCAGGAACACCGAGACCACCGCGGCGGCAGCCAGATTGATCATCCCGGTGACCGCGGCGCCACGGATCATCCCGAGCTGCGGCAGCACCAAGAAGGGCCAGGCGAGTCCGCCGATCAGCGCGCCCAGATAATCCGCGGCGTTCAGGTTGGCCAGCACCCGACCGGCGTCGGCGGCACCTGCGGTTCGGCCGCGCTGTAACAGCGTCATCAACAGCGGGACCTCGGCGCCCACCAGGGTGCCGATCAGTGCCGTGCCCAGCACCAGGATCCACAATCCGTCCCCGATGAACGAGAACGCCACATACATTGCGGCAGCGGATAATCCACCGATGAGGCCGAGTAGGGTCTCCACCGCGATGAAGGTGATGGCGGCGTGGCCGAGGAAAGGTTTGACCGCCAGCGCGCCGGCGCCGAGGGCGGCCACGAACCCCGCCACGATCAGCGAGGTCGCGACGATACCGCCGCCGTGCAGGCTGGTGGACAGCGTCAGCAGGGCCAGCTCGTAGATCAGCCCGCAGGCCGCGCAGGCCGCCACCGCGGCCAGCAGCAATGCCCGCCATCGGGTGGTGGTCATGACAGCGCGGCGGCGTTCACCCCTCCCACCGCCAGCAGGATCACCGCGGTGGCGATGGCACCGGGGTGCAGCTTCTCGTCGGTGATCAGGTCGCGGAACCGCCCGGGTACCAGCGCCTCCAAGACGAGCAGCGCGGCGGCCTGCAGCACCACGGCGACAAGTCCGTAGACAAGGGCGTCGATCAGGCCCTGCCCGAGCTGGGCCGAACTGCTCATGATGGCCACGGCTGTCACCAGTGACAACGACCCGTACATTCCGCACGCGACGGCGACCGCGTTGGGGCGGTGTTGGACGAAGATGTGCTCGCGCAGGCTACCCGGCGTCAGCAGATCGGTCAGCAGGAACCCCGCGCCGAACACGATGATGCCGACGACGAAGTACAGCACCGCAGCGACCACGTTCTGCGTCAGGCTGGTCGCGTCGACAGAGCCGAACTCCACGGCAAGGATCGACGGCGCCGCCGTCGAAAGGTCGGACGTACCCATCGGTCCCATCGGTTCTCCTACTTCGTTCCGCCGGGTCCGCCGGAGCTACCGCCCGCGCCGCCCGCTGGTGAGCCGGGGGTGAACCCCGGGCCAAGGAAAATGAATCCGCCGCCGCTGTACCGGGCGTTGGTGTCTTCGACCCGGATGCTGCACGGGTACCGGCCCTCGGGGCCGACGGTGACGATATCGTCGTTGTAGCGCAGATACTCGGTGCCGCGATCCGATGCCCGCGCCTCGGGTGCGTGGTAGTCGGCGATATCGTCGGCCACGGTTTTGGGTGACCCGCTGCATTCGTAGCGTCCGTTGCCGCCGTCAGCGGAGTACTGTCGGTATGTTTCCCGCACGTGGTTGCGAACATCCTTGTTCTGCAACGCGATTCCGCTGATGAGCAGCAGCACTCCGAGTGTGCCCAGCAGTGCGGAGAAGCCGAACAGTGTGTTGCGCGTCATGGCCGCCAACGGCTTTCGGTGTGCACGATCATGCCGCCGGCACCGCCCTCGGGATAGAGATGCCAGGTCTGCCACCGCCACCCGGGACCGTCGGGTTCGGCGCAGAGCGCCGTCAGGGCGGCGTCGTCGCCGGGGAAGCTGCCGCCCAGCCAACCGATCTCGTACTCACAGCGGGTACGCAGATCGGCGGCGATACGTCGGAAGGACTCCTCATCGTGCACGACCGTGTCGGACATCATCCGGTAGCCCGGGCGCTCCGCGGCGGCAGGCAGGTGCGTGCTGTCGCCGAAATGGTGGCAGGACACCTGCTCACAGAACGGTCCGACGGTGACGACATGGGATGCGCCGAGCACTCCCAGCACCAGATCGGCACCCGTGGGGTGCGCCAGCGTGGCGCTTGCCAGGACACTCGGCGCCGGCGTATTCAGCGCCAGCCGCAGGTTTGCGCCGCTGACATCGGCGGATGGCACGTGGAGTCGGTACAACGGCAAGGGAGTGCCTACGTTCCTGCCGCGGGAGCCGGGTAGACGGTCAGTTCGCCGGCGCGCACCCTGGTGCCGTAGGACACTTCCCACGGCATCTCCGGGGCCCATCGCTCATAGCCGAGCTTGGCGCCATCGGCTCCGGTGTAATCGACGTAATCCATGTCCCCGCCGGCAGGCAGCCCGGTGGTGCCCTCGGTGGTGTAGGAAGCACGGCCGTTCTCGTCGACGGTGAACGTCACGCCGTCGACGGTCACGCTGCTGCCCGGCTCGGCGGGCAGCCCGACCCGCTTGTGCCACCACATCAGTTCCAGCCGGCCCTCGTCTTCTTCGACGCTGAACCAGACCGGCGGTTCATCGGCCTTGCCCTCCAACAGGTGTTCCCACCAGACGAACGGGCCTTCGCGCAGCGTCACCGAACCGCGCACCACATAGTCGGTGCCGCCGTGGCTGATGATGGCTCCGGGTCCGAGCTGGCGCGGACCGAACGTCTCGGTCTGCGAGGCGAAGCGCATCGGATCCTCGCGTGCGGCAGGCTTCTTCGGCGTCTTGGGCTTGCTGCGCGCGACGAGGAAGACGATGACGGCGGCGAGGATGAGGACGATGGCCAGGACGATCAGCAGTTCTCCCACGCAAGACCTTTCATCGGATCACCGGCAGTCGGGACGCATTTCCACCGTAACAGCCAGGCGTACAGCCGACTCTCAGCTTTGTGTCGGTCCGGGTCAGCGCAGGATGGTCGCGACGATGCCGGCCAGATAGCCCAGCCGAGCCACCTCCGACGGGCGGAAATCAGGGCCGCCGGCCCGACCGAGCAGCACCGCGGTGTTCGGGTCACCCAGGGGCGCGGCCGCCAGCGCCATGTCGATATCGCGCCAGACCCGCGGCACCCAGTCCGCGGTCCCGTCGAGTGCCTCGGCGTGCTGCAGCGGTAGCCACGGCGCACTGGCGGCCTGGGTCTCCGGCGCACCGGAACTCCCGACGACGCGCTCCACCCCGTTGTCGGAGCCGTCGGAGCGGACCACGGTGCACCAGCCCACACGCAGCACCTTGGGCGCCTCGTCGGCGAGAACCTGCAGTTTGTCGTGGCGGCCGTGGGCGGCGGCGATGTGGTCGACGAGCTCGAGTTCGCGGTGTGCCTCCAGCAGCCCGGTATGCGGCCGCACGCTGTCGACGTAGACACCCTTGATGTGCTCGGCGGCGGTGATCAGCGCGTCGGGCATGGCGCCGGGCGGCAGCTCGACGACCAGATCGTCGATCGCGTAACCGGCCCCGCGCTCGACCACGTCGAGGGACAGGATGTCGGCGCCGACCGAACCGAGGGCCACGGCGAGGGACCCGAGGCTGCCCGGTCGGTCCTCCAGCTGGACCCGCAGCAGATAAGACGGCACGGCGAACACCCTGTCACAGGGATCGGGCCGCGGCGATTCGGCCCGAGGGTCACGACTAGGCTTGAGCGCCGTGTCCCAGATTTCCCGAGACGAGGTCGCCCACCTGGCGCGCCTGGCCCGGCTCGCCCTGACCGACGGTGAACTCGACAGTTTCGCCGGCCAACTCGATGCGATCCTGGGCCATGTCGGCCAGATCCAATCCGTCGACGTCACCGGTGTGCAGGCCACGGACAACCCGCTGACGAGCGTCAACGTGACCCGCCCGGATGCCGTCGTGGCCGGGCTGAGCCAGGACGAGGCGCTGGCTGCGGCGCCGCGGGCCGAGGACGGCCGGTTCGCCGTGCCGCGGATTCTGGGGGAGGCCGAATAATGGGTACCGACTTGATCCGCGAAGACCTCATTCGCGAAGACGCCGCCACCCTGGCCACCCGGATCGCCGCCAAAGAGGTGTCTTCGACCGAGGTGACCCAGGCGCATCTGGACCAGATCGCCGCCACCGACGAGCGCTACCACGCATTCCTGCACGTCGGCGCCGAGCAGGCCCTGGCCGCGGCCGCCGAGGTGGACGCCAAGGTCGCCGCCGGTGAGCAACTGCCGTCCGCCCTGGCCGGGGTCCCGCTGGCGCTCAAGGACGTGTTCACCACGACCGATATGCCGACCACCTGCGGATCGAAGATCCTGGAGGGTTGGAACTCGCCCTACGACGCGACGGTCACCGCGCGGCTGCGTGCGGCGGGTATCCCGATCCTTGGCAAGACCAACATGGACGAGTTCGCGATGGGCAGCTCGACGGAGAACTCGGCCTACGGACCGACCCGCAACCCGTGGGACACCGACCGGGTACCGGGCGGTTCCGGCGGAGGCAGCGCGGCCGCGTTGGCCGCGTTCCAGGCGCCGCTGGCCATCGGTACCGACACCGGTGGTTCGATCCGGCAGCCGGCCGCGCTCACCTCGACTGTCGGCGTCAAACCCACCTACGGCACGGTGAGCCGCTTCGGTCTGATCGCGTGTGCGTCCTCGTTGGATCAGGGCGGACCGTGCGCGCGCACCGTCCTGGACACCGCGCTGCTGCACCAGGTGATCGCCGGGCACGACCCGCGCGACTCCACCTCGGTCGATGTTCCGGTGCCCGATGTGGTGGCCGCCGCCCGTGCCGGCGCGTCCGGTGACCTCAAGGGCGTGCGTGTCGGTGTGGTCAAGCAACTGCGTGGTGACGGTTACCAGCCCGGCGTGCTGGCCGCGTTCAACACCGCGGTCGACCAGCTGACCGCGCTGGGCGCCGAGGTGATCGAGGTGGATTGCCCCCATTTCGACCACGCGATGGCCGCCTACTACCTGATCCTGCCCTCGGAGGTGTCCTCCAACCTGGCCCGCTTCGATGCCATGCGGTTCGGTTTGCGAGTCGGTGATGATGGCACCCACAGCGCCGAAGAGGTCATGGCGCTGACCCGGGCCGCCGGATTCGGTCCGGAAGTGAAGCGGCGCATCATGATCGGCACCTACGCGCTGTCGGCTGGGTACTACGACGCCTACTACAACCAGGCGCAGAAGGTCCGCACGCTGATCGCCCGTGATCTGGAGCAGGCATACGAGAAGGTGGACGTGCTGGCCACCCCGACGACCCCGTCGACCGCCTTCCGGCTGGGGGAGAAGGTCGACGATCCGCTGGCCATGTACCTGTTCGACCTGTGCACGCTGCCGCTGAACCTGGCCGGGCATTGCGGGATGTCGGTGCCGTCGGGACTGGCGGCCGAGGACAATCTGCCGGTCGGGCTGCAGATCATGGCGCCCGCGCACGCCGATGATCGGCTCTATCGCGTCGGCGCGGCCTACGAGCAGGCGCGGGGAGAGCTGCCCACCGCGCTCTAGGGGGTCTAGGGGATCAGTCCAGGATCCGGCGCGCCACATTGGTGCTGACGAGGTCGAGCAACTCGTCGGACCGGCCGGCCATGATGGTGCGGATCGCGTAGAGCGAAAAGCCCTTGGCCTGTTCGACGGTGATGGCCGGCGGGATGGACAGTTCCTGGCGTGCGGTCACCACGTCGATGAGTGCGGGCCCGTCGTGGGCGAAGGCATCGGTGAGGGCGGCCTCCAGGTCGCCGGGCTGCTCGACCCGGCGACCGAACAGTCCGAGCGATCGGGCGACGGCGGCGAAATCGGGATTGTGCAGGTCGGTGCCGAAGGTGACGATCCCGGCCGCCTTCATCTCCAACTCCACGAAGTTCAACGAGGAGTTGTTGAACACGATGACTTTCACCGGAAGTCGGTTCTGCGACAGCGTGATGAGCTCACCGAAGAGCATGGTCAGGCCACCGTCGCCGGCGAAGGCCACCACCTGCCTGTCGCGATCCACGGTCTGGGCACCGATGGCCAACGGCAGCGCACACGCCATGGTGCCGTGGTTGAACGATCCCAGCAGTCGCCGGCGGCCGTTCATGGTGAGGTAGCGCGCCGCCCAGACCACCGGTGATCCCACGTCCACGGTGAACACCGCGTCCTCGGCGGCGAGCCGATTAGCTACGGCGGCAAGGTGTTCGGGGCGAATCGGGGTGCGATCACGATCATTGGCCGCCAGCTCGTCGAGCCGGCGCCGGGTCTTGGCGTAATGGCGTAGCGAACGGTCCAGATGGGTGCGATCGCTCTTGGGGGTCAGCAGGGGCGTCAGCGCGGGCAGGGTATCGGAGACGGATCCGACAAGGGGCAGATCGACGTGGGTGCGCCGACCGATATTGCGGCCGCGGATGTCCAGCTGGATCACCACCGCGTTCTCGGGATAGAACTGCCGGTACGGAAAGTCGGTGCCGAGCATCAGCAGGACCTCGGCCTCCTTGATCGCCTTGTAGCCGGAGGCGAAGCCGAGCAGCCCGGTCATCCCGACGTCGTAGGGGTTGTCGTATTCGACGAATTCCTTACCGCGCAAGGCATGCACGACGGGAGCCTGCAGGGTGGCGGCCAACCGGACGAGATCGTCGTGGGCCCCCTCGGCGCCCGCGCCGGCCAGCACGGTGATCTTATCCGATCCGTTGAGAATCGTTGCTGCACGCAGCAATTCGTCATCCGTCGGGCGGGTGATCGAATGGGTGGCCAGCACCGGGGCGACCAGGGCATCGGTCTTGTGCAGGAACACCTCACCGGGGACCACGACGACGGCGACCCCGTTCTCGGCGATGGCCGCCCGCATCGCCATCCCAAGCACCCTGGGCGCCGATTCGGCCGTGGTGACCAGTTCGCAGTACACACTGCACTCGCGGAACAGCTCCTGCGGGTGGGTTTCCTGGAAGTATTCCGACCCGATCTCGGACTGCGGGATGTGCGCAGCGATGGCCAGCACCGGAACCCGGGAGCGCTGGGCGTCGAACAACCCGTTGATCAAGTGCAGGTTGCCCGGTCCGCAACTGCCGGCGCACACCGCAAGCCGGCCCGTCAGCGCCGCGTCGGCGGCCGCGGCGAATCCGGCTGTCTCTTCGTGGCGTACGTGTTCCCAGCTGAATCCCTCGGCGCGCCGGATGGCGTCGGTGAGTCCGTTCAGGCTGTCTCCGGGAAGACCGTAGATCCGGGAGACACCGCCGGCGTACAGGGTGGAGATGACGTGGTCTGCGACAGTCGTCATGACATCACCCTATGGTGGGATTCGGCTCGTCGCCGAGAAGTCATCAGTTCGACATGTCGATCAGCAGGAACACCGCGGGTGCCGGAATCTCACACGTTGCGCGGTGGCCGCGCCGCGCTGCGCCGAAGCTGGCAAGATCATGTGCATGCGGATCGGAGTGCTGACCGGAGGCGGCGACTGCCCAGGCCTGAACGCGGTGATCAGGGCGGTGGTGCGGACCAGTGATGCGCGCTACGGCTCGTCGGTCGTCGGATTCCTCGACGGCTGGCGTGGCCTGTTGGAGGACCGCCGCGTCCAGCTCAAGAACGATGACCGCAACGACCGGCTGCTGGCCAAGGGCGGCACCATGCTCGGCACCGCACGCACCAATCCGGACACGCTGCGCGCCGGATTGCCGCAGATCAAGCAGACCTTGGAAGACAACGGCATCGATGTGTTGATCCCGATCGGTGGCGAGGGCACGCTCACCGCGGCGAGTTGGCTGTCCGAGGAAGGGGTGCCCGTCGTCGGCGTGCCCAAGACGATCGACAACGATATCGATTGCACCGACGTGACTTTCGGGCATGACACGGCGCTCACCATCGCCACCGAGGCCATCGACCGGCTGCACAGCACCGCGGAATCGCACCAACGGGTGATGCTGGTGGAGGTGATGGGCCGTCATGCGGGTTGGATCGCCCTGAACGCGGGGCTGGCCTCCGGTGCGCACATGACCTTGATCCCCGAGCAGCCATTCGACATCGAAGAGGTGTGCAGGCTGGTCAAACAGCGCTTCCAGCGCGGGGATTCGCATTTCATCTGCGTCGTCGCCGAAGGTGCCAAGCCTGCCGAGGGCACGATGCAGCTCCGCCAGGGCGGGATGGACGAATTCGGGCACGAGAAGTTCACCGGGGTCGCCCAGCAGCTCGCCCTTGAGGTGGAGAAGCGCATCAAGAAGGATGTCCGCGTGACGGTGCTGGGCCACGTCCAGCGTGGCGGCACCCCGACCGCCTACGACCGGGTGCTGGCCACCCGCTTCGGGGTCAACGCCGCCGACGCCGCGCACGCGGGGGAGTACGGGATGATGGTGTCCCTACGTGGTCAGGACATCGGTCGGGTCCCGCTGGCCGATGCCACCCGCCAGCTCAAGTTGGTGCCACAGAGTCGCTACGACGACGCGGCCGAATTCTTCGGCTAGGTCCCGTACCTGGCCTCGCGGCAGGCCGATGCCGGGCTGACACTAAAATCAGCTGTCATGACCACTTCTGTTGCCGAACTCGCCGACTACGACGACGTCATCGCCGAGTTCGACCCCGTGATGGGCATGGAAGTGCACGTCGAGCTGTCCACGGCGACCAAGATGTTCTGCCCCTGCGCCAACAAGTTCGGCGCCGACCCCAACACCCAGGTCTGCCCGGTGTGCCTCGGCCTGCCCGGCGCGCTGCCGGTGCTCAACCAGGCCGCCGTCGAGTCGGCCATCCGGATCGGACTGGCGCTCAACTGTGACATCGCGCCGTGGGGCCGGTTCGCCAGGAAGAACTACTTCTACCCCGACCAGCCCAAGAACTACCAGATCAGCCAGTACGACGAGCCGATCGCCATCGACGGCTACCTCGACGTCCCGTTGGAGGACGGCAGCACCTGGCGCATCGAGATCGAGCGGGCGCACATGGAGGAGGACACCGGCAAGCTGACCCACCTGGGCAGCGACACCGGCCGCATCGCGGGCGCGACCACCTCGCTGGCCGATTTCAACCGGGCCGGCGTACCGCTGATCGAGATCGTCACCCGGCCCATCGAGGGCACCGGTGAACGTGCCCCGGAGATCGCCCGTGCCTATGTCACCGCATTACGCGACCTGCTGCGCGGGCTCGACGTATCCGATGTGCGGATGGACCAGGGCTCGATGCGCTGTGATTCGAACGTGTCGCTGAAACCCAAGGGCAGCAGCGAATTCGGCACACGCACCGAGACCAAGAACGTCAACTCGCTCAAGAGTGTCGAGGTTGCCGTCCGCTACGAGATGCGCAGGCAGGCCGCGGTACTGAAATCCGGCGGGACGGTCACCCAGGAGACCCGTCACTTCCACGAGGACGGGTACACCACCGCGGGCCGCAGTAAGGAGACCGCGCAGGACTACCGGTACTTCCCCGAGCCCGATCTGGAGCCGGTGGCTCCGCCCGCCGAGCTGGTGGAGCGGCTGCGCGGCACCATTCCCGAATTGCCGTGGTTGTCGCGCAAGCGTGTTCAGCAGGAGTGGGGCATCTCCGACGAGGTGATGCGCGACCTGGTGAACAACGGCGCGATCGATCTGGTGGCGGCCACGGTGGCCAAGGGCGCGTCCAGCGAGGCCGCGCGCGCCTGGTGGGGCAACTTCCTGGTGCAGAAGGCCAATGAAAGATCAGTGGCCGTGTCCGATTTGCCGATCACCCCGGCTCAGGTCGCCGCGGTGGTGAAGCTCGTCGACGACGGAAAGCTCTCCAACAAGCTGGCCCGCCAGGTCGTCGAGGGTGTGCTGGCCGGTGAGGGCGAGCCCGAGCAGGTGATGAACGATCGCGGACTGGTGGTGGTCCGCGACGACTCACTGATCCAGTCGGCCATCGATGACGCGCTCGCCGCCCAACCCGATATCGCCGAGAAGATCCGCGGCGGCAAGGTGGCTGCCGCCGGCGCGATCGTGGGCGCGGTCATGAAGGCCACCAAGGGTCAGGCCGACGCCGCACGGGTGCGCGAACTGGTGCTCGCCGCCTGCTCCTAGCGGGATTTCGGTGAGGTTGCGTGCGGCCGCCGCACGCAACCTCACCGAAGTCGCTAGGTCTTGTCCGCGTTCTGGCGGGGGAATCCGCCGCCGGACGGGAACAACGGGAAGACGACATCGTCGAGTTTCTCGGCGTCACCGGATGTCTTGTTGACCGTCGCGCCCCAGATGTTGCCGTCGGGGGAGACCGCCAGCGCCCAGGCGTGACCGTGCTGGTCCTGCCGGACCACCTCCGGTTCACCGGTGACCGCGCCGGTCTCGGGCGCCAGCCGCAGGGCCACGGTCTGCTTGGTGTTGACCAGATTGACCAGCACCGTGCCGTCCAGCGCGGCGCATCCGGCGACACCGGGGCGGTCCGGCCAGGTCCAGACCGTCGACACCACCGAGTCCTTGGTGATCTTCTGCATCCGGTCCGCCGACGGGGTGCGATCGGTGATGTAGAGCGCACCGTCGGACGGGTCGACACACATGCCGCCGCCGGAACCCATGCCCGACAGTGCGGTCGTCGTCGGGGCCTGGTTGACCGTCGTCGGCTGCTCGATGCGCAGGACCTTGCCGGCCAGCGACGCCGGATCTGCAGCCTGGGCGGAGTTGCCGGCGTCACCGGTGAGCACCAGCAGGGTGGTCGGGCTGGTGAACTTGAGCGCACCGGCATTGCCGACCGCGCCCTTGGGGATGCCGGTCAGGATCGGCTTGGGGATGTCGCCGTCGGCGATGCGGATCACCCGGTTGTCGGTCGGGGTGCTGACATAGGCGTACATCAGTCGATCTTGGGCATAGGTGGGCGACTTGATGATGTCGAGCAGCCCGCCGTCACCCGATGGATCGACCGGGATGGTCATCTTGACCACCGGTTCGGCCTTCGTCGAGACCTCCTTGACCACCCCGGTGGTGCGCTCGGCCACCAGCGCCGACTGGCTGTCGCCGCCCATGATCAGGCCGCTGGTGCTCTCCAGGCAGCCCTGCATCACACCCGGTGCCGGGCAGGCCTTCGGGAACGGTGTCCCGGGCAGCGGCGGCGGAGGCTCCGGCTTGGTCTGGGGCGGCGGCGCCATCTGGGGTTCGGTGGTGAACGGCTGGGACTGTGCGTTGTCGAACCGCGCGCATCCAGAACCCGCCAGCAGCACCGCGCACAGCACCACGGCAATCCGCGTCGGTCCGCCCAATGTCATGCTGGCCAGGTTACGGATCGTCGCGCGGTGCGCGCCACGAAGGTCGGTCCAAGGCCTGGCGTGTCCCTACTCCGCCGCGCAGATCCACCGCGGGGGCGCGACGCCAGTGTCACAACTCGGCAACAGTGCAGATAAGGTACGTGGCGGACCGCGCCAATGCGTGGTTCTGCAGCAACTTGCCCCTACGCTTGTTTTCGTGACCGCTGAACCGCAGAACATGACCGACTGGCAACGGCCCGCGTCGGCGCAGTTGGTCGACCCCGAAGACGATCTTCCCTCGTCGACCTACGGGGGCGATTTCGAGACCACCGCCATTCCGCGGTATGACACCGACGGCGGGGCCAAGGCGGACCAGTCCGGCTTTGCGCTGCTCAACGATCCCGAGCCGCTTCCCTATGTGTCGCCGGCCGCCCCCAACCCGTATGCCAGCGCCGCGCCCGCGGTCCCGACCGAGATCGGTCCGCACGACGCCGAACAGCAGATCCGCATCGCGGGTCGCCGCGGCACGCTCGACCTGGGGCTGCTGTTGCTGCGGGTGGGCCTGGGCGCGCTGATGATCGTGCACGGGCTGCAGAAGGCGTTCGGTTGGTGGGGCGGTTCGGGCCTCGGTGGCTTCGAGGGATCGCTTTCGGAGCTCGGCTACCAGCATGCCGGGGTGCTCACCTATGTCGGCGCCGGCGCGCAGATCGGTGCCGGCCTGCTGCTGGTGCTGGGACTTTTCACTCCGCTGGCCGCCGCGGCTGCGCTGGCCTACCTGGTCAATGCCCTGCTGGCGTCCATCGCCGCACAGCAGAACATCGGCTTTGCCGACTTCGTGACCGCCACCGGTCTCGAACATCAGGTGGTGCTGGTACTGCTTGCGGCGGCACTGACACTGACCGGCCCGGGCCGCTACGGTTTCGACGCCGGACGAGGCTGGGCCCGACGCCCGTTCGTCGGCTCGTTCCTGGCGCTGTTGCTGGGCGTGGGGCTCGGAATCGGCATGTGGGTGCTGCTCAACGGCGTCAACCCGCTGGCCTGACCTTCCCTCCGCGAACAGACGCGTGTACCCCCGAAAGTGGATCTTTTCGGGGGTACACGCGTCTGTTCGCGAGGAGGTCGAGACCTACTCGTAGGGGTTGGGCACCCGGCCGCCGCTGGCCGCCGTCAACAGCGGCAGCGTCGCGAATGTGACAGCGGGCAAGGTGATTTCGTTGCCATCGGTCAGTCGCGCCTTGGCCCAGGACGAGCGGGTGAACCGCAGACCGTCGATATCGGTCCATGGCACGGTGGTGCTGCTCAGCATGGTCCGGGCGGTCACCTGCTCGCGATCGGCCACCGTGCGGTAGCGCGCGATCACCGCCGAGGCCAGCACCGGAACCGCGATCAGCACCCAGCTCCAGCTGGGCAGGGCGTAGATCAGCGCGAAGATCCCCAGGGTCATGAAACCGACGGCGATATGGGCCATCGGCGAGATACGGATGACGAGCGGGGCGGGCTGACTCACGCCGCACATTCTCGCATCGACCCCGGCGCGGCCCGCGGGGCGCGGGGGCAATTTGACCTTTGAGCAGTGCGGGGACTACCGTCGCAGCTTATGTACAACCCGGACGAGCTCGTAGTAATTGGTTGGCGCGTTGATGCCGCGCTAGCTCTCTGCCGGGCTTAGCCAACAGCATCGACGCGCCAACCCTCGTACAGCGGACTCCGCTGACGGGGGTTTTTTGCTGTCACAGGACAAAACAATTTCCCACCACCAGCAGTATCAACCAGAACCACAGAGGAAAAAGTGAGCGCACCCACCACGCGACCGCCGGAGCAGACGCAGCGCACCAATGGCGTCAAGGCCTCGACCAAGGCGGAGCAGAAGGCCAATGTTGTTGCCCCCGAGCAGATGACCGGTGCGCAGTCGGTCGTGCGGTCGCTCGAGGAGATCGGCGTCGAGGTGATCTTCGGTATCCCCGGTGGTGCGGTGCTCCCGGTCTACGACCCGCTCTACGACTCGGTGAAGCTGCGCCACGTGCTGGTGCGCCACGAACAGGGTGCCGGGCATGCTGCCAGCGGCTACGCCCACGCCACCGGCAAGGTCGGCGTCATGATGGCCACCTCGGGCCCCGGCGCGACCAACCTGGTCACCCCGCTGGCCGACGCGCAGATGGACTCCATCCCGGTGGTGGCGATCACCGGTCAGGTCGGTCGCAGCCTGATCGGTACCGACGCCTTCCAGGAAGCCGATATCACCGGCATGACCATGCCGATCACCAAGCACAACTTCCTGGTTCGTGACGGTGACGAGATCCCGCGCGTCATCGCCGAGGCCTTCCACATCGCGCAGTCCGGCCGTCCCGGCGCGGTGCTGGTGGACGTGCCCAAGGACATCCTGCAGGGGCAGTGCACCTTTGCCTGGCCGCCGGTGATGGATCTGCCCGGGTACAAGCCGAACACCAAGCCGCACAGCCGCCAGGTGCGCGAGGCCGCCAAACTGATCGCCGAGGCCCGTAAGCCGGTGCTCTATGTCGGCGGCGGCGTGATCCGCGGCGAGGCGACCGACGAACTGCTGGAACTGGCCGAGCTGACCGGAATACCGGTGGTCACCACGCTGATGGCGCGCGGGGCGTTCCCGGACAGCCACCCCCAGCACATGGGCATGCCCGGCATGCACGGCTCGGTGTCGGCGGTGGCGGCGCTGCAGAAGAGCGATCTGCTCATCGCGCTGGGCACCCGCTTCGATGACCGGGTGACCGGCAAACTGGACTCGTTCGCGCCCGACGCCAAGGTGATCCACGCCGATATCGACCCGGCCGAGATCGGCAAGAACCGGCATGCCGATGTGCCGATCGTCGGCGATGTGCGCCACGTGATCAACGATCTGCTCGACGTGCTGCGCCGCGAGGGCACCAACGCCGCATCGCTGAAGCTGGACAACTGGTGGGAGTACCTGTCGAGCATCAAGGCGACCTACCCGCTGAGTTACGGTCCGCAGAGCGATGGCAGCCTGAGCCCGGAGTACGTCATCGAGAAGCTGGGCCAGCTGGCCGGGCCCGAGGCGGTCTACGTTGCCGGCGTCGGCCAGCACCAGATGTGGGCTGCGCAGTTCGTCAAGTACGAGAACCCGAAGACGTGGCTGAACTCTGGCGGGCTGGGCACCATGGGCTACTCGGTGCCCGCGGCGATGGGCGCCAAGTTCGGCCGTCCCGAGGCCGAGGTGTGGGCCATCGACGGCGACGGCTGCTTCCAGATGACCAACCAGGAACTGGCGACGTGTGCCATCGAGGGCGCACCCATCAAGGTGGCGCTGATCAACAACGGCAACCTGGGCATGGTGCGGCAGTGGCAGACGCTGTTCTACGAAGAGCGGTACAGCCAGACCGATCTGGCGACGCACTCGCGCCGCATCCCGGATTTCGTCAAGCTCGCCGAGGCGCTCGGATGCGTCGGATTGCGTTGTGAGCGAGCCGAAGACGTCGAATCGGTGATCCAGCAGGCTCGTGAGATCAACGACCGACCGGTGGTCATCGACTTCGTCGTCGGTGCCGATGCCCAGGTGTGGCCGATGGTCGCCGCAGGCACCAGCAATGACGAGATCCAGGCCGCGCGCGGCATCCGTCCGCTGTTCGATTCCGAGGAAGGGCACGCCTGATGAGCGCTTGCGCGAAAAGAGGAAGGGCACGCCTGATGAGCGCTTGCGCGAAGAGGAGACAACACTGATGACGACCTCCATCCACACCCTGTCGGTGCTCGTCGAGGACAAGCCCGGTGTGCTGGCTCGCGTCGCCTCGCTGTTCTCCCGGCGTGGCTTCAACATCCAGAGCCTGGCCGTCGGCGCGACCGAGCAGAAGCACCTGTCCCGGATGACGATCGTCGTGCAGGTCGAGGACTTTCCGCTCGAGCAGGTGACCAAGCAGCTCAACAAGCTGATCAACGTGATCAAGATCGTCGAGCAGGACGAGGAGCAGTCGGTCTCTCGTGAGCTGGCCCTGATCAAGGTGCGCACCGATGCGGCCACCCGCAGCCAGGTTATCGAAGCGGTTAATCTATTCCGGGCCAAAGTGGTGGACGTGTCCACCGAGTCACTGACCATCGAGGCCACCGGGACCCCGGAGAAGCTCGAAGCGTTCCTGCGAGTGCTCGAACCGTACGGGATCCGGGAGATCGTGCAGTCCGGGATCGTGTCGCTGGCGCGTGGGCCGCGCGGCATCGGTACTGCCAAATAGCTTTCATACGAGAAACAAACAGAAGGAAAATCCAACGTGGCAATCGAACTGTTCTACGACGACGACGCGGATCTGTCGATCATTCAGGGCCGCAAGGTCGCGGTGATCGGCTATGGCAGCCAGGGCCATGCCCACTCGCTGTCGCTGCGCGACTCGGGCGTGCAGGTCAAGGTCGGCCTCAAGGAGGGCTCGAAGTCCCGCGCCAAGGTCGAAGAGCAGGGCCTGGAGGTCGACACTCCAGCCGAGGTCGCCAAGTGGGCCGACGTGATCATGGTGCTCGCGCCCGATACCGCACAGGCCGAGATCTTCAAGAATGACATCGAGCCCAACCTCGAAGACGGCAACGCGCTGTTCTTCGGGCACGGCCTGAACATCCACTTCGGGCTGATCAAGCCCGCCGAGAACATCACCGTCGGCATGGTCGCCCCCAAGGGCCCCGGTCACCTGGTGCGTCGTCAGTTCGTCGACGGCAAGGGTGTGCCCGCGCTGATCGCCATCGCCCAGGATCCCAAGGGTGAGGGACAGGCGCTCGCGCTGTCGTACGCCGCCGCCATCGGTGGCGCACGCGCCGGTGTCATCAAGACCACGTTCAAGGAAGAGACCGAGACCGACCTGTTCGGTGAGCAGGCCGTGCTGTGCGGTGGCACCGAGGAACTGATCAAGGCCGGGTTCGAGGTCATGGTCGAGGCCGGCTACGCCCCGGAGATGGCCTACTTCGAGGTGCTGCACGAGCTCAAGCTGATCGTCGACCTGATCTACGAGGGCGGCATCGCCCGGATGAACTACTCGGTGTCCGACACCGCCGAGTTCGGTGGCTACATCTCCGGCCCGCGCGTCATCGACGCCGACACCAAGGACCGGATGCGCGCCATCCTCTCCGACATCCAGGACGGTTCGTTCGTCAAGCGTCTGGTGGCCAATGTCGAGAACGGCAACACCGAGCTCGAGGGCCTGCGCAAGGCGAACGCCGAGCACCCCATCGAGGTCACCGGCAAGAAGCTGCGCGACCTGATGAGCTGGGTCGATCGGCCGATCACCGAAACCGCCTGACCCCTCTTCGCGATTTGTGGAGTCTTACCCGTGGCCATCACGGGTAAGGCTCCACAAATCTTTTCAGGGGGTTGCCTCGTGGCCGTCGCGTCCCGCGGTCCGCCGGTCCTGTTTCATCTCCGCCTCGAAGACGTGCCGGCGGCCGTCCATCAGTTCGTCGCGGACGCGCTTCTCGTGCGAGCGCAGCAGCGACCAGTAATCGTCGTCGAACTCCTCGACGATCTGGAAGGTCCAACGCCCCTGCAGGACGTTGCGGCCGACCATGTCCTCGGTGAGGCGGTCGGCGATATCGGTGTGCCCGGCCTCGCGCAGGGCGTCGGCGGCCTCGCCGAGCAACAGGTCGGCATGGCCCATCAGTTGGTGGAACGAGTAGAGGTGCCCGCGCGCCCGCTCCACGTATTCCAAGGCCTCGGAGACCTTGCCGACGGCTTCGACGGTGTCATCGGAGGCGCCGTCGGGGCGGGAGTGCGCCGCATCGACCGATTTCACGACGACCGCTTCTTCAGCGATTCGGGTTTGTGCACGGCGTCCTTACCGGTTTTGTCGCTGCGCACTTTGTACTGTGGCTCGTCCTTGGTGGCACGCACCGTGCGGCCGGCGGTCTCGGTGTCGGAGGTGATCTTCTTCTCCACGGTGCCCGGCACGGTGTTGCCATGGCTCTGCCAGGACACCTTGTCGCCCTTTTTCAACTCTTTGCTCATACGGGGCGGTGTACCCGGGCGCGTTATCTCTCACTCACGGCGACAGCGGCGGCAGCTCCCGGATCCCGAACTCGCGCTTGAGCACCGTGCGCGCCGCGTAGTATCCGGCCATACCGTGCACGCCGCCACCCGGGGGAGCGGCCGACGAACACAGGTACGCCTTGGGAATCGGGGTGGACCACGGATTCCAGCGCGGGGTGGGGCCGGCGATCGCGCTGCGCATGTTGTTGCCGCCGACGCCGATGTCACCGCCGACCAGGTTCGCGTTGTGATCGGCCAGCCGGGAAGCCGGCACGCTGCGCACCGCCACGACGATGTCGCGGAACCCCGGGGCGAATCGCTCGAAGATGTCGGTGACGGATTCGGCCATGTCGACGGTCGAACCCGACGGCACGTGCGCATAGGCCCACAGCGGTCGGCGTCCCTGCGCGTCGATCCGGCCCGGGTCGGCCAGATGCGGCACGGCGGCCAGCACCATCGGCCATTGCGCATGCCGGCCGGCGGCGATCTCCTTCTCGGCCAGCGCCATCTGGGCGCGGCCGCCGCCGAGATGCAGCGTCGGCGCCTGCGCCAGCCGAGGATCGCGCCATGGGATCTCGCCGGAGAGGACGAAGTCCACCTTCGCGACACCGGGGCCATAGGCATAGTGCCGCAACGCCTTTGCATAACGTGGCGGCATCGAGGTGCCGTAGATCGACAACAACGCCGTCGGCGCGGTGTCGTAGAGGACCACGCCGCCCGGGGGTGCGGTGACCTTCTCCCCGAGGATCAACTCCCCGCCGTGGTCCAGCAGATCGGCGATCAGCGCGTCGGGGATGGCCTGGGACCCACCGACCGGTATCGGCCACCCCACCGAATGCCCCAGGGTGGCCAGCATCAGCCCGGCGCCCGCGGCGACCAGTGAAGGCATCTGCGAAATCGTATGTGCGGCAACACCGGTGAACAACGCGCGGGCGTCCTCGCCCTGCAGGGTGTTCCACAGCGGGCCGCCCTGCAACAGCAGCCGCGGCGCCACCTTCAGTGCGGCGGGAATCGAGGGCGGAAGGGAACGCTTGTCGCCCAGGATCAGCCCGACGACGTCCTCGCTGTCGGAGGCCAGCGGGCCGAGCAGCCGTTTCCACGAAGCACCGTCGGATAGTTCGGCGGCGGTGCGGTCGATGTCGTGGTAGCCGATCGCGGCAGGCCCGTCCGGGAGCGGATTGGCATACGCGATCTCGGGCACCGCCAATCGGACGCCGCGCGCCTGCAGGTCGTAGGCGGCGAAGAACGGCGACGCCAGTGCCAGCGGATGCACGGCCGAGCAGATGTCGTGTGTGACGCCGGAGTACTCGGGGTCGGGCAGGGTGCGGGCGCCGCCGCCCGCGGTCGGCTGCGCCTCGATGACCCGCACGGACAGGCCCGCCCGGGCCAGGATGACAGCTGCGGTCAGCCCGTTGGGGCCGCTTCCGACGACGGTGACGTCCACGCCACCAGTAGACAACATCGCCCGGGGTGTCTGCTCGTTTCGGTGCCGACCATTTGGGACTGTGGTAGCGCCGGACCACCGTGGCGTCTTCGGCGCAAAGGGCACGCACTAGGCTGTAGCGCCGTGAGTCTTCCCGTTGTACTGATCGCCGACAAGCTTGCCGAGTCGACCGTCGCCGCCCTGGGTGACCAGGTCGAGGTTCGATGGGTGGACGGTCCGGACCGGCCGAAGTTGCTGGCCGCCATCGCCGATGCCGACGCCCTGCTGGTGCGCTCGGCCACCACCGTCGACGCCGAGGTCATGGCTGCCGCCCCCAAGCTCAAGATCGTCGCGCGGGCCGGCGTCGGCCTGGACAACGTCGACGTCGAGGCCGCCACCGCGCGCGGTGTGCTGGTGGTCAACGCCCCGACCTCGAACATCCACAGCGCCGCCGAGCACGCGCTGGCGCTGCTGCTGTCGGCGGCCCGCCAGATCCCGGCCGCCGATGCCACCCTGCGCGAGCACACCTGGAAGCGCTCCTCGTTCTCGGGCACCGAGATCTTCGGCAAGACCGTCGGCGTGGTGGGGCTCGGCCGCATCGGCCAGCTCGTCGCCGCTCGGCTGGCTGCTTTCGGCACCCACGTCATCGCCTATGACCCCTACGTCTCGACCGCTCGAGCCGCCCAGATCGGCATCGAACTGGTCGGACTCGACGAGCTGCTGGGCCGCGCCGATTTCATCTCGGTGCACCTGCCCAAGACCAAGGAGACCGCGGGCCTGCTCGGCAAGGAGAACCTGGCCAAGACCAAGCCCGGCGTCATCATCGTCAACGCCGCCCGCGGTGGCCTGATCGACGAGCAGGCGCTGGCCGACGCCATCACCAGTGGGCATGTGCGCGCCGCCGGCCTGGACGTGTTCGCCACCGAGCCGTGCACCGACAGCCCGCTGTTCGAGCTGCCGCAGGTCGTCGTCACCCCGCACCTGGGTGCCTCCACCGCGGAGGCCCAGGACCGCGCCGGCACCGACGTCGCCGCCAGCGTTAAGTTGGCGCTGGCCGGTGAGTTCGTGCCCGATGCCGTCAACGTCGGCGGGGGAGCCGTCGGCGAAGAGGTCGCGCCCTGGCTGGACCTGGTGCGCAAGCTGGGCCTGCTGGTGGGTTCGTTGTCCGACGCAGCGCCGGTGTCGCTGTCGGTGCAGGTTCGCGGCGAACTGGCCGCCGAAGACGTCGAGATTCTGCGTTTGTCGGCGCTGCGCGGACTGTTCTCCGCCGTCGTCGACGAGCAGGTCACCTTCGTCAACGCGCCCGCACTGGCCAAGGATCGTGGCGTCACCGCCGAGATCAGCACGGCCAGCGAGAGTCCCAACCACCGCAGCGTGGTCGACGTGCGCGCGGTCTACGCCGACGGCGCATCGCTCAACGTGGCGGGCACCCTGTCGGGCCCGCAGCTGGTCGAGAAGATCGTCCAGATCAACGGCCGCAACCTCGATCTGCGTGCCGAGGGCTACAACCTGATCGTCAACTACACCGATCAGCCCGGGGCGCTCGGCAAGATCGGCACCCTGCTCGGCGGCGCCGAGGTCAACATCCTTGCCGCGCAGATGAGCCAGGATGCCGGCGGTGACAGCGCCACCGTCATGCTGCGCGTGGACACCGATGTGCCCGAAGATGTGCGCGCCGCGATCGCTTCGGCGGTCGGCGCCACCACACTGGAAGTGGTCGACCTGACATGAGCTCGCTGAAGAATCTTGCGGTCATCGCCGGCGACGGCATCGGTCCCGAGGTCATCGACCAGGCGCTGCGGGTGCTGGACGCGGTGCTGCCCGGGGTGCAGCGCACCGAGTACGACCTCGGCGCGCGCCGCTACCACGCGACCGGTGAACTGCTCACCGCGGAGACCATCGAGGAGCTGCGCGGGTACGACGCGATCCTGCTCGGGGCGATCGGCGATCCGTCGGTGCCCAGCGGTGTCCTGGAGCGCGGTCTGCTGCTCAAGCTGCGCTTCGCCCTCGACCACCACGTGAACCTGCGTCCCGGTCGGCTCTATCCCGGTGTATCCAGCCCGCTCTCGGGTGTCACCGGCATCGACTTCGTGGTGGTCCGTGAGGGCACCGAGGGTCCTTACACCGGTAACGGCGGCGCACTGCGCGTCGGCACGCCACACGAGGTGGCCACCGAGGTCAGCGTCAACACCGCGTTCGGGGTGGAGCGGGTGGTGCGCGATGCGTTCGCACGTGCGCAGGCCCGCCGCAAGCATCTGACCCTGGTGCACAAGACCAATGTGCTGACCTTCGCGGGCAGCCTGTGGTCGCGGGTGGTCGCCGAGGTGGGCGCCGAGTACCCCGATGTCGAGGTGGCCTACCAGCACATCGACGCCGCGACCATCCACATGGTCACCGATCCGGGTCGTTTCGACGTCATCGTCACCGACAATCTCTTCGGCGACATCATCACCGACCTGTCGGCCGCGGTGTGCGGTGGTATCGGCCTGGCCGCCAGCGGCAATATCGATGCGACGCGCACCAATCCGTCCATGTTCGAACCGGTACACGGCAGCGCCCCCGATATCGCCGGGCAGGGCATCGCCGATCCGACGGCCGCCGTGATGAGCGTGGCGCTGCTGCTGGCCCACGTCGGCGAGGATGACGCCGCGGCGCGTGTCGACAAGGCCGTTGCCGAGCATCTGGCCACCCGCGGTGCGGCAACGTTGTCGACGGCCGAGGTCGGCGACCGCATCCTTTCGCTGCTGTAACCGCGCCGAAAGGCAGTCCGGGTGGCCGGTTTTGCGACACTGCGCCGACAGTGCCGGCTGTTCGCGATCGGTTCGACGTTCTTCGCCGTGGCCACCATGCCCGGTTTTGCGACGATGGCGGGTGCCGGCGCGTCGAATGTGCTGTGTTTCGTCGGATCCTGGTTCTTCACGACGGCGGCCTGGATGCAGCTGCGCCTGTCCGACCGCGGGATCGGATGGTGGTCGGCGGCCATCCAGTTCATCGGGACCGTGCTGTTCAACCTCAGCACCGGGGCGGCGGTCTCGGTGCACACCATCCACGCCGAACGACACGATGTCTGGGTTCCGGATGCCGCCGGGTCGGCGGCCTTCCTGATCAGTGGGATCCTGGCGGTCCTCACGGTTGGCTGGTGGGCCCCGAAATCCGTCGACTGGCAGGTGGGTTGGATCAATCTGCTCGGCTGTGTCGCGTTCGGTATATCGGCCGCGGGGGCATTCGTGACGACGGCCGGGGTGACCGCCGACGCCTGGCTTGCCAACCTGGGCACCTTCGTCGGCGCGCTGTGCTTTCTCACCGCGGCGTTGTTGCCGCCCCAAGCCCGGCGAGCCGGGGGTACCTCCCGCTCGCGGGGCAGCGCCAACCCCCCCTTTTCTGGCTGAGAAGGGGGAGTTGGCGTTTGTTCGGGAAAACTGCCTACGAAACGCCGGCCAGTGTGTCGGCCGTCGAGAGTGCCTGGGCGACACCGGAGACGATCGAGGCCAACCGGATGGCTTCGAAGATGGCGGTGCGCTCGACACCTGCGTCGCGCAGCACGGTCTCATGCGCCGACAGGCAGTGGCCACAGCCGTTGATCGCCGATACCGCCAGCGACCACAGCTCGAAATCTTCCTTGGCCACACCGGGGTTGGCGATGATGTTCATCCGCAGGCCGGCGCGGAGATCATCGTAGCGACCGTCGAGTTGGCCCTTGGTGCGGTAGAAGACGTTGTTCATCCCCATCACCGCGGCCGCACCGAGCGCGGCGTTGTAGGCCTCACCGGACAGGACGTCGAGGGCGTCCTCGGCTATCTCGCGGAGCAGACGCTGCGACTTGGTCGCCGCCGCGGTGGCCACGAACGCACCCCAGAGCTGCTGCTCGGTGAGCTCGGTGGTGCGGGCGATACTGCCCAGGTTGAGCTTGAGATCCTTGGCGTATTCGGGGAGTGCTTCCTTGATGTTGTCCAGGCTCATGCTCAGACCGCCTCTGCCAGCAGTTCGCCGGCATCGATCGTCGGGTCACCCTTGCGCCAGTTGCAAGCGCACAGCTCGTCGGACTGCAGGGCATCGAGCACTCGAAGTACCTCGTCGACGTTGCGCCCCACCGAACCCGCGGTTACCGACACGAACTGGATCTCGTTGTTGGGATCGACGATGAACGTGGCCCGGTCGGCCACCCCGTCAGCGTTGAGCACGCCGGTGGCCGTGGCCAGTTCACGCTTGAGGTCCGAAACCATCGGGAATGGAAGCTTCTTGAGCTCGTCGTGCTGAGCGCGCCACTGGAAATGGACGAACTCGTTGTCGACCGAGACGCCGAGCACCTTGGCGTCGCGGTCCTCGAACTCGTCGTTGAGCTT
The DNA here is from genome assembly GCF_000416385.1 of Mycobacterium sp. VKM Ac-1816D. NCBI lineage: Bacteria > Bacillati > Actinomycetota > Actinomycetes > Mycobacteriales > Mycobacteriaceae > Mycobacterium > Mycobacterium sp. VKM Ac-1816D. The sequence goes on from NZ_AOHQ01000144.1 coordinate 341,479, forward strand.
GCCGAAGGCGGCAATCTCGGTCGGGCAGACGAAGGTGAAGTCCTTGGGCCAGAAGAACACGATTCGCCACTTACCCTCGTGGTCGGCGCTGGTGACCCGAGTGAAGTAATCGTCGGGCTGCTTGGCATCCACCTTGCTCAGGTCGCCGCCGATGACCGCGGTCAGGTCGTATGCGGGGAATTGGTCGCCGATTGTCAGCAAGGGCATCGAACACTCCTTTATCTGGAATAATTCCAATGTGCATGACCATTGTGTCCCGTGGCGACACGGCACGACAAGTCCGGCGCGGGTGATGGTCGACACAGCCCGTTGGGCCGAGGCAGCGCCCAAAGTTCTTCGGATTTGTGCTATTTCGCGGCGGCGGGATCGTCGGTGGTGGCGGGCACCAAGGGATAGGCGGCCACGGGGAACAACGCGCAGACGGCGAACGCCAGCGGAAAACCGGCCACCGATATCAACGCGCCGAACAGTGGGGAAGCCACTGCCGTGGCCAGGTGCTGGCTGGTGTTCTGGGTGCCCAGGGCGCGCCCACTCCAGAACGGGCCGGCGATCTCGGCGATGGCGGTGAACGCCAATCCGTTATCGGACACCGTCACCAGTGAGGCGAACACCATCAACGCAACACTCAGCGGCGAACCCAGCGCGTCGGTCAGTGCCAGCAGTGCCATGGTGGCCGACGCGGCGGCGGCGATGTAGCGGATCGGCCGGAGCCGGGACCCGATGACGTCCGACCACCTGCCCGCCGCGATGCGCCCACCCGCGCCGAGCACCTGGGCCACGGTCACCAGGGCACCCGCCGAACCGGCCGACCAGTCGCGGTCGGTCATCAGCCAGACGAGCATGAACGTCCACACGAAACCCTGTGGAATGACCAGCAATACCGATACCGCGTGGATCCGCACCAACACCGACGATTTCCGGTAGGGGTTGGCCAGATGCTCCGGCGGCGCATCCGACCGGGGTGGGCGGGGTGGGTCGAGTACGCCGACCGCGCAGATCAGCGCGGACACGACGCACACCACGGCGGGGAACAACAGTGCCGTCGACACCCCGTGGCTTTCGGCGATGCGCGGAATGACCAGGGCGCCCAGTCCGACGCCCAGTGGCGTCGCGGTCTGCCGGATACCCATGGCCAACCCGCGCTGCTCGGGCGGGAACCAGCCGACCACCACACGACCGCTCGCGGAGTTACTGCTCGCGGCGGCCATTCCGCCGAGCAGGAGAAATGCGCCCATGGCCCACAGCGAATCTGACGAAGCCGCGCAGAACGCGAACGTCGCCGTGAGTGCCGAACCGATCGTCAGCACTATTCGTTCGCCGATTTTGTCGACCAACCAGCCCCAGGCGATCAGGGTCAACACCAGCCCGAAGCTGGGCATCGCGGACAGCAGGCCGGCGGAGGCGAGGTCGAGGCCGCGTTGGTCGTGCAGCGTGGGAATCAGGAACGCCACGCCGTTGATGAACACATTGGCGAACGTGGTGGCCAGCAGTGCGATCACCAGCATCGACCATCGGCGGGCGGTGCTGATCGTCGTGGCCATGGCGATCATGCTGCCACGCGGATCCCATTATGTTGAACTTGGTTCTCATTATTTGAGACTCAAGATATGGGCCGTCCCCACTGGATCGGCATCGGGGCCGCTCATTAGGCTGGATGTATGCGTCTAGGTCGAATTGCCAGTCCGGATGGGGTTGCCTTCGTGGTCATCGAAGGCGACTCGACTCACAGTGCGGTGTGCCGAGAGGTCGCCGAGCAGTACCTCTCCCGCAATCCGACCTTCACCGGGCGTAGCTGGCCGCTGGCCGATGTCCGTCTGTTGGCGCCGATCCTCGCCTCGAAAGTGGTCTGCATGGGCAAGAACTACGCCGCCCACGCCCGCGAGATGGGTGGCGAGGCGCCCGAGGATCCGGTGATCTTCCTCAAGCCCAACACGGCCATCATCGGTCCCAATGTGGCGATCCAGCTGCCCGCCGACGCGCATCCGGTTCACCATGAGGGTGAGCTGGTCATCGTGATCGAACGACCGTGTAAGGATGTCCCTGCCGCCAAGGCCGCCGATTACATCCTCGGCTACACCATCGCCAACGATGTGTCCGCTCGCGATCAGCAGAAGAAGGACGGCCAGTGGATGCGGGCCAAGGGGCACGACACCTTCTGTCCGGTCGGACCGTGGATCGAAACCGATGTCGACCCCTCCGGCCTGGACATCCGGACCGAGGTCAACGGCACTGTGCGGCAGGGCAGCAATACCGCGCTGCTGCTGCATGATGTCGGCGCCATCGTCGAGTGGGTCTCTGCGGTGATGACGCTGCTGCCCGGTGACCTGATCCTGACCGGCACCCCCGAGGGGGTCGGGCCGATCGAAGACGGCGACACCGTCAGCATCACCGTCGAGGGCATCGGCACCTTGACCAATCCCGTTGTGCGAAAAGGAAAGTAGCTAATGAGCCATCCCGTCCGGGTGCGTTTCTGTCCGTCACCGACCGGTACCCCGCACGTCGGGTTGGTCCGGACCGCGCTGTTCAACTGGGCCTACGCCCGTCACACCGGCGGCACATTCGTCTTCCGCATCGAGGACACCGACGCCGCGCGCGACAGCCAGGAGAGCTACGAGGCCATCCTGGACGCGCTGCGCTGGCTCGGTATGGACTGGGACGAAGGTCCCGAGGTGGGCGGACCGTACGGGCCGTATCGGCAATCGGAGCGGTCGGAGATCTACCGCGAGGTGATCGCCAAACTGCTCGACGCCGGCGAGGTGTATCCGGCCTACTCGACTCCCGAGGAGGTGGAGGCCCGTCACCTGGCTGCAGGCCGTAATCCCAAGCTCGGCTACGACAATCATGATCGCGACCTCACCGACGCCCAGCGAGCCGAGTTCGAGGCGCAGGGCCGCAAGCCGGTACTTCGCCTGCGGATGCCAGATGCCGATCTGTCCTGGACCGACCTGGTGCGCGGCGAGACCACCTTCGCCGCCGGCGTGGTTCCCGATTTCGCCATCACGCGTGCCAGCGGGGATCCGTTGTACACGTTGGTCAACCCGGTCGACGACGCCCTGATGAAGGTCACCCACGTGCTGCGGGGGGAGGACCTGCTGCCGTCCACGCCGCGCCAGTTGGCGCTCTACCAGGCGCTGATCCGGGTCGGGGTAGCGGATTTCATACCCGAGTTCGCGCACCTGCCAAGTGTTCTCGGCGAGGGCAACAAGAAGCTGTCCAAGCGCGATCCGCAGTCCAACCTGTTTCTGCACCGCGATCGCGGGTTCATCCCCGAGGGTCTGCTGAACTATCTTGCCCTGCTGGGCTGGGGCATTGCCGACGATCACGATCTGTTCAGCCTCGACGAGATGGTCGCCGCGTTCGACGTGGTGAACGTCAACTCCAATCCGGCGAGGTTCGACCAGAAGAAGGCCGATGCGATCAACGCCGAGCACATCCGGCTGTTGGCGCCGGAGGATTTCACCGCTCGGCTGCGGGCATATCTCGGCGCCCACGGTCACGACACCGGTCTGACCGACGCCGCCTTCGCCGAGGCCGCCGCGTTGGTGCAAACCCGCATCGTGGTGCTCGGCGACGCCTGGGAGCTGTTGAAGTTCTTCGATGACGCGAGCTACGGCATCGACGAGAAGGCGGCGGCCAAGGAGCTCAAGCCCGAGGCGGCCGCGGTGCTGGACGCCGCGCTGACGGCTCTGGAGCCGCTGCCCGAATGGACGACCGCGGCCATCGAGCAGGCGCTCAAGGCATCGCTGCTGGAGGAATTGGAGCTCAAACCGCGGAAGGCCTTCGGTCCGCTGCGGGTGGCGATCACCGGAGCCACCGTCAGCCCGCCGCTGTTCGAGTCCATGGAACTGCTGGGTCGCGAGCGCAGCCTGGCGCGGTTGACTGCCGCGCGGGGTGGGGTGTGAAAGCGCTCCGAAATGTTTGGTAGTCTTCTCGTCGGCCCGATAACCGCCCTGGAGTGATCCTCACGAGTGGGAAACGGTCCGAAAGATGCCTTGACCTGCAGGGATAGGCATCAAATGGGGTATGGTGTAATTGGCAACACTAGGGATTCTGATTCCCTCATTCTAGGTTCGAGTCCTGGTACCCCAGCTGTCCGGGCGATTAGGTTGGCACAAGCTCCTGAGCTATGCTGACCGTCCGGAAGTTGTTCTAGCCCCCGTCGTCTAGCGGCCTAGGACGCCGCCCTCTCACGGCGGTAGCGTGGGTTCGAATCCCATCGGGGGTACAGATGAAGTCCCAGGAGAAATCCTGGGACTTCTTTGTTTCGCGGGTTTGAGGGTCCGCTGTGCGTGACAGCGTCGGTGCCCTCAGAGGAAGCCGATGCCCTTGCGTCCCGGACCCACGGAGGGTTCGGGATCGGCGCCGAGCGTCTTGTCGAGCAGTTCGTGATACACATCTCGAAAATCTGTGGTGGTCTTGAGGTCGCCGTCCTGGAGATCGGTCAGACTCGGCGCGTCACCGTAGAACCCGCCCCGTACCGGCTCACCGACGATCAGAACCGGTCCCGAGGTGCCGTGGTCGGTGCCCTGGGTGGCGTTCGCGGCGACGCGGCGGCCGAACTCCGAATAGATCATCGTCACCACCCGCCGGCCGTAGGCGCTGTTGCGCATCTGTTTGAGAAACGGCACCAGCGCATCGTTGAGGGCGGCCAGGAGGCGCTGCTGGTCGTTTCTCTCGTTGGCGTGCGTGTCGAATCCGCCGAGAGACACCATGTAGACCTTGGTGGGCACTCCGGCGCGCACGCACTGGGCAACCAGCTCGAGATCGTCGGCGAGCTGCCTGCCGAGATCGGTGGTGGCCGTGGCGGGTAGCGGACTGTCGGTGAAGCCGCGGAACGTCTCATCGGTGATCCGATAGGCCTGGTAGTCGGCGCGGACGGCGGCCATGGCCGCGGTGTCTGCGGCGTCGGACGCGCTCATTGCCTGCAGGACGCCGGATATGTCGGTCGGCATCGTCGGGATGGTGGGGGAAAGCCCTGCGGCGGTGCGGTTCTGACCGATCGCCATGGGTGGTAACACGGTGCCGATGTTGACCGCGCGCAGCGGATCGTCACCGGTGGTGTCCAGCCATCGCCCGATCCATCCGGTTGCGGTCGGGTCATCCGGCGATGCGGTCTGCCAGATGTCCATCGAGCGGAAGTGGCTGCGGTCCTGTTTCGGGTATCCGACGCCCCGGACGATGGCGAGGTTGTTGGCGTTCCATGACTCCGCGAGGCCGCCGAGCGCGGGGTTGAGCCCGACCACGCCGTCGAGATCGATCGCGGTGCTCGGTGCGAAGGCCAGATCGGGTCGTGCGTCGTAGTACGCGGCGTCGGTGTAGGGGATCACCGTGTTCAGTCCGTCGTTGCCGCCGTAGAGCGTCAGGATCACCAGGATCCCGGTATCGGCGGGCAACGGCGCAACCTGTGCGCGCTCGAACATCTGCGGAAGCGTGACAGCCGCACCCGCGGCCGCGGCCAGTCCGGCCGCGCCGGCACTGGCCAGGAGGAACTTACGCCTGTTGATATCGCCCACGGGTGATCCTTCCCAACTCCGCTAGACCGTCAGGTATTCGGGCGAGTTGACGGCCGCGACGACGAGTCGTTGCGGGTTGCCTGCCAGTGGCCGCAGCGCCGCGGCGGTGGTATCGGACCATGCGCCGATGCCGAGCAGATACCCGACGGCGTCGATGCGGTCCCCGGTGGGGGCATCCTGCACGGTGGAGTAGTCACCCAGCGGGACGAAACGATCGGCTGCCCAGACCCGTGCGGCCGCACTCGTATTGGACAACCACACCCGGCCCTGTGGCCACCCATCGACATCCGGTGGCGCGAACGGGCGTTGGCCCATCACCTTCAGAACGACATCGCAGGCGGTCAAGGTTTGCGGGCCGTCCAGCGGTACCGACAGCGAGCGCAGCATCCCGATCAACCATTCGACGGGGGTGACCACGGCGGTGCCCGCCGCATCGTCGAACTCGGGATCCGAGAAGATGGCCTTGGTCAACGCCTTGAGGTTCCGGCCGGGGCCGTAGGCGGCCATCAGTCGGTCGGATGCCGCGCGGCTCGGGTTGTCATCGGAGGCCAGCAGGCGCCACAGCTTCGATGTGACGAACCGGGCCGAGGCGGGATGGCGCAGCACGATATCGCAGAATTCGTTGTCCCCGAGGGCCCCGGTGGTTCCCAGGACGGTCTTGGCTCCGAAGTCGTGGTGTTCGCTGACGAGCACCGTGCCGTTCCCCGGGGTGTCGAAGCGACCCGTGAGCGCCCGGGATCCCTCGCGCACATCGCGTTCGGTGTAGCCGCTGTCGTGGCCGAGGGTGAACAGCTCCATGAATTCGCGGGAAAGGTTCTCGTTCGGGGCCTCTTTGGTGTTCCCCAGACCGTCCAGCCACCGCAACATTGCCGAGTCGGTCAGCATGGCGTAGGCGAGATCGCGGAAGTCGCCGAGCGCATGGGTGCGCAGCGTCTGATTCTGGGCGGCCATGAACTCGGCGGCGACCACCTTCTCCGCCGATGTGGCGAAGTGGTTGTGCCAGACGAAGGTGAGCTTCTCGTGCACTGGCTCGCGCACAGCGACCATCCGGCGGATCCACCAGCCGGACAGGTCCTGCATCTGGGTCAGCATGTTGCTGACAAAGGCGGCGGTTGCGGCTTCGCTGGCCGGTAGCGCCGGTGTGGAGTAGGAACCCATCGGCGTCGCCATCGCTCCCGGGTCGGCGGCCGGATCCGATCCGAGTATCTCGTCGAGATGCCGTGCCCGATCCTTGCCGACCACGGCGTCGACCGCACGCCCGGTGGTGCCGAAACCCGACCGCCGCAGCATTCGCGCGGCAGCCTGCCATTGCACTGATTGTGAACCCGTGGTCCAGACCTCCCCCGGCGCGGACTGCGCCAATGGGTAAACGATAAACGGACGGCGATGAGTTTGCTAGAGCCGGCGGGTGAGCGCCTCGGAGGCGGCAAGCAGGTCGGCCGCCCAGCGGGCGCCCGGTCGGCGGCCCATCCGGTCGATCGGACCAGAGACGGAGATGGCGGCGATCACGGCGCCGCGGCCGTCGCGCACCGGAGCGGATACGCTCGCGACGCCGGATTCGCGCTCGGCCGCGCTCTGCGCCCAGCCGCGTTTGCGGACCTCGGCCAAGGTTCGCTCGCTGAACTTGGCGGTGGGCAGGATCGCCTGTTGTGAGGCCGGATCGCTGTAGGCCAGCAAGACTTTGGCCCCGGAGCCGGCGGTCATCGGTAGCCGGGTTCCGACGGGGACCGTGTCGCGCAAGCCGACCGGCGGCTCAAGGGAGGCGACGCAGACCCGCGAATTGCCTTCTCTGCGGTACAGCTGCACGCTCTCTCCGGTCAGTTCGCGCAGTCGGGGTAGCACCGCGGCGCCGGCGGCCAGCAGTGGATCGTTGACCTGCCCGGCCAGTTCGGTCAGCGCGGGGCCCAGCCGCCAGCGTCCCTCGTTGTCCCGGGCCAGCAGCCGGTGCACTTCCAGGCCTGCGGCCAGTCGGTGCGCGGTGGCTCGCGGCAGTCCGGTTCGTTCACACAGTTCGGCCAGCCCGCAGGGGGACTCGGCCACGGTATGCAGCACTCCCACCGCTTTGTCGAGCACGCCGATACCGCTATCCTGTCTCACAGGGAGATACTAGCGTTCCGCATCGTGAGATTGCCAGCCCGTCACGGCGGTACGCCCGAGCCGAATAGAGATATCCATGGAGCAGACGCAGTCGAATTCGCGGCCTCGTACCCTGGCCGAGAAAGTGTGGGAAGACCACATCGTGGCCCGCGGTGCCGGTGAGGGTGCGGCCCAAGAGCCTGACCTGATCTACATCGACCTGCACCTCGTACACGAGGTGACCAGTCCGCAGGCCTTCGACGGTCTGCGACTGGCCGGACGGCCGGTGCGCAGGCCCGATCTGACCATCGCCACCGAGGATCACAACGTTCCGACGATGGATATCGACAAGCCGATCGCCGATCCGATTTCGCGGACCCAGGTGGAAACCCTGCGCCGGAACTGTGCGGAGTTCGGAATACGGTTGCACCCGATGGGCGATGCCGAGCAGGGCATCGTGCACATCATCGGCCCGCAGTTGGGCCTCACCCAGCCGGGCATGACGATCGTCTGCGGTGACAGTCACACCTCCACCCACGGCGCATTCGGTTCGATCGCGATGGGTATCGGCACCTCCGAGGTCGAACACGTCATGGCGACGCAGACTTTGGCACTCAAGCCGTTCAAGACGATGGCGGTCAACGTCGACGGCGAACTGCCCGCAGGCGTCAGCGCCAAGGACATCATCTTGGCGGTGATCGCCAAGATCGGCACCGGTGGCGGTCAGGGACACGTCATCGAATACCGGGGTAGCGCCATCGAATCGCTATCCATGGAGGGCCGGATGACGATCTGCAATATGAGTATCGAAGCGGGAGCGCGCGCCGGGATGGTGGCCCCGGACGACACCACCTTCGAGTTTTTGAAGGGACGGTCACACGCCCCGACCGGTGCGGACTGGGATGCCGCGGTGGCGTACTGGCGACAGTTGCGCACCGACGAGGGGGCCGAATTCGACACCGAGGTGTACCTGGACGCGAGTTCGTTGAGCCCGTTCGTCACCTGGGGCACCAACCCCGGGCAGGGCGTCCCGCTGTCCGCCGACGTCCCGGATCCCGAAATGATGCTCAGTGACGACGAGCGTCAGGCCGCGGAGAAAGCCTTGACCTATATGGACCTTCGGGCGGGTACCCCGATGCGGGACATCCCTGTCGACGCGGTGTTCGTCGGTTCGTGCACCAACGGCCGGATCGAAGACCTGCGGGTGGTCGCCGAAATCCTGGACGGCCGCACATTGGCCGACGGGGTGCGCATGCTCGTCGTCCCCGGTTCGATGCGCGTGCGCGAGCAGGCCGAATCCGAGGGCCTGGGTGAGATCTTCGTCGCAGCCGGTGCCGAATGGCGTCAGGCCGGCTGCTCGATGTGCCTGGGGATGAACCCGGACACGCTGGCCCCGGGGGAACGGTGTGCATCGACATCCAACCGCAATTTCGAGGGCAGGCAAGGCAAGGGTGGTCGCACCCATCTGGTCTCGCCCGCGGTGGCCGCGGCCACCGCGGTGCGTGGAACCCTGTCGTCGCCGGCCGATCTGGCCCCGATTTCCGCCAAGCGCTAGGAGTACCAGGACATGCAGGCATTCCAGACCCACACCGGCATCGGCGTCCCGCTGCGCCGTTCCAACGTGGACACCGACCAGATCATCCCGGCGGTCTATTTGAAGCGCGTCACCCGAACGGGTTTCGAGGACGGTTTGTTCGCCGCCTGGCGCAACGACCCGTCCTTCATCCTCAATCTGGCCCCATTCGACAAGGGTTCGGTCTTGGTCGCGGGTCCGGATTTCGGCACCGGGTCCTCCCGGGAGCATGCCGTCTGGGCGTTGATGGATTACGGGTTCCGGGTCGTCATCTCGCCCCGGTTTGCCGATATCTTCCGGGGCAACGCCGGAAAAGCGGGGCTGTTGGCGGCTCAGGTCTCTCAGGATGACGTCGAACTTCTGTGGAAGTTGATCGAGCAGAATCCGGGCCTGGAAATCACTGTGAATCTTCAAGATCGAACCATCGCCGCTGGAACGGTCATGGTGCCGTTCACTATTGATGACTACACCGCCTGGCGACTGCTGGAAGGTCTCGACGATATAGGCCTCACGCTGCGGAAACAGGATGAAATCGCGGCGTTCGAGCAGCGCCGGCCAAGCTTCAAACCCCGCACTCTGCCGGCCTGAATTCCAGGTTGCCGGGCCCTCAAATATGGCCCGGCAACCGCTTTCTCGAACGCCGGTACCACTACCCAAGTGGGCCAATCGGATTGCCGAATTTCTCTCAGCTACCGCTGAAACTGTGCGTGGCTCTTGGAAATATGCAGCAAATGGGTTTACCGTGTCCTCTAGTCGGTCCAAAGCGGACCACTGGACTTCGGAGGGTTTGCATGAACAAAGCAGAGCTCATCGACGCACTCACAACCAAGTTGGGCACCGATCGTCGACAGGCTACTGCCGCGGTTGAGAACATCGTCGACACCATCGTGCGTGCCGTGCACAAGGGCGAGAGCGTCACCATCACCGGTTTCGGTGTTTTCGAGCAGCGTCGTCGCGCTGCCCGTGTCGCTCGTAACCCGCGCACGGGTGAGACGGTGAAGGTCAAGCCGACGTCGGTTCCGGCCTTCCGTCCGGGTGCCCAGTTCAAGGCGGTTGTCTCTGGCGCGCAGCGTCTCCCGGCCGACGGCCCCGCCGTCAAGCGTGGTGTCGCGGCAGCTCCGGCCAAGCGTGGCGCCGCCAAGAAGGCCGCCCCGGCCAAGCGTGCCGCGGTCAAGAAGGCTGCACCGGCTGCCAAGAAGGCCGCTCCGGCCAAGAAGGCGGCTCCGGCCAAGAAGGCCACCGCCGTGAAGAAGGCGGCTCCGGCCAAGAAGGCCACCGCGGTCAAGAAGGCGGCTCCGGCCAAGAAGGCCACCGTCGCGAAGAAGGCTGCACCGGCTGCCAAGAAGGCCGCTCCGGCCAAGAAGGCTGCCCCGGCCAAGAAGGCCACCGCCGCGAAGGCTCCGGCCAAGAAGGCTCCGGCCAAGAAGGCTCCCGCGAAGCGCGGTCGCCGCTAAGTCGGAACTCAAGTACTGCAAAAGCACCCCAAACCAGATGGTTTGGGGTGCTTTTGCAGTGCGCGGTGAATCTCAGTCCAGGATGCCCAGCGGACTACCCAGATGGTCGGCTGCCACCGGCTTGCCTGCGACCGAGGACAACACCCACGTGCTGCCTTTACGGTTTCGCGACTTGTCCGGGCGCACGGCCCCACGGCCACACCACCAGCTGATCAAATCGGGTATCACCGCTCCCTGGGTGCAGATGACGGGAACCCCTCCGGCACCCGCGATATCGAGCAGACGGTGCCGAGCTGCCTTGCGATCGTCTGCGTAGGCCTCCTCGGTGAAGGTGGATTCCAGTTCGATCTCGACGCCCAACTCCTGAGCCAGCGGTTCGACCGTCTGGCTGCAGCGCACCCTCGGTGCGGCGTGCACCGCGGTGGCCCCGAATGCAAGCAGTTGCGCCACCAACGATTCCGCCTGCGCCCGGCCTTGCTTGTCCAGGGGGCGCTTGCGGTCGTCACCCTTGAACTTCGAGCGTGATCCCGCACGGCCATGCCGCACGATCAGCAACGTCTCGGTGTCGTGCTCGGCCTTGGTGAACCGGCGCAGCACTTTGCGATCGGCCGGGTACTGCAACCGTTCGAGGGCCGCCTTGGGCGGTAACCAGAGCAGCTCGTCGACTTCATCGGCGGCGCGGAACTCGCCGTCGACGGCCTCGGCTGCCCAGTACACGACCCGTTTGGTGGTGTCCTCGATCGGATAGGTGATCACCGACAGGCGTCGTCCGAGCCGCGCGGCGTAACCGGTTTCCTCGCTGAGCTCGCGTACCGCGGTGACGGGGTGAGTCTCACCGGGGTCGACCTTCCCCTTGGGCAGCGACCAATCGTCATAGCGCGGCCGATGTACCACCGCCACCTCGGTGTGCCCGGCTCGATCCCGCCACAACACCGCGCCCGCCGCGTGGATTGTCTTCTTCGTGCGGCGAGTCGGGGTGTCCGACACATCAACTCCTATACGTGGTCATCATCGGGGTTGGCTCGTCACGGCGCACGGTGTCTTGCCATGAGCTCCACCTGATGGTCGCGCACCTTCTGCCCGGGCAGCGGCAACGCGGTCCATCGCCCATCGGCTTGTAGCTCCCAGCACCGGGTTGCCGGATCCATGGTGGACTCGAGCATGTCGTCCAACTGAGCGGTCAACCGTGGATCCTTCACCTGTGCCATCACTTCCACACGACGGTCCAGATTACGATGCATCATGTCGGCACTGCCGATCCAGAACTCGTTGATGGCGCGGAAGTGAATAATTCGCGAGTGCTCCAGGAACCGGCCCAGAATCGACCGCACCACGATGTTCTCTGACAGGCCGGGCTGGCCGGGCCGCAGCGCGCAGATTCCGCGCACCACCACCTCGACCCTGACGCCGGCCTGTGAGGCGCGGTACAGGGCATCGATCACCTGCTCGTCGACCAGCGCGTTGGCCTTCAACCGGATTTGGCCCTGGCCGTTCTCCTGATGCGCTGCTGTCTCCTGCTCGATGCGCCCGATGATCCCCTTGCGCACACTGTGCGGTGCCACCAAGAGATTGCGGTAGGCAACCTTGCGGGAGTATCCGGTGAGCCAGTTGAACAGATCGGTCAGGTCCGCGCCGATATCGGGGGAGGCCGTCAGCAATCCCACATCCTCGTACAACCGTGCGGTTTTCGGGTTGTAGTTGCCGGTACCGATATGGCAGTAGCGGCGAATGGTCGAACCCTCCCGCCGCACCACAAGAGCCGTCTTGCAGTGGGTTTTCAATCCGATCAAGCCATAGACCACATGGACCCCTGCCTGTTCCAGTGCGCGGGCCCATTTGATGTTGGCCTGTTCGTCGAAGCGGGCCTTGATCTCCACCAGTGCGACGACCTGCTTGCCTGCCTCGGCCGCATCGATGAGGGCATTGACAATCGGTGAGTCGCCGGAGGTTCGGTAGAGCGTCTGTTTGATGGCCAACACATTCGGGTCGGCTGCGGCCTGTTCGATGAATCGTTGCACCGTGGTGGAGAACGAGTCGTAGGGATGGTGCACCATCACATCACCGTCGCGCAGCGTCGAGAAGATGCTCTTGGGAGTCTCGCGCTCACCGAAGGCCGCGGGGGTGGCGGGGACGAACGGGCGGTCCTTGAGGTCGGGACGGTCGACGCCGTAGATCTGCCACAGTGACGAAAGGTCCAGCAATCCCGGTACCTCGATCACGTCACCGGGATGCACGTCGAGCTCACGGAGCAACAGCTCGAGCATGTTCTCGGTCATATCGTCGGCGACCTCAAGGCGTACCGGCGAACCGAAGCGCCTGCGCGCCAGTTCACGTTCCAACGCCTGCAAGAGATCTTCGTCCCGATCTTCGGCGACCTCGAAATCGGCGTTGCGGGTGATTCGGAACGCGTGCTGCTCGACGATCTCCAAACCGGGGAACAGCACGGAGAGAAACGCGCCGATCAATTCCTCGAGGGGCAGGAACCGAATTGGCCCCTGCGCGCCGTCGGCATCGACGCTGCGCGGCAACTCGACGAAACGGTCGACGTTGTCGGGCACCTTGATTCGGGCGAAGTGCTGGGTACGGTCGTCGGGCTGGCGCACGGTGATCGCGAGATTGAGGCTCAGGCCACTGACGAAGGGGAACGGATGCGCCGGATCGACGGCGAGCGGGGTGAGGACCGGGAACACCTGCTCATGGAAGTAGGTGGACAGTGCGGCGTGCTCGTCCTCGCCAAGGTCTGCCCAGCTGACGATCACGATTCCCTTCTCGGCCAGTGCCGGTCGCACCGCCTCGAGAAAAACCTGGGCGTGCCTGCTGGAAATCTGCTGGGTGCGTTCCCCGATCCGGCGCAACTGCTCGCGCGGGGACAGGCCGTCGGCGGAGCGCACCGAGAGGCCCATCTCGTCACGACGTTTCAAGCCGGCGACTCGCACCATGTAGAACTCGTCGAGGTTCGACGAGAAGATGGCAAGGAACTTGGCACGTTCCAGCAGTGGCAGGGAATTGTCGGCGGCCAACGCCAGCACGCGGGCGTTGAAATCCAGCCAGCTCAGCTCGCGGTTGAGGTAGCGGTCTTCGGGCAGACTGTCGTCGATCGCCGCGGCCGACGCCGCCGGCGGGGCGTCGGGCGCCGAGTTGGGAGTTTCCGCGATCGTCCGATCGGCTGCTGATGTCTCGACTTCGGTCATTGTTCGATCATCGCCTATCGCCATCGCTCATTCCAGTGGTGCGGTCAGCTCTGACAGCCGGTGGGGCAGAACTGCCCGACGATCCGGCGGGTGGCCGGTCCGACGCCGAGCGTCAGCGCCGCCGTCAGATCGTCGGGTGTGTCGATATCGCACCGCAAACCCGGCCAGTCGCCGTGCAGTTCGTGGGCGCCCGAATCGGCATGGTGGCGCGTGGATTCGGTCCCGAAGCGGGGGTCGAGCGGGACGCCGAAGGCGAACAGTGCGGCGGTGCCGGTGCCATGCCGATCGCCGACGAAGCTCCGTCGGTGATGCCGCGCCAGCACCACCGCCTCGGATAGTTCGGAGGATCGCAGAGCGGGAAGATCGCCCTGGAGGACAACGATATTGGACGCCCCGATGGCGGCCTCGGCTGCGGCGAGGGCATTGTTCAGCGGATCGGGATGGTCGGCCGGGGTCGGGTCGGCCACCGCGGTCGCACCCAGCTCACGTGCGGCTGCGGCGGCCGCGGGGTCGGGGGTGACGACGGTGACGACACTCACCGCGGGCACCGCGGCGGCGGCATGCACGGTGTCGGTGAGCATCGCGAGCACCAACTGCTCGCGCGCATCGGCGGGCAGTACCGGGGCCAGGCGGCTCTTGGCCGCGGTCAATCGCTTCACCGCGATCACCACGGCGACCTGCGACCCCGCGCCGGCGACACTCATACCGCCATCCTGCCAGCTTCGGTTCAACGACTAGGGTTGAGTCGTGGTCGAAGCCGCTGTGATGGGTGCCGGTGCATGGGGAACAGCGCTGGCCAAGGTGCTGGCCGACGCGGGTAACGGGGTTCGGTTGTGGACCAGGCGGCCCGAATTGGCCGCACAGATCAATGCGACGCATCGCAATCCGGATTATCTCGGTGAGGTGGCCCTGCCCAGTTCGATCAGGGCCACCGGCGATGCGGGCGAAGCCCTCGACGGCGCGTGCACGGTGCTGCTCGGGGTGCCGTCGCAGACGTTGCGCACCAATCTGACCGGCTGGAAGCAGTTGATCGGTGACGATGTGACCCTGGTGAGCCTGGCCAAGGGGATCGAATTGGATTCCCTGATGCGGATGAGCCAGGTGATCGTCGCGGTGACCGGTGCGGATCCGTCCAGGGTGGCGGTGGTGACGGGGCCGAACCTGGCCAAGGAGGTCGCCGACGAGCAACCGGCCGCGACGGTGGTGGCGTGTGCTGATTCCGGTCGAGCGGTCGCCCTGCAGCGGGCCATGTCCACGGCGTACTTCCGCCCGTACACCAACTCCGATGTGGTCGGTGCCGAGATCGGCGGCGCGTGCAAGAACGTCATCGCGCTGGCCTGCGGGATGGCCGCCGGAGCCGGGCTCGGCGAGAACACCTCCGCGGCGATCATCACCAGGGGGTTGGCCGAGATCATGCGCCTGGGAATCGCCTTGGGCGCCAAAGGTGCAACATTGGCCGGCCTGGCCGGTGTCGGCGATCTGGTGGCCACCTGCACCTCGCCGCAGTCGCGGAACCGTAGTTTCGGAGAACGGTTGGGGCGGGGCGGTTCGATGGAATCGGCGTTGCAGGCGGTGCAAGGTCATGTCGCAGAAGGGGCGACCTCGTGCCAGTCGGTGCTCGCCCTCGCCTCCAGCTACGACGTCGAGATGCCCTTGACCGATGCGGTCTACCGCGTGTGCCATCAGGGCCTCTCGGTGGAACAAGCCGTGATGTTGTTGTTGGGCCGCAGCACCAAACCCGAGTAGGACGCCCATGGATTACGGAGACTCCACCCGCAGCGTCAAAGCCGTTGGGCGCGAATCTATTCCAGGTGCACCAGTGGCCCCGGTACCGGTGCCCGCCTCGGCGTATCACCTGTCTGCGGATGAGGCGGCGCCCCTGGATACCTACGGGCGCGCGTCGAATCCGACGTGGCGTGGCCTGGAATCGGGGCTCGCCGAGCTCGAGGGCGCGACTTGGGCGCTGACCTTCGGGTCCGGTATGGGCGCGATCAGTGCGGTGCTGCGGGTGTTGGCCATGCCGCAGACCACCCTGGTGGTGCCCGCCGACGGCTACTACCAGGTGCGTCGTTATGCCGCGGAATACCTTGCCCCCCGTGGGGTCACGGTCATCGAGGCTACCGCCGAGCAGATGTGTGAGGCGGCGGGCCGCGCGGATGTCGTGTTGGCGGAGACGCCGGTCAATCCCACCCTCGACGTCGTCGACCTACATCGACTGGCGGCAATCTGCCGCTCCCGCGGCGCCACCCTCGTCGTCGACAACACCGCCGCCACCCCCTTCGGCGTACAGCCGTTGTCTCTCGGCGCCGACCTCGTCGTCGCCAGCGCCACCAAGGCACTGTCCGGACACAGCGACCTGTTGGCCGGCTACGTCGCGGGCTGCCATCCCGAGCTGATGGCGAAGATCGAACGCGATCGGTTGCTCGCCGGTCCGGTGCTCGGGGCCTTCGAGGCCTGGCTGGCGTTGCGCAGCCTGGGCAGCGCGGGACTGCGCATCGATCGGCAATGCCGCAACGCCCAGGCCGTTGCGCTGATGCTGCGTGATCATCCGGCGGTGCGATCGGTGCGCTATCCCGGCCTGCCCGACGATCCATCGCACGCCGTCGCCGTCGAGCAGATGCGGCGATTCGGTGGTCTGGTGGCCGTCGAATTGGCCGATGCGGCCGCCGTCCACGCTCTGGTCCAGCGCAGCGAGCTGCTGGTGGCCGCGACGAGTTTCGGGGGACTGCACACCTGCGTGGATCGACGGGCGCGTTGGGGCGATCCGGTGGGGGACGGGTTCGCACGCATCGCGCTGGGCATCGAGGACACCGACGATATCGTCGCCGACATCGAGCGCGCGCTCACCTGAGACGCCGACCCCGACCGGGAGCCGGTAGCCTCTGCAGGTTGTGAGTGCCCGTACCCGAGTCGCCGTCGTCTATGGCGGACGCAGCTCCGAGCACGGGATTTCCTGTGTTTCCGCAGGCAGCATCCTGCGCAATCTCGATCCGGAACGCTTCGAGGTGGTCGCCGTCGGCATCACCGGCGACGGATCGTGGGTGCTGACCGATGGCAGGCCCGAGGCGTTGGCCATCACCGATGGCCGCTTGCCTGTCGTTGCCGACGGCACCGCGCTCGCGTTGACCGCCGACCCGGTGCGCCGCGGTGAGCTGTTGTCCCTGGGCGAGGGAGCCGGTGCGGTATTGGCCGCCGTCGATGTCGTCTTTCCGGTGCTGCACGGTCCCTACGGCGAGGACGGCACCATCCAGGGCCTGTTGGAGCTGGCCGGGGTGCCCTATGTCGGGGCCGGGGTGCTGGCCAGCGCCACCGGGATGGACAAGGAATTCACCAAGAAGCTCCTCGTCGCCGACGGACTGCCGATCGGGGACCACGTCGTGTTGCGATCGCATCAGGACACCGTGAGCCTCGATGACCGTGAGCGGCTTGGTCTCCCGGTATTCGTGAAGCCTGCGCGCGGCGGTTCGTCGATCGGGGTGAGCCGGGTGACGGCATGGGATCAGTTGCCCCAGGCGATCGCCGAGGCGCGCCGCCACGACCCCAAGGTGATCGTCGAGGCCGCCATCATCGGCCGCGAGGTCGAGTGTGGTGTGCTCGAGTTCCCCGACGGCCGCGTCGAGGCCAGTGAGATCGGTGAGATCCGGGTCGCCGGCGTGCGCGACCGCGAGGACACCTTCTACGACTTCGCCACCAAGTATCTGGAGGATGCGGCCGAGCTCGACGTGCCGGCCAAGGTCGACGACGAGGTGGCCGACGCACTGCGCGCCCTGGCGATCCGGGCGTTCCGGGCTATCGACTGTCAGGGTTTGGCGCGGGTCGACTTCTTCCTCACCGAAAACGGTCCGGTGATCAACGAGATCAACACGATGCCGGGATTCACCACCATCTCGATGTATCCGCGGATGTGGGCGGCCAGCGGGCTGGACTACCCGACACTGCTGGCGACAATGGTCGAGACCGCGGTCGCCCGCGGCACCGGCCTGCGCTGATCAGCGCGCCGGTCCCGGATCGGGTTGCTGGGCAGGCATGGTCCGCGCTATCGCCTTGGAGATCAGCTGGATCGGCGTCGGCCCGGAGCCCGACGGCAGGGTCAACGCGACATAGGTGGCGCGATCGACGGCGAACCAGGTGCTCACACCGTCCTGGCTGACCTCGAACCACTGCACCTCGTCGACCACCTGCACCGGCGTGCCCACCCGGAAGTCGACCGGTCGTTCCAGCCCGCAGCGCATGATGACCGGGTCCTGCTCCGGCTCGGCCCGCCATGCCGCTGCCCCGGCAGGCACGGGTTCGACGGCCTGGGCGCGGCGGTAGTCGCCGAGCTGCTCGGGTAACGCCTCCATCAGCGCGCTGCACTCGGCCGACTCGGCTTGCGGTGCCGGCGCCGCGGCGATCGCCACCGGCTTCTCCTCCGGGGCCGCCTGTCTGGTGGCCGCGAAGGTCAGCAGCACGATCACGGCGGCGACGGCGACGCCCACGGCGGCGATGATCAACGAGCGGGGCGGGCCGTCGTGGTCATCGTGGTCACTCACAGCGGTAACTCTATGGCTGTCCGACCGCGGCGATCGGACAGGTCAGGGTTCGGGTGATCCCGGCCACTTGTTGGACCCGGCCGACCACGGTGCGCTGCAGCTCGTCCTCACTGTCGGCACCGATGCGCGCCACCACGTCATACGGACCGGTGACGTACGCGGCCGAGACGACACCGGTCAGACCGATCAGCTGCTTGGCGACGACCTCGGCGCGACCCACCTCGGTCTGTATCAGCATGAACGCCTCCACCACGGCCGCGGCCCTCCGTTTCCCCTGCATAGACTCAAGCAGGCAATAAACGTACCGCAGGTCGCGCCGTAGAACAGGGCGCCGAACTCCAGGCAGGACGGTGAGATGACCGACAACGGGCCGACTCTGGCACAGGTCGGCGAGTTCGGGGTGATCGATCGGCTGGTCGCCGACCGCCGCCAGCCACCCGCGGTGACGCTGGGTCCCGGCGATGACGCCGCCGTGCTGCACGGTGTCACCGCGGTGAGCACCGACATGCTGGTGCAGGATCGGCATTTCCGCTTGGACTGGTCGCGGCCGCACGACATCGGCCGCAAGGCGATCGCGCAGAACGCCGCCGATATCGAGGCGATGGGCGCGGTGCCGACGGCGTTCGTCGTCGCCTTCGCCGCTCCGCCGGACACTCCGGCCGCTGCCGCGCAGGAACTCTCCGACGGCATGTGGGTGGAGGCGCTGCGGTGTGGCGGAGGTATCGCCGGTGGTGATCTGGTCAGCGCGCCGCTGTGGGTGATCTCGGTCACCGCGCTCGGCGACCTCGATGGTCGCGAGCCGGTGCGCCGCGATACTGCGGGCCCGGGACAAACGGTGGCCGTGATCGGCGATCTCGGAACCTCCGCAGCCGGATACGCGTTGTTGGACAACGGGATCGATGAGCACCGCGAGCTGCGGGACGCGCACCTGGTGCCGCGGCCGCCGTACGGACAGGGGCGGGTGGCCGCCGACGCGGGCGCCACCGCAATGACCGACATCTCCGATGGACTGTTGGCTGATCTGGGCCATATCGCCGCCGCGTCCGGTGTGGGCATCGCGCTGTCGCGAGAGGCGCTGCGCACCGATCACGACCTGCTGGCCGACGCCGCCGCGTCGGTCGGCCGGGACGGTTGGGAGTGGGTGCTCGGCGGCGGTGAGGAACACGCCCTGGCCGCGATCTTCGCCGGGCCCGTGCCCGCGGGGTGGCGTGTCATCGGTGAGACGACCGATGGGCCATCGGCTGTGTCGGTCGACGGCCGGCCCTGGCATGCAAGTGCGGGCTGGCAGTCCTACTGACGGTCCGACACGCTAGTTTTGGGTCTCGTGACACCTCGCCCGCTGACAGATCTGATCGAACCCGGATGGGCGCGTGCGCTCGCGCCGGTGGCCCCGAAGGTGACCGAGTTGGGAGAGTTCCTGCGCGGCGAACTGGCCGCCGGGTACCAGTATCTTCCGCCGGGGGAGAACGTGCTGCGGGCGTTCACCTTTCCCTTCGACGCGGTCCGGGTGCTCATCGTGGGCCAGGATCCGTACCCGACTCCGGGGCACGCCGTGGGCCTGAGCTTTTCGGTGGCACCCGATGTCCGGCCGGTGCCGCGCAGCCTGGTGAACATCTTCACCGAGTACGGGTCGGACCTCGGCTATCCGGTGCCGGCCACCGGGGATCTGAGCCCGTGGGCCGAACAGGGCGTGATGCTGCTGAACAGGGTGCTGACCGTGCGTCCCGGCGCACCGGCCTCCCATCGCGGGAAGGGCTGGGAGGCGGTCACCGAATGCGCCATCCGGGCGTTGGTGGCGCGGCCACAGCCGTTGGTCGCGATCCTGTGGGGCCGTGATGCGGGCACCCTGAAGCCACTTCTGGTCGAGGGTGGTTGCGGGGTCATCGAGTCCGTGCACCCGTCACCGCTGTCGGCGTCACGCGGGTTCTTCGGTTCCAAACCGTTCAGCCGCACCAACGAGCTGTTGACCCAGCTGGGCGCCGAGCCGGTGGACTGGCGACTGCCCTGACGGCGGTGGGTGGTGCGCAGACACGACATCGTCCCACCGCGTCGGGGACGCGATGGGACGATGAATCGAGTGTGGGGTGCGGACCTAACCGCGGGTGACCTTGCCGGCCTTCAGGCAGGACGTGCAGACGTTCACGCGCTGCTTGTTGCCACCCGGACGCGCCACTGCGCGCACCGACTGGATGTTCGGGTTCCACCGACGACTGGTCCGGCGATGGGAGTGTGAAACCGACTTACCGAAGCCGGGGCCCTTTCCGCAGACATCGCACACGGCAGCCATGTGTAGAACTCCTCGTAATCAGTACTTGATGGGTCAACAACCGGGAGGGTGACCCGACAACCTGACCAGGATACCGGCCGCGGGAACGGATCTCCAAAACGCTGTCCACAACCTGTGCAGAGCAGCGGCGCTGTCAGCGGCGATGACTATTCTGGCCGGCACGGTCGGTGGGACTTTCGGGAGGTGTAGATGGCGGCTGCGCGGGTCGACGCATCGGCGTTGCGGCGTTGGGCCCACACCGCCGTCGCACATCTGATCACCCATACCGACGAGATCAATCGCCTCAATGTCTTCCCGGTGGCCGATTCCGATACCGGAACCAACATGCTGTTCACCATGCGGGCGGCGGTCGCAGGAACGGAGGGCCGCGAGGACCTGGACCTCATCGGGTTGACCGGCCTGCTCGCCGATGGCGCGCTGCGCGGGGCGCGCGGGAACTCCGGGGTGATCCTGTCGCAGATCCTGCGTGGTCTCGCCGACGTGACGGCCGAGGGCGCTCTCACCGAGATCGGCGGACCCGCCTTCGCGATGGCGCTGCGTCGTGCCGAGGCGCTGGTCGTGGCGTCGATGGGGCAGGCGGTGCCCGGCACCATCGTCTCGGTGCTTTCCGCCGCGGCGGAAGCCGCAGAACAGTGCACAGCGGCCGATATCGCCGACGTGGTCGCGGCCAGCGCGGGTGCCGCGAGCGTGGCGCTGGATCGCACCACAGGTCAACTCGACGTGCTGGCCGAGGCGGGCGTCGTGGACGCCGGTGGTCGGGGGTTGCTGGTACTTCTGGACGCGATGACCGCCATCCTCGTCGGGACTGCTCCCGCCCGTGACACCTACCGACCCGCCGCCATGGCCGAGCCGGTGCACACCGATCCGGCACCGCCGCGATTCGAGGTGATGTACCTGCTGACGGGCTCGACGGCCGAGGCGATCGACACGCTGCGCGCCGCGCTGGACGTGTTGGGGGATTCGGTGGCCATCACCGCCGGGCGCACCGGTGCGCACTCGGTGCACGTGCACACCGATGACGCGGGTGCGGCGGTGGAGGCCGGTCTGGCGGCCGGCGTGCCCAGCGGTATCCAGGTGACTCTGCTGACCGGCGCGCGTCCCGTCGCCGTGGGAAGTCAGGACCGTGCGGTGCTCGCCGTCGTCGATGGTGACGGTGCGGCAACGTTGTTCGGCGGCGAAGGGGCCCGGGTGCTCAGGCCCGAGGACGGGCGTCCGATCAGCGCCCAACAGTTGTTGCGCGCCCTCGTGGAGGCCGACGCCGCGCAGATCATGTTGCTGCCCAACGGATTCATCGCTGCCGAGGAACTGGTGGCGGGCTGCACCGCGGCAACGGGTTGGGGTATCGATGTCGTCCCCGTCCCGACCGCGTCCATGGTGCAGGGGCTGGCGGCGCTGGCGGTACACGACACCGCCCGCCATGGTGTCGACGATGCCTACACCATGGCTCGTGCGGCCGCCGGCGCGCGGCACGGGTCGGTGCGGATCGCCACCGAGGATGCGTTGACGTGGGCGGGTTCCTGCAAGACCGGCGACGGCCTGGGGATCACCGGTGACGAGGTGCTGATAGTCGGCCGTGATGTGGTGGCCGCCGCGGCCGGGCTGATCGATCTGCTGTTGGCCTCCGGTGGAGAGCTGGTGACCATACTGATCGGCGCCGGTGTCGACGACGGTGTGGGCGACCGGCTGCGTGAACATGTCCGCCGCCAGCACCTGGGCACCGAACTGGTCAGCTACCGCACCGATCACGACGGTGACGCGCTGTTGATCGGGGTGGAGTAGCGGTGGTCGCTCTGTCAGACCTGTTATCCCACGTTCTCGGGACCAAGGCCGCCACCTCGCTGGAAGAGGCGTTCGGGTTACGCACCGTCAACGATCTGCTGCGGCATTATCCCCGCAAATACAGTGACGGCATCAACGTCCGCGAGGAGGGTGAGCAGATCGAGCTCGAGGAGGGCACCCACGTGACCTTCGTCGACACCATCACCAAAACCGATGTCCGGCCTATGAAATCGCAACACGGTAAGCGGCAGCGCAAGCTGTTGCGGATCACCCTCGGTGACCGGAATCCGCCGATCACCGCGACCTTCTTCAATGCCGACTATCTGATCAACAACCTGGTCGAGGGCACCCGGGTGATGCTCTCCGGGGAGATCGGCTACTTCCGAAACACCGTACAGTTGTCGCATCCGGCGTTTCTGGTCATCGACTCGCCCACCGGGCGGACCATCGGCACACGATCGTTCGCGAAGATCGCCGAGGCATCGGGAGAGTCCGGCGACGACGTGCTGGCGGCGTTCGAGAAGGACTTCTTCCCGATCTATCCGGCCACCAAGAAGCTGCAGAGCTGGGATATCTACGCCTGCATCAAACAAGTTCTGGCCGTCCTGGATCCGGTGCCCGAGCTGTTGCCCGAGTCGATATTGGACCGGTGGGATCTGATCTCAGAGGATGCCGCGTTGCGTGCCGTGCACCTCGCCGAGAACGCGGCCGAGCGTGCCGCCGCCCACGAGCGGCTGACCTACGACGAGGCGGTCGGCCTGCAATGGGCTTTGGTGGCCCGGCGCTACGGCGAACTCGGTGAGACCGGGCCCTCGGCTCCGGTCCGCGCAGACGGACTGTTGGCCGCCCTGCGGCAGCAGTTGCCCTTCGAGCTCACCGGTGGCCAGCGCGAGGTGCTCGGCGTCATCTCCGACGAGCTTGCCGGGACCCGGCCGATGAACCGGATGCTGCAGGGCGAGGTCGGATCGGGTAAGACCATCGTCTCGGTTCTGGCGATGTTGCAAATGGTCGATGCGGGAATGCAGTGTGCACTGCTGACGCCCACCGAAGTTCTTGCCGCGCAGCACTATCGGTCCATCCGTGATGTTCTGGGCCCGTTGGCCATGGCCGGTGAACTGGGCGCCGCCGAGGAGGCGACCGGGGTCGCCCTGCTGACCGGCTCGATGTCCGCGCAGCAGAAGCGGCTGGCCCGCGATCAGATCGCGTCGGGGACGGCCGGGATCGTGATCGGCACCCACGCTCTGATCCAGGAGTCGGTCGAGTTCGCCCGGCTCGGCATGGTGGTGGTCGATGAACAACACAGGTTCGGTGTCGAGCAGCGAGACCGATTGCGCGCCAAGGCTACCGGAGGCATCACACCCCACCTGTTGGTGATGACGGCGACCCCGATCCCGCGCACGATAGCGCTGACTGTGTTCGGTGATCTGGAGACCTCCACCCTTCGTGAACTGCCGCGTGGCCGGCAACCGATCGCCAGTAATGTCATCTTCGCCAGGGACAAACCGGCCTGGCTGGACAGGGCATGGGCGCGGATCACCGAGGAGGTCGCGGCCGGCCGGCAGGCCTATGTGGTCGCCTCGCGAATCGACGAGGAGCCCGACAAGAAGAACGCCTACGAGCATGGTCCGCCGCCGATCACGGTGTTGCAGATGCTGGACCGGTTACGAAGTGGTCCGCTGGCCGGTCTGCGACTGGGCCTCATGCACGGTCGGCTGTCCGGTGAGGAGAAGGACGCGGTGATGTCGGCGTTCCGGGCCGGCGAGATCGATGTACTGGTGTGCACCACGGTGATCGAGGTCGGTGTCGACGTGCCCAACTCCACCGTAATGGTGATCATGGATGCCGATCGGTTCGGCATCAGCCAGTTGCATCAGCTGCGCGGTCGCATCGGGCGCGGCAAGCACCCGAGCCTGTGCCTGCTGGTGACACGGATGCCGGAGAGCTCCAAGGCGGCCGAGCGGCTGCGTGCGGTCGCCGGAACCCTCGACGGTTTCGCGTTGGCAGACCTTGATCTGCAGGAGCGTCAGGAAGGTGACGTGCTGGGTTACAACCAGTCAGGCCGGTTGACCACGCTACGTTTCCTGTCGCTGGCCGAGCATCTCGACATCATCCAGGAGGCCCGCAGCTTCTGCGAACAGGCGTATCTGGACAACCCCGACCAGGGTGGCCTCGCGGTGCTGGCGGCCCCGTTCTCCGACACCGATCGCGTTCAGTATCTGGACAAGTCGTGAAGCGGATCGCGTTGCTCGCCGCAGGCGTCGCGCTCACAGTGCTGGTCGCCGTGCAGGTGAGCACCGAACCGGGTACGGGATCGTCCCGTGTCGTTGCCGAGGCCGATACGCCGACGGTGGCCGTCGGCGCCGATATCCTGGCGGGCGTCCCCGAGATTCCGTCCCGGGTGCGCGGACACGATTACCGCCGCGACGCCTTCGGCGAGTCCTGGGACGACGACAACGACGCACCGGGCGGACGCAACGGTTGCGACACCCGAAACGACATCCTCGATCGCGACCTGATCGAGAAGTCCTATGTCTCGATCAAGCGTTGTCCGACCGCGGTGGCCACCGGCACGCTCGTCGATCCGTACACCAACGAGACCATCGCGTTCGTCCGTGGCAACCAAATCGGCGCTGCGGTCCAGATCGACCACATCGTCCCGTTGGCGCTGGCCTGGGATCTCGGTGCGAGGAACTGGCCGGATGATCTGCGACTGCGGTTCGCCAACGACCCCGCCAATCTGATCGCGGTGGCCGGAGGCGCCAACCAGGACAAGGGTGACAGTGAACCGGCCGCGTGGATGCCGCCCAACCGCGCGTTCTGGTGTCAGTATGCGGTGCAGTTCGCCGAGGTCCTGCGCGGTTACCGGCTGCCCGTTGATACGTCCTCGGCGCGCGTGTTGCGCGAGGCGGCGGGGACGTGTCCCACCGGCTGAGCCCGTGCCGTTTTCGGGTGACCGAAATACGCCATCAGGCCTCACCACAAACATTGTCACCAACCGCGCGACCGGCGTTCGGTCGGCCAAATTCAGTTTGCGCGGGTGCCCAAAGTTGTTGTTGTAGAACACCTTTGAAAAGTGCCAGGTTGCGTATCGCAGGGGCCTGGACTAACCTCGTCTGCAGCGAAGGGGAGTAGCCCCCAATCGGGTGATCGACATACTGGACCTGCCGGCAGTTGGCCGGACGTCCCGGTCATCTGGACCGACGACAGTCGGTGGACGAGACCTTCGGCCGTATGAAGCCATGTGTGGCTGCCGGCCGGAGTGCACTTTTCTCCACGGCAGCCTGTGATCTGGGAGGTTCCCGTGCTGTCCGCCTTGGTGCTCAGCTTTGCCGTCATCTTCATCGCCGAGCTCGGTGACAAAACCCAACTGGTCGCGATGACGTTCGCGTTGCGATACCGGTGGTGGGTCGTTCTTGCCGCGATCACTGCGGCGACCACCGTCGTGCATGTCCTTTCGGTGGCGATCGGGCACTATCTCGGTGCCGCACTCCCCGGGCATCTGCTCGGGCTGATCGCGGGTGTGATGTTCATCTTCTTCGGTGCCTGGACGCTGCGCGGCGACAAGCTCAGTGACGAGGAGGCCAGCGTCGCGCAGCGGGCGACCGCACCCGCGTTCTTCGTGGTGACGTCCGCATTCTTCCTCGCCGAACTCGGCGACAAGACGATGCTGGCGACGGTCACCCTCGCCGCGGACAACAACTGGGCGGGCGTGTGGATCGGTTCGACGCTGGGAATGGTGGTCGCCGACGGGTTGGCGATCATCGTCGGCGCGGTGTTGGGTAAGCACTTGCCGGAGCGGATCATCCAGATCGGAGCCGCAGCCCTGTTCCTGGTGTTCGGTTCCTTCATGGTGTTGGAGAACGCCTTCCCGACGGCCTCGTTGGTCCTCGTTGCCGGTGGCACCGCGGCGATCCTTGTGGCCACCGTCCTCGCGCTGCGCGCCTTGCCGGATCGGCTGCGGCCCGCGGTCCTGCGTCGTCCGGTCGAACCCGTCCACGACGAGGACGAGACAGCCGCGAGTCCGCGCTGACGCGCACCCGACGCCTATGCGGTCACTCGGTGACATTCCGGATGAGCGTCCAGTGGTTGCCGATGTGGTCACGGCGATAAGACAGCTCGTCGAGCACGCGGTGGGCGATCGCCAATCCGCGACCACTCTCGGACATCTCGTCGGGCATCCGAGGCTGATGTACGTCGAAGGGCGCCGGGTGGCCGTCATCGGTGAAGATCGCGCGCACCGCGCACGAGGACAGCTCGACGGTCATCCGAAGATGCACGGGGTTGCCGTCGCCGGAATGCTCGATGATATTGGCACCGATCTCCCCAGCGGCCAGATCCATGTGCAGCCGCACCATATCCGGGAGTTCCGGGTGTTCCGACCAGAGCGCGTCCAAAGTTTGTTGGATCGCCGTCAGGGTGTCGGGCCCGGTGAGGGTATCGAGGACGAACCTCTCAGGTGTGGTCATCGAAAGCGCTCTCGGCGTCAGGATGAGCACGCAGCACGCGGTTGAGGTTGGTCAGCTCCAGGACCGAGGTCACCTGCCGGGACGGCGCGGCAATCCGAAGGTCGCCGCCTGCCTGGCGGGCAACCTTCAGTCCGGAGATCAAGGCGCCGAGGCCGGAGGAATCGATGAAATCGACGCCACTGAGGTCGACGACCACGCGGCTGTGCCCGTCCTCGACGAGGGAATGGAGTTGCTTGCGCAGAGCCGGCGCGGCCACCATGTTGACGCGACCGGTCGGGATGACGACAGCGACTCCGGATTCGAGGGAGTTAACGGGGAAATTGCTCACGAGACTCCTTGGTCGGCGGGTGATTCGGGCCCTTCGGGTTCGTGGCCCCGATAGCGGACGGCGTGGAACACCACGCTGAGGATGACGACGTCGAAGAGCACCCAGAACAGGTTGACTCCGACGCCGAGAACCGAAATCGCACCGAAGTACAACTGCACGATCCCGATGACCGATGCGGTCACGAGCAGGGCCATGGCGGCGAGCTGCCATTTGACCAGGTGCCAAGGAATTGAATCGGATGACTGCTTGGTCTTCGGCGTCACCGCAAAGCCCAGCGGTCGACCGAAGTAGACGTTGCGGAAAGCGGTGGTACAGGCCCGGATCCACACCGGGAACAATGCGAGGCTGTACTGCTGACCGCGCCATGTCGGCGTGCCGCGACTGATGATGATGAACATCAATTGGTTCAGGACCAGGAACGGCACAAGGCGGCCGAAGAAATCCCAGCTGTAGGCCTGGACCGGCATGATGCCGAAGATCAGGAAGATCGCCGGCGCCGCGATATAGGCCAGGGCGGCTAAACCGGCCAGATAGCTCCACATCGTGGCCCAGTACATCAGCCGCTGACCCCAGCTCAAACCCTTCTGTACCAACGGGTTCTCCTTGAGCATCACCTGGATGGTGCCTTGCGCCCAGCGCAACCGCTGGGTCATCATCGTGCGCACGTCATCGGGTGCGAGACCGCGGGCCAGCACCTCGTGGTGATAGGCCGACTTCCAGCCCTGGGCGTGCAGACGCATGCACGTCGCCATGTCCTCGGTGACGGAGATGGTGGCCATGGGCAGCACCGGCTGCGCCTCGTCGTCGCGACCCACATCGACCGCCCGGATCATGGCGCTGATCGATTCGAGGGCACCCAATGGCGACCATTCTCGACCGGCGAGTGAGCTCAGCGCCTCGTCATCGAAGATGACCGCGCTGGAGGCGAGTTCGGGATCCTGTTGCAGTGCGGTGATGACGTCGAGGTCGGCGCGCATGGCGGTCACGTCGGCGGTGACGATCGAACGGGCGGCAGCATCGACCTGCTGCTGGAAATCGAAGGTGATATCGGCCAGTTCGCGGCCGGCGCGTAGCTGCTTGCGCGCGGTGGCGGTGGCGTCCTGTACCGACGTCAACGCGGTGCGGACCGCAGGGTGCTCCGAATCGGTCTGGGATGCAGCGCTCTTCAGGATCTTTCGGGAGGCGTACAGCGTCCGCCGGATACCCTCCTCGACGGCATGAACGTAGCCTCGAATACCGAGCTGCATGAGTGCCTCGCGGCGCAACACCGCGTTGGAACCACAGAAGTAGGCAGCATTCCAGCCGTCTTTGCCCTGTTGGATGGGACCGTAGAACAGCGGAGCCTGACTGCCGAGCGGATCGCTGAACGGCACGTTGTGGAAGTACTGCGGAGTCTGCACCAACGCCATCCGGGGGTCACGGAAGTATCCCAGTGTCCGGTCGAGGATCGCCGGATCGGGAACCTGGTCGGCATCGAGGATGAGCAGGTACTCACCGTCGGTCTCGAAGAGTGCATTGTTCAGATTGCCCGCTTTGGCATGCCGCGGCTTATCGGCCCAGCTGGCCGACCGGGTCACGTAGCCGATTCCGTTTTCGGCTGCGACAGCGGCTAATTCGTGACGATCACCGTCATCCAGTATCCAGGTCGAGTGCGGGTAACTGATATCGCGGGCTGCGATGGCTGTCTGCAGCACCATGGGTATCGGTTCATTGAAGGTCGTGACCAGGACGTCCACGGTGGCGCCGTCCGGGGGTGGGGGCGGTGGGTTGCGTCGCAGCCTCCGCCACATCGTCAAGGCGAACAGCAGCGAGTCGATGACGCTGTAGGTCTCAGCGAGCACCAGCGGCACCGCGATCCACCAGGCCGACCAGTTCAGCGAAGCCATCCACCGCCACGTGATGTAGTTGATGCCCAGCAGCCCGGTGCACAGGATGAGTAGGCGCATCCACGCCGACGGGAAGCGTCCGACGGAGGCATCGGGCAGGCGATGTGTCATCCACTCGCCTCACGACGGATGGCGACCAGGGTCACGTCATCTAGGCATGGCCGGTCGCCCGTCATCGCGCGAAGGGTCGCGCACAGCTCGGTGGGATCGCTGTGTCCGGCCAGAAACTCCAGTGCCGGCCGCATGTCAGTGCCATCGCCGACCAGGTCCAGCAGGCCGTCCGAGGCGATCACCACGGTGTCCCCGGGGGCCAGCATCAGCCGCACCGAGCTCCACGTCTCTTCGGGACTGACGCCCAATGGCAGTCCTCGACTGTGCAGTGGCCGTGCCTGCCTGTCGGCGCCGATGTGCACCGCGAACCCGTGGCCGGCGTCGACGTAATCCAACGCTCCGTCGGCGGCACGCAGTCGTAGATGCATCAACGTGACAAAGCTTTCCGTGCTGTCCAGGTCATCGGCGAGCTGGACGGCGACCGAATTGACCGCGTCGGCGATGTCGACGTCCCCACCACCGGTCCAATCGATGGCCCGCGACGCGCCGCGCAACGCCGAGCGGACGGTGGCTGTCAGAATCGCCGCTGCCAGGCCCTTGCCCATCACATCGGCGATGGTGAACACCGCGCCGCCGGACACCGGATAGTGGTCGTAGAAGTCACCTCCCACGGCGAATGCCGGCACGCACAGCCCGGATACGGAGTAACCGGCCAGATCGGTCAACGGTGCGGGCAGCAGCTGGCGTTGCACCGCCGCCGCACGGTCGAGGTCATCGGAATTCTGCAGCTCCCGTTCGGCCCAGCGGGCGAGTTCGAGCAGGGTCCGCCGCTGTGCGGCGTCGAGTGAGCGCGGCCGGGTGTCATAGACACAGAAGGTTCCCACGGCATGGCCACCCGGGCCGACCAGCGGATAGCCCGCGTAGAAGCGGATGCCGCCCTCACCCTGCACCGCGGGCAGTTCGGAAAACTCGGATTGCCAGGTGTCCTCGATGATGTGCAGCGGGTCGAGGTCACCGCGGTAGAACCTGGCCACCGTTGCCTGGCAGACGGTTTGGTCGCGCGGAACGAAGCCGCCGAGAGTCATACCGTCGCATTGCTTGAACCACTGCCTGTCCTCGGCGAGCAGCGAAACGGCCGCCATCGGCACATCGAGGGCGCAACGCGCCATACTGGTGACCCGCGCGAATCGGTCCTCGGGTTCGGTGTCCAGCTGGAACAACTGGTCCACGGCGTGCAGGCGCGCGGCTTCCAACGCTGTTGGCAGTGCATACCGGTCGTTCAGTGACAGTCCGTTCGGTGGATTCATGGTCGCCTCATCAGCCCGCGGGCCATGGCCGCGGCCGATCGCGGTGTACTGGCGATGCGCCAGTCGCGTTCCTTGCGGTGGTCGAACCAGATGAACGCGGTGACCTTCGGCTGGGTGCCCAAATAGCTGATCAGATCGGTGATCCAGTTCGCCTTGTCGCCACCGCTTTCGGCGCAGGCGACCTCGGTGACGATGACCGGTTTCGCGGCCAGGTCACCGAGCGCGGACAGTGCCGCCCCGAACACCTCCTCGGGTTGTCGCCAGTGGGTACGGCCCGGGCAGTGACCCCAGTTGAAACCGTCGACCGCGAGGTGGTCGACATAGTCGTCACCGGGGTACCAGTCGGAGATCGGGGCCCGGTGATCGATCTGCGCGTCGACACACCACACCCAGTCCACGTTTGCCGCACCGCCGTCGGTGAAGATGCGGTGTACGTAGCGCCACGCTGCCGAATGGTCGGTGGCGGTGATCCCGCCCGCCGGGGACCACGGATACCAATCACCGTTGAATTCGTGCGCGAACCGCAAACAGATCCGCTGGGCGCAGTTCTTCAATTCCGCAGCCCATTCGCGCACATATTCATCGAGCGCACCATTGGCCAGTTCGCGCATTACCGCAGACCCTCTCTCGGGACGTGTCCACGGTTCCCAGGTGATTACCGGTACGGCGCCCTGTTCGGCGGCCGCGGCAATCTTCTGGGTGGGCGGTTGGGCGCCGAAATCCTCGAACCAGAGCAGGTATCGGGGCCGGCTGCCCACGGTCCGGGCAATCGTGTCCAATGCCACCGCCTGACACGGCCCACCTGATGTGGTGACGCCGAAATCGACGTGATCCTCCCCGCTCGCCACGATCGAAGATTATCCCCGCGACCATTGTCCATGAGGCGATCTGCAAACAATTGGGAAAACTGCAGCGGCAAACTGCGTAATCGTCCTGTACCGACGGATTGCCCGGCCGAGGGCGCTCAGGGCCGCACACCCGGATAGATTGGACCGAGGCGGCCATCTGGGTGAGTCGGATTGAGGTGAGCATGCAGCAGCGCGGTCTGGGTGATCTCGAAGCGACGGTCATGGACCGCGTCTGGGCGTCCGCTGACGGCGCCACCGTCCGCGACATCTTCGAACAGCTCGCCGATGCTCGCCAGATCGCCTACACGACTGTGCTGTCCACGATGGACAACCTCTACCGCAAGGGGTGGGTCCGGCGGGACCGCGAGGGCAAGGCGTACCGGTACTGGCCGACCATGACGCGTGAGGAGCGGTCGGCACAACTGATGCGCGCGGCGTTCGACTCGGGCGGCGATGCCGAGGCGGTGTTGGCATTCTTCGTCGACCAGATGTCGGCGGAGGAATCGGCGAAACTCCGGGCCGCGCTGCGACACGCACCGAAGCGGCAGCGATGACGATCGCTGCGTACCTGCTGGCTTACGGCGCGGTGATCATCTGGGCGGCGCCGGCGCTGCTGCACAAGTTGACGGGCGCAGGACTCAATCCGCGCCTGGGCGTGGCCGCCTGGCTCACCGCCATCGCGGTGGTGGTGCTGGCGTGGTCGGTCTCGGTGCTGGTGATCGTGAGCGCCGCCGTCAGTGGACTACCGGGGTCGGCGACGATCGTGTTGTGCCTGGAGATGATCGGGGTCCCGGAGCGGTCGCTGACCCCCGGGGCGGCGAGTCTGGCCCTGCTGATCGGTGCCGGCGTCGTGATCTCGATGATGGTGGGGATCCAAGTCGGTCGCGCGGTGGCCGGCTTTCGGGCACGCAGCGCCGAACATGCCAGGGCCGCCCGCATCATCGGCATGCCGACAGACCGGCAGGACGTGTTCGTCATCGACGCCGATCGCGCCGCGGCGTACTGTGTCGCCGGCCGTCCGCACGCCATCGTGCTCACCAGTGCCGCGGTGCGCACCCTGGACGAGGCGCAGCTCGGTGCTGTGCTCGCCCACGAGCAGGCGCATCTCGCGGGACGTCACCACCACCTGCTGATGGTCTTGCGGGCGCTGTCGCACAGTCTTTCTCGGCTCCCGCTGTTCACCCGTGCTGTCGGCGCAGTTGCCGCACTGTTGGAGATGTGCGCCGATGACACCGCGGCGCGCAGGCACGGTCGCGGGGCGGTGATCGCCGGGATGGTCAAACTCGCCGGCCCCGCACCGGTCGGCGGGTTGTCCGTCGGCGCCCGCGCGGTACACACCAGGGTGGCCCGGTTGCGTGATCCGGCCGGACCGCTGGCCACCGGTTGCCACCAGATCCTGACGATCGTGGTCATCGCGGCGACCGTGTGTGTGCCGGTGCTGATCAATCTGCTGTGTCAGCACTGATCACAGATTGGCGTTGCCTGCCTTCCACTGCGACCACGGGATGTTCCAGTCGCCGAGTCCGTCGGTGCCCGAGAGTGTCGGCCCCACCGTGTTCACCACCTCGACGATATCGCCGCGTTTGGTGTTGTCGTAGAACCACTTTGCGTTCTCCGTGCTGGCGTTGAGGCACCCGTGGCTCACATTGGCATAGCCCTGGCTGCCCACCGACCATGGCGCGGCATGCACGAAGATCCCGCTGTAGGACATCCGCGTGGCCCAGTTGACCTCCGTGCGGTACCCGTCCGGTGAGTTCACCGGGACGCCGTAGGTCGACGAATCCATCACCATGAACGGCAGCCGTTCGGCGATGATGTACACCCCGTTGTCGGTGGGGGTGGCGTTCTTGCCCATGGAGATCGGGATCGTCTTGGCCACCGCGCCGTTGACCCGCACGGTCAGCGTTTTGGTGCTGTCGTCGGCGATGGCGATGACCTCGTCGCCGATGGTGAATCGGCTGGTGACATTGTCCTGTCCGAACAGTCCGTCACCGAGGTCCACGCCATAGGTGCGCACCTGAACCTCGACCTCGGTACCGGGCTGCCAGTATTCGGCGGGGCGCCAGCGCACCTCGCGGGAGTTGAGCCAGTAGAACGCGCCCTCCACAGGCGGGTTCGTGGTGACGGTGATGGCTTTCTGGGCGGCCAATCGGTCGGGGATCGGTTCGTCGAAGCTGACCGCGATCGGCTGTCCGACCCCGACCACCTGACCGTCGCCGGGGATCACATAGGGCATGGTGAGGTTCTGCGGGGAATGGGTCTCGAACTTCGCCGTGATGCCGGTGCGCCCGCCGAGGCCGAGTGCCTCGGCGTGCAGGGTGTATTGCCGGTTGTAGCCGAGCGGCTCTGCCGAACGCCAGCTGACCCCGTCGGGGCTCAGCTCACTCTTGACCACCCGGCCCTGTTCGTTGACCAAGGTCACGTTGTCCAGCACGCCGGCCTCCGCGCGCACCGTCACCGGTGTCTCGACCGGAACGCCGATGGCGCCGTCGGTGACCGACATGCGTAGTTCGGGCACCAGCAGATCGCCGTAGGGGGTGCCCTTTTCGGCAATCGTCTCCGGTTGTGCCACCGGTGCCTGCCGGCTGCCGCATCCGGTCATGCCGATGACCACGGCGCAGAGCGTGAGCAGGCAGACAACCGTGCTCACGACGCCGCGCCGCCGCCCGGTGGCCTGGACTCGTCCCATGGCTCTAGTTCCCGTCCGCTCGTCTGGGGTTGCGTTACCATCCTACGGACTTACTACGTAGATGCAGGTCCGGCGGGTGCGCCGGTGCCGGCGGGGGAGGCGCGGTGCTGAAGACCCCGATAGGCCGGACGTTGTTGACCGCTGCGGTGGTCATCATCGTCGCCGCCATCGGCATCGTCGTGTTGGTGCTGCGCACCGGCGGCGGGCCGGAACAGGTGCCGACCGCCACCGGTGGGGTGGAGGTGGTCCGCCCCGACAGTCACCGCCTCGACGATCCGCCCGATGCCACGGCGACGTTCGTCGAGTTCCTGGATTTCGAATGCGAGGGATGCCGGGCCGCCTACCCGATCGTCGAGCAGTTGCGCACCGAGTACGGCGATCGGGTCGAATTCGTGTTGCGGTACTTCCCGCTGCCGGGCCACGTCAACGCCGAACGGGCCGCGCGTGCGGTCGAGGCGGCCGCACGGCAGGGCCGATTGGAGGCCATGTATCGCATGATGTACGAGACCCAGTCGCAGTGGGGTGAGCGTCGTACGCCTGCCGATGCCGTCTTCCGCGGCTTCGCCGAGGAGTTGGGCCTGGACATGGCCCGATTCGACAGTGACTACGCCGACCCCGAGACCGCTGCACGGGTCCGTCGGGATGTCGAGGACGGTGTCGCGCTGGGTGTGCAAGGCACGCCGACGTTCTTCATCGACGGGCAGCAGATTCCGGTGTACCGGACCGAAGATCTCCGCGAAGCGCTGGAGCGTGCACTTGACTAGGGCGCCGCGCACCGTCTCTGCGTTGCGTCGTGTCGTGATCGTGACGCTGTTGCTGCTGTTGATGGCGTCGACCGAACGAGCGGTGGCGGCGGCAGACTGCCCGGCCGGGGATGCGCAGTGTGCCCTGCGTGAGCGTCTGGTCGCCGCCGAAAACTATCTGGCCAACCGACCCGGCACGGTGGGATTCGTGTTGCGAGACAGGGCCACCGGGGCCAAGTACCGCAACGCGAACGCCGCCACGCCCATCTGGACGGCATCGACGATCAAGCTGGCGATGGTGGCCGACCTGCTGGCGCGAGAACAATCGGGAACGGTGCGCCTGACGGCCGACGATCGTGAGCAGATGGTCGCGATGTTGCGAAGCTCCGATAATGCTGCCGCCGATGCGCTGTGGTCCGAGTACGGCGGAACGGCGAACGTCTTCAACGCCAACTTTCCCCGCTACGGCATGACCGGTGTGCGGCCGCAGCCGGGGTTCGGCGACGTCTACCCGTACTGGGGATTCCAAAAGGGCACGGCCGATGATTTCGACGCGCTGATGAACTACGTCCTCGACAGGCTCAGCGCTGCCAATTCCGCGGCGGTCGTGGCCGAGATGCAGCGTGTGGAGGGTGGCCAGCGGTGGGGGGTGTGGGGCGCCGGTCCGGCGATGGCACCCGGGGCGAAGGACGGTTGGTCCCAGGAGCAGGGCGGCTGGGTGGTCAACAGTGTCGGCTTCGCCGGGCCGCAGCAGCGGTACACGCTGTCGATCATGAATGCCCTCGGCGGCGAGGGTGGCTACGATGACGGTGTCGAGACCACCACGAATGTGGCGCGAATCCTGCTGTCGCCGTAGCTCTTACGGCGGGTAGACCTGCTTGATGCTGCCATCCGGGTTCAGCCTCAAGAAGCCGGTCCCCGGCTCGGTCGAGTGGATGATCAGATCCAGGCCGCCGCCTTCGGTGCCTTCGATGATCAGGTAACTGTCCGAGCCGACCGGCGCACCGGTGTGCTGCGGTGCATTGCCCAGCACACCGGCGACGGCGTTCGTATTGATCTGGCCGAGGTCGACCAGGATGTCGAAGGCGCTGGTCGACATCGTCGGGCCCCATTCCTCCCAGCCGTCGCCGCGATAGGTGAAGCTGTCCTTGGCGTTCGCGTTCGTCGGGGTGGGCCGGTCGTAGACCGCGTGGCCGGGATAGACCACCAGCGAGAAGCCCATGGTGTCACCGAACTTGGCGCGAATCGTCTGGAGCAGCCCGTCCAGTCCCTTGGCATTCTGGAGGTCCGGGGCACTTACCGCGGTCGAGGTTGCCGTGGGTGGAACAGTCCGTGGGGCAGACGTGTTCGTCGGCGTGATGCGACGATCGGTTGCGGCGGGGGAACTGACCCGCTGGCTCGCGTTCGACATGGTGTCATTCCGGGATGCCAGCAGAACTGTCGTCGCAACGATGACGACGGCGGCGAGCAGCGCGATCGCGACCAGGACGGCCGGTCCGCGCCACCATGGTCGCGCGGCAGCGGCCGGTTGCCACGCCGGTGCGGCCGGCCACGATTGCTGCGGCGCGGGATGTGGTGGTGGCCAGTGGGCGGCCACGGTCGGTCGATAGGCGGCGGCCGGCGCGGCGATCGCGGCACGGGCAGCGGCGGCAAGGTCACCCGTCGTCGCATAGCGGTGTTCGGGATTCTTGGCCATCCCGGTCGCGATGACCTGATCCATCAGCACCGGAACCCCGGGTTGCATCATCGACGGTCGGGGTGGTGGCAGCGTGAGATGACCCGTGATCTGACGTTCGACGCTGTCACCGGGAAACGGTTGCCGCCCGGTCAAGCATTCGTGCAGTACGCAAGTCAGTGCGTAGATATCGGCACGCGCATCCGAGCTGTCGGTCGACAATCGCTCCGGTGCCATGTACGCGACGGTGCCGATCGTGGAACCGGTACTGGTCAATTTCGTTCCGTCGGAGGCCCTGGCGATCCCGAAGTCGATGAGGTAGGCGAAATCGGCGGGTGTCACGAGGATGTTCGACGGTTTGACGTCGCGGTGCACCAGCCCGACGGTATGTGCGGCGTGCAGTGCCGCGGCGATCTGTTCGGCGATGCCGACCGCCCGATGCGGCGGCAGCGGTCCGCCCTCGAGCAGTTCTTGGATGGTCCTGCCCTCGATCAGGCGCATGGTGACGTACAGCCGTCCGTCGATCTCGCCGAAATCATGGATCGGGACGATGTGCGGTTCATCCAGCCCCGCGGCCACCTGGGCCTCGCGGCGGAACCGTCGTTGGTAGGTGTTGTCGTCGGCGAGGCTGGGCGGCAGCACCTTCAGTGCCACCCACCTGTTCATGGCGGTGTCAAAGGCGCGCCACACCTCGCCCATGCCGCCACGGCCCAGCATGGTCGCCAGGCGATACCGGCCGAACGGGGTCCCTTCGTGCACGGGACAACCCTAGAGGACGGCAGTGCGGATCAGCGTGGGCTCTGCGCCTGTTGGGCGGCGACCGCTCCGCCGAGCCAGCGGCGCAAGAACTTTCGAAGTTCCTGCGGTGTCCTGTCGGTGTTGGGCGCGACGAAGAAGGACAGCATGGTGCGCAGGGTGAACTCGACGAGTTCACCCAAGCTGGTTTCGTCGTAACCGTGCGCGGACCAGTCGACATCAAAACGATCGATCATCCGCATGCCGATGGCCCGTGCCTCCGCGGAGGTGAGCGCGCCGCTGTGGTCATACGGATAGGACTCCGACAGCAGGATGCCCAGATGCGGTGTGCGGGTTACCTCGTCGAGGGTGAACACGGTGCCCTCGGTGATGGCCTCGGCTGGATCGTGGATGCCTTCGACGGCCGTGGAGAGTCGATCGAGGAAGGCGTCCACCGAGGCCATGGCCACCGCATGCATCAGCGCGTCGGAGGTGGGGAAGTAGCGATAGACGGTCTGCCGGATGACGCCCAGTGAGTTCGCGACATCGGCCAACGAGATTGCCGCGCCGGTGGAGCTGACCAGTTCGACGGCGGTCGTGACAATCCGCGCAGTGGCCTCCTCGTCACTGTGCGGGGGATCGCCGCCCCAGCCGCGCCTGCGCGCCATCGGCACCTTCCTCTCGGCACGGCGACGCTAGCACGGACAAGTCAACATACATTTACACTAAGCGACGTATGATTGTGTGATAGCTTGCGCTGATGACCGATCTTCAGGTGCGCAAGATGCGCTTCGCCTTCGCCGATTACGACGTGCCGTTTCTCTGGAATGAGACAAATCCCGCGTTCTCGGCCATGGCCAATGCCGTCTCCTTCTTGGCGATCGCCTTCGAGAAGATGATCGTCAGCACGATGGCCGAGGCGAAGCCGTTGCTCGCCGATTCGCCGATCGCCGACGAGGCCGACGCGTTCGTCCGCCAAGAGGGCCAGCACTCGATGGCACACCGCCAACACGCCCGCGGACTGATCAAGGCGTATCCGGCGCTCAAGGAAACCCTCGACCAGGTCATCGCTGCCTTCGACGATCTCGTCGAGAACAAACCGCTGAAGTACCGGCTGGCCTACACCGCCGACTTGGAGGCCACGTTCACCCCGGTGTTCAAGTTGATGCTCGACAACGACGACACTCTGTTCGCGCCCGGCGACGACCGGGTGGCCTCGCTGTTCCTATGGCACTTCGTCGAGGAGGTCGAACACCGCAGCTCGGCGCTGATCATCTACAACGATCTGGTCGGCGATCCGTGGTACCGCGCACGTGTGGCACCGTCGATCTTCAAGCACGTGATGGACGTCGTGCGGATGGCCTGCGACGGGTTCAACAGGCATCTCCCGCTGGAGGTCCGCAAGGTTGATGCGGTGTCGACCTTCGCCCTGGAGCGGCGAAAGAACGCTCTGCTCAGGCGCATCGGTCGCCGCCCGGATTACGGCCCGCTGCAAGCGCCGTT
Source organism: Mycobacterium sp. VKM Ac-1816D (assembly GCF_000416385.1). Lineage (NCBI taxonomy): Bacteria > Bacillati > Actinomycetota > Actinomycetes > Mycobacteriales > Mycobacteriaceae > Mycobacterium > Mycobacterium sp. VKM Ac-1816D. The sequence goes on from NZ_AOHQ01000144.1 coordinate 380,115, forward strand.
CCCGCATCTGGGTTTGCGCGAACAGCTGGCGGCCCTGGTGGGTATCGTCCGCAGTCAGATTCCCGGCCACGATCCCACGCACGAGAAGTTGCCTGTGCTGGCCGACGAATGGTTCAGACGCTACGACGAGGGATACGACGTGACACAGTGGTACACGAATCAGAAGGCATCCGCCGATGTCTGATCTGTGTCGACCGACCTTCGAGCAGCTCGCCGAGCGGCTTGGTTTCAGCTGCGCGGAGGCCGGCGGCCTGGTCGATGTGCGTAATCCGCTGGCACTGGAGAATTGGACGCTGCCGGTACTCGAGCTGACGATCATCATCGGCGCCGTGCTGGCGTTGGCCTATGCGGTGATCCGGCTGCGCCGCCACGGTGATGCCACCAACCTCGTGCTGTGGTTCGGTGCCATCGCCTACCTGCTGATCATCGAACCGCCGCTGTACTTCCCGGCCGCGTTCGGCATCGAGGAACACATCGACACGATGTTCGCGCACAACGTCTTCACGGTCGAATTCCTCTGGGGCAGGCTGCCCCTCTACATCGTGGCGATCTATCCACTGATGGCCACCATCGCCTTCGAGATCGTGCGCAACCTCGGTGTCTTCCGCCGCTACGGCACGCTGGTCGGTGCGATGTGCGTCGGCTTCGTCCACCATGCCTTTTACGAGATCTTCGACCATCTGGGACCGCAGCTGCGGTGGTGGGAATGGACGCTGGAGCACCCGATGAACCAACCGTTCTTCGCCTCGGTGCCGCTGCCCAGCGTGGTGGTCTTCGCCGCGCTCTGGCCGATGTCGCTGGCATTCTGTGTCCAGTTCTTCGTCGGCAGATACGTCGACCGCGGACGGCGCTTCAGCGGCGGCCAGATCCTCTGGCGCACCGTGGTGGTGGGCCTGCTCGCCTCGGTGGGCACGGTGCTGCTGCCTGCGCCTGCGACGGTCATCGGCTCGTTCACGAACGTCACCGTGATGGGTGTCGTGTACGCGTTGGAGTTGCTGGTGATCACTGTCGTGGCGGTGCCGGTGCTCTACAAGCAGTGGCAGCGATTGCGCAACACGGCGGCCTCTGCCACCGAAGCGCGCTACGTGAATCCTCCGATGATTCGTTACGGCGTCCTGTATTTGGCGGTGATGGCACTGTTGTGGGCCACCGCCCTGCCCGCGTACTTCTCGGCTGTCGACGGCGTCACCGGCAATGGTGATCCGGTGGGCAGCCTCTGGTACACCGTGTTGTGCTTCGCCATCGCCGGCCTCAGTGCCGCTGCCGCGCTGACGGTTTCGTCCGCCAAGCCGGTGAAGCAGCCTGCGGCTGTCTCGTAAGCGATTTCGGTGAGGAAACGTGCGCACAGCACACGTTTCCTCACCGAAATCGCAAGAGACTAGGTCCCGGTGTAGGTGGCCGGATCCGGGCGGTACCGGGTGCCGTCATCGAGTCCGGTCAGCGCCGCGAGATGCTCCTCGGCCAATTCGAAGTCCAGTACGTCGAAGTTCTCCGCGATGCGCTCGGGCTTGGCCGAGCGCGGGATGACCACGTTGCCCAACTGCAGGTTCCATCGGATCAACACCTGCGCCGGGGTCTTGTCGTACTGCGCGGCCACCGCGGTGACGGTCGGGTTGTCCAGCAGTTTGCCGACCCCCAGCGGGCTGTAGGCCTCGGTCACGATGTTGTGCTCGGCATGCGCGGCACGCTGTTCGGTCTGCACCAGCTGGGGGTGAAGTTCGATCTGGTTGACCGCGGGTGCGACATAGGACAGGTCGATGATGTTGGTCAGATCCTCCGGTGTGAAGTTGGCGACACCGATGGACGTGGCCAGCTTGTCCTCGCGTACCCGCAGCAGCCCGCCCCAGCTGTCCACGTACTTGCCGGTATCCCCACCGGGCCAGTGGATCAGATACAGGTCCAGGTAATCGACGCCGAGCCGGTCCAGGCTGGCCTTGGCGGCGTCCTGAGAGGCCTGAAAGCCCTGATCCTGGGTCGCCAGCTTGGTGGTGAGGAAGATCTCGGCACGCGGGATGCCCGATGCGGCGATGGCACGACCCACACCTGCCTCGTTACCGTAAGCGGCGGCGGTATCGATAAGCCGGACACCGATTTCCAGCGCCGCGGACACCGCGCGCTCGGCCTCATCGTCAGTCAGCTCGCCCACCCCGATTCCGAGAACCGGAATTGTGTTCTCGTCGTTCAAGCCGATATTGGGCACAGCCGCTGCCGATGTCATGTCCTACCTATCCCGTGAAGTTGAAGGTGCGTGGGTCGGGACCCAACCGGGTGCCGTCATCGAGCGATCCGATGGACGCGATGTCCTTTTCGGTCAACTCGAAGTCGAACACGTCGAAGTTACTCGCTATCCGATCAGGGTTCACCGACTTCGGGATGACGATATTACCCAGCTGTAGATGCCATCTGATCAGCACCTGGGCTGGTGTTTTGCTGTGTGCCTCGGCAATCGCGGTGACCGTCGGCTCGCTGAGCAGACCACCCTGGCCCAGCGGGCTCCACGCCTCCGTGGCGATCCCCAACTCGGCGTGCAGCTCGCGCAGCTCCTGCTGCGGGAGCCGGGGGTGCAGTTCGATCTGATTGACCGCGGGCACGATCCCGGTGGCGTCGATGAGCGTGCGCAGATGCTCGGGCTGGAAGTTGCTGACGCCGATGGAGCGGACCCGCCCGTCGTCACGCAGCGTGGACAACGCCTTGAAGCTCTCCACGTACAGGTTGACCTCGGGCAGCGGCCAGTGGATCAGGTAGAGATCGACATAGTCCACGCCCAGTCGTTGAGCGCTGGCATCGAATGCCCGCAACGCCTTGTCGTAGCCCTGTTCGGAGTTCCACAACTTGGTGACCAGGTAGATGTCCGCACGGGGCACCCCCGAGGACACCAGCCCCTCGCCGACCTCGGTTTCGTTCTGATAGACCGCCGCGGTGTCGATGTGGCGATAACCCGTTCGCAGCGCACTCTCGACCGCGAGTCTGGTGTCCTCGGGCGGGGTCTGCCAGACTCCCAACCCGACCGCGGGGATGGAATGTCCGTCGTTGAGCAACCGTGTGGGATATGAGGGGGCAGTCATGGAAACGAGTCTGCCAGCGCGGCCGAACCCGAGCCCGCTGCGATTGAAGGCCGCAACCGTGGCGAGCCGGGTGTCGGTACCGCTACTGGCGCGCATCCCGAACCCCGTCAAGAGACTGCTGATGGGACGGCGCAGCGTCGTCATCGACGGCAACACCCTGGACACCAGCCTCCAATTGCTCCTCAACGCGCAACGCGCCTCGGGTATCGGTGGCCTCGTGGCCTGCGACGATGTGACCGTCGCACGCACCCAGCTCGATGAAGCGTCCGCCGCGTTCAAGACCGACATCGTGGCGCCGACCGACGACTTCTCGATCGCCGGACCGGCGGGCCCGATCGCGGTGCGGCACTATCGCGGTGAGGCGGGCGCACCGCTGCTGGTTTTCCTTCACGGTGGCGGTTTTGTCGTCGGCAGCCTGGCCACCCATGACGGATTCTGCCGCCGCATCTGCCGTGATGCCGGCGTGCACGTGCTCGCCGTCGACTATCGGCTGGCTCCCGAACACAAGGCGCCCGCCGCGGCCGAGGACTGTTTCGCCGCCTATACATGGGCGTTGGAACATGCCGCGGAGCTCGGTGCGGACCCCGACCGGGTCGCCGTCGGCGGCGACAGCGCCGGTGGCAATCTGGCCGCCGTGGTCACCCAGACCGCCCGCACGACCGGCACCGGGATGCCTGCGTTGCAACTGCTGATCTATCCGATGGTCGATCCGGTAGGGGAGACGGTCTCGCGCTCGCTGTTCGCCGATGGGTTCTTCCTCACCAAGGCCGATATCGACTGGTTCGACCACCATTACGTCGCCGGTTCGGGCGTGGCGCATGACGACCCGCGGGTGGCGCCACTGCACGCCGCCGACCTGACCGGATTGTCGCCCGCGCTGGTGGTGACGGCCGGTTTCGACCCGCTGCGCGACGAGGGCAGGGCCTATGCCCGCGCGCTCACCGCCGCGGGCGTGCCGGTCGATCACCGCGAGTACGGCTCGCTGGTGCACGCGTTCATCAATTTCTTTCCTCTCGGCGGGGACAGTGAACTCGCCGTCGTCGACCTCACCTCGGCGCTGCGGGCGCATCTGAGCCGGTAGGCTGCATCCCGTGGCGAACAAACCGAAGAAGCAGGCCAGTTACGACTTGAAGGCCGCTGACCGCAAGCGCAACCTTCTCGTCCAGATCGGGCTGACCTCGGTGGTCGTCCTGTTCGCGGTGGCACTGGTGCTGTGGATCGTGCTGAACGGGGAGACGAACCCCGAGGCCGGTGAAGCACGGGCCGTCCGCGTCGAATCCAGCCAGGTCGTCCGCAACGACGACGGCGTCGACCCCAAGGTCGTGCTGTCGGTCTACGAAGATCCGCTCTGCCCGCACTGCGGGGCATTCGAGAAGGCCTTCGGCTCGACGATCAACCAGCTCATCGACAAGGGCGTGATCGCCGTCGACTACTACATGGTCGGCATCCTCGACAGCGCCGGAAACCAGAACTACTCCTCCCGCGCCAGCGGCGCTGCCTACTGCGTCGCCGACGAATCCGTCGAGGCGTTCCGCCGCTTCCACGGCGCCCTCTACGCCCAGCAGCCCTCGGAGGTCGGCGGCTCGTACCCGACCAACGCACAGCTGATCGAAACCGCCCGGCAGGCCGGCGCCGCCGGCAAGGTGCCCGAGTGCATCGACAAGGAGCGTTACGTCAAGATGGCCGGCGGCATGGCCGCGGCCACCAAGATCAACGCCACACCCACCGTGCGGATCAATGGTGAGGACTACCAGTACAGCACCCCCGAAGTGCTGGTCGGCAAGATCAAGGAGATCGTCGGCGACGTCCCGGGTCTGGCCGCGGCATCGTGACCGCCACCGCCGACCTCGACGCGGCCGAGACTCCGGTCGAGCCGAGCGGCGTGCGTCGATCCAGCGCCATCGGGGTTCTGATCGCCGGTGTGCTCGGCCTGGCGGCCGCCGCCACGCTGACCATCGAGAAGATCGAGATCCTGATCGACCCCAGCTACGTCCCGTCGTGCAGCCTGAACCCGGTGCTGTCCTGCGGGTCGGTGATGGTCACCCCACAGGCCTCGGTCTTCGGCTTCCCCAACTCGTTGATCGGCATCATCGCGTTCACCGTCGTGCTCGTCACCGGCGTGCTGGCGGTGGCCAGGGTGTCGCTGCCGCGTTGGTACTGGGTCGGCCTCACGGTGGGCAGCGCACTCGGTGTCGTATTCGTGCACTGGCTGATCTTCCAGAGCCTGTACCGGATCGGGGCACTGTGCCCCTACTGCATGGTCGTCTGGGCGGTCACCATCCCGTTGCTGGTGATGGTCGCGTCCATCGCGCTGCGCGCCGAGACCGCCACCGGTGCCGGCCGCATCCTCTACGACTGGCGATGGTCGCTGGTGGCGCTGTGGTTCACCGCCGTCGTGCTGCTGATCCTGGTCCGCTTCTGGAACTACTGGTCGACGCTTCTGTAACCGACCACTCACAGTCCGGGGATATCCCGCGGTGAGCTATCCGCAGGTCAGTATCCTCATACCTGCGCATCAGCCGGTCTGTGGTGTCGCCAAGCGCGCCGTATCCGACGCCCCACCGACTCGTGCGGTCCGGGGCCGCCGGGATCCGAAGACGAAGGAGTGAGAGTTCGATGATTTCGAAACTCTTGGTGGCCAACCGCGGCGAGATCGCCATCCGCGCGTTCCGTGCAGCAACCGAGATGAACATCGCCACCGTTGCGGTGTATCCGTTCGAGGATCGCAATTCGTTGCATCGCCTGAAGGCTGATGAGTCGTATCAGATCGGGGATGA